>JAAVHL010000093.1 GCA_014799735.1 Ruminococcus sp.
GGGCTGCCCGTGAATCAAATGCGGTTGGCAGACTTTTCAGAACCCCTTAAGGGGTAAGGGTCGTACCAAGCCCTTTAAGGGCTTTCGCAAACCACCCGTTTTACGGGTGGTTTTGATTTCCGAGACGAGAAAAAAGCTTCTGTACCGAAATTGCACGAAAAGGACAGATACCAAAGCGGTATCTGTCCTTTTTGACTTGTCCATAATCGTCCTGCCTGTCTCATGCATATACTGAATGGATAATCTTTGAAGGAGTGATTTGCATGGGTCTTACCGCTGAATCGGTCGGCAGAAATATTTGCGGCGAGTCGTTTGTTATAAATAGAAACGAGGGAGACAAGGTCATTGCATTGGCGGGAAATCCGAATGTGGGAAAATCAACGGTCTTTAACGCGCTTACGGGAATGAAGCAGCACACGGGAAACTGGACGGGTAAAACCGTCTGCAACGCGCAGGGCAGGTGCGAGCGGGGCGGGAACAGCTATGTTATGGTGGATATTCCGGGTACATATTCTTTGCTTGCTCATTCCGCAGAGGAGGAAGTCGCGCGGGATTTTATATGCTTCGGCTCTCCCGAAGCGGGAGTACCCGACGCGGTGATAGTGGTGTGCGACGCGACCTGTCTCGAACGCAATCTGAACCTTGTTCTGCAAACGATAGAAATAACCGAGCATACGCTTGTGTGCGTAAATCTTCTGGACGAAGCGGAAAAGAAAAGGATATCTGTCGATCTCGAAAAGCTGAGCAAGCTGCTCGGAGTACCTGTCTGCGGCGCGGCGGCAAGGAGCGGAAAGGGCATAGACGAGATGATGGACAGACTTCCCGAAGCGATAGGAGCGAAGCGTCCCGAAAAGCCCTGCGTGGTTTATTCCGACGAGGTTGAAGCCGCGGTAGGGATATTATCCTCGGCTCTCGAACCGAAGCTTGGCGGAAAGCTTTCCTCACGCTGGACGGCTTTGAAAATTCTGGAGGGGGACGAAAAGCTTCTTGAATCCATAAGCGGATTTGCGGGCTTTGACGTTACCAACGATAAGGATATCCGTTCCGCCGCATTCAGGGCGGGGGAGCTTCTTGCGGAAAAAAATATTGACCGCGCCGTGCTTAAGGATATGCTTGTGACCTCGGTGGTTCGGCAGGCAGAGCGTTACGCCGCCGAGTGCATGACCTTTGAGAAGTCCGACTATTACGAGCGTGACAGGCGTATCGACCGTGTACTTACTCACAAAATTTGGGGAGTTCCCATTATGGCGGCTATGCTGCTGGTGATCTTCTGGATAACCATAGAGGGCGCGAATTATCCCTCCGATCTGCTTGTGAGGATAGGTACTCCCGTGTGGCTTCGGGAGCTTCTTATCGACGGCGTGTACCGCGTTCTCGCGTGGGTAACGTCGGTGATGCTCCCGCCTATGGCAATATTCTTTCCGCTGTTCACTCTGCTGGAGGACGTGGGGTATCTCCCGCGGGCGGCGTTCAATCTTGACAGGCATTTCAAAAAAGCGGGAGCCTGCGGAAAACAGGCTCTCACAATGGCAATGGGCTTCGGCTGCAACGCCGCGGGAGTAACGGGCTGCCGCATAATAGATTCTCCGCGGGAACGGCTTATAGCCATACTTACCAACAGCTTTGTACCATGCAACGGCAGATTTGCGCAACCGCTCAAAGTGCAACTTTTTCGTACAGAAAAAATCCTCGGAAAGCGTGATTTTTCCGAGGACATTTTTATTTTATAAGACCGTTTTGCTCGCGCGACTTCAGATTTTCTATTATCCTGTCGATGACCTCTGCCTGCTGCTTTGGGGACAAGCCCGAATTTTTCAGTCTGCGTTCGATAATGTCGGCGTGCAGATCGCTTATCATGTCGGCAAGAGCATTAAGGTCTGCGCCGTCGTCAATGTGTACCGAAACGTTTCGGACAAGATTTTTTTTCATTTGCCGTACCTCTTGATATGTTTTCACGAAAAAACATATGCGTACGAAAACTCGTCCTATGCCGTTACTTTTATGGTGCGGCGGCAACCACAGGTTGCAGAAACTTTTCTGAAAATGCAAACTAAAGTTGCTTGCGTGCCAATGGTATATGGTGTATAATATTGTTAAATTATACAGATAGGGTGATCAATATGAATGAAAAAGCAACAATCCCCGCATGGCGTGCGGTCGTGGGTGCATTATCGGCAATGACGGCATTGGTAGTAACACAAACATTGGCAATGCTTGCAGGCAGCGGAATTATCGTCTTGGGACTTCCCAAAGCCGCAGGGAACGTCATTGCGGCAATTCTGTACCCATTGCTTGCGCTTATAGTGCTGAAAATAATCTGCGGGAAAATTCTCGGCGTGACCCTTTCGGACTGCCGTATCACACGTTACAAAATCAAGCCGATCTGGGCTGTGTCGGCGTTTATAATGCCCGCAATCGTGGCGGCGGGACTTCTGATGACGGCAGGTCATTGGGACAATCCCGAAATGGACAGCTCGCAAATCGCAGACAGCATAACCACCTCGGTGTTCGTGGTGGGACTTGCCGCGGGCGCGGTGGAGGAAGCGGTGTTCCGCGGGGTCATCATGAAAGCCCTTGAAATGCGCTGGAATAGGGCTGTAGCGGTAATTGTACCCTCTGTGATGTTCGGTGCAGTCCACCTTCTGAACGGAGGGCTGTCTCTTGTCAGCTTTATACAGCTTTTGGTTGCGGGAAGCATTGTGGGAATACTCTTTTCCCTTGTAACATACGAAAGCAAAAGTATCTGGTCGTCGGCGTTTATGCACGCAATATGGAATATGTGCATGGCAAGCGGTATTCTGAATATCGGCACGGAGACTTCCGAAACCTGCATATTCAATTACGTGCTGGAAACAAAAAATGCCCTTATCACGGGAGGAGAGTTCGGCATAGAGGCTTCCGTTATCTCCATAGGTGCGTACTTGATTTTTACGGTGCTTGCGGTAATTTTGCTGAAGAAAAAGTCTGAAAGGAACGAAAAAATATGAAAAGAAAAACCGTAGTACTGTTATCATCTGCCGTTTTGCTCGGAGCGGCTCTGACAGCGGCTGTTCTTATAAGAAGCAAGCCGTTGGGAAATATCGGCATGAGCGTTCACGACGGCAAGCCTGAGACATCAAGCTCCGAGGTATCTTTCAAGGGAAACAGCGGCGACAGAGTAAGGGTTTCTTTGAGTACCGACGTTAAAAGCGGTACAGTCGTTTTTGTCCTGTACAACTCAAAGGGAGGCGTTGTGGAAAATCTCGGCACGGCAAAGGCATACCGCGGATTTGTGGATTTAGATATTGACGACACCTATACCCTTGCGGCTGAGTACACCGATTTTACCGGAAGCTTCAAAGCAGACGTGAGCAAAATCAGAAAGAAGATTTTGACATGATATTCCGAACAGAAAACCCGCCGCTTCACTTTTGAAACGGCGGGTCTCTTATTCATTCTCTTGGTATACGACAGCGTTTTTCAGGGCTTCTCCCTTGAAGAACTGGTCAAGGTTGAACAGCGTTACCTCGGCGATCTTCTGTAACGCCTCATTTGTAAGGAACGCCTGGTGTGAGGTCACGATAACATTCGGCAGGGACAGCAGCAGAGCCAAAACGTCGTCGTTTACAACGGTGCTGGAGTAGTCCTCGAAAAAGATGGCGTTTTCGTCCTCGTAAACATCAAGACACGCGCCGCCAAGCTTTTTGTCCTTTAACGCCTGCAAAAGCGCGTCGGTGTCGATAAGCTGTCCGCGGGAGGTGTTCAGTATCACCGCGCCGTCTTTCATTTTTGCGATGCCCGCCTCGTTGATAATATATTTTGTGGAATCGGTCAGCGGACAATGGAGTGAAATAATATCGCTCTCCGCAAAAAGCGTGTCAAGATCGACGTATTCGATATCATGTCCCTCGGCAGGGTAAGGGTCGTAGGCGATTACCTTCATTCCGAAGCCCTTGCAGATATCAATGAATATCCTGCCGATCTGTCCCGTACCGATAACGCCTGCGGTCTTGCCGTAAAGGTCAAAGCCGGTCAGACCGTTAAGGCTGAAATTAAAGTCGCGTGTTCTGATGAACGCCTTGTGTATCTTTCGGTTCAGGGTCAGCAGCAGAGCCATAGTATGCTCCGCAACGGCGTATGGCGAATAGGTTGGAACGCGCACTACATGAAGCTTGTCCTTGGCATATTTCAAATCTACGTTATTGTAGCCCGAACAGCGCATTGCAAGAATTTTCACGCCCACCGCGCAAAGCTCGTCGATAGTCTCGGCGGTGATAGTGTCGTTCACGAAAGCCACCGCCGCCTTGCAGCCCCGCGCCGCCGAAGCCGAGTCGGGCGTAAGCTTGTAGCGTATATACTTTATGTCGTAATTTGTGTTCAGCTTGTTGAACCATACCTTGTCGTACTGCTTTGTATCAAAGAATGCTATTTTTTCCATTTCGCACATTCCTTTCGGATAAGTTTGGATTAGTGTATGCGAAATTTCGGAAAAAATACTTTATTTAGGTCAGACCCGTTTCCATAAAAGTCTGTTTTCGGCAAACTCGACGGACAGCTTCCCGCCGTCCTTGAGCCATGACAGGTACGACCGAACAGTGCTTCCCACAAGGACGTACTGCTCGAAATTTAGTTTCAGTTCGTAGTCGTCAAAAAGCCTTTTGAGAATATCCTCAAAGGACTGCGGTTCGCGGCAAAGCTCCGTTACCTTTTCGGCAATCTCCATGACCTTTTCAATATTCAGCCGCGCAAGGGGAGCAATATTTTCTGTTGCCTCCGCGTGTGCGGGGACGAACATTGCCGCCTGCATTTTTTCAACGGCTTCAAGGGTTTTCAGATACGCTTCAACGTCATAAATAAAGCCGATCTTGTACTTTTCCAGCGTTTCAGCCGAGGACAGGCAGTCCGCAAGGAAAACAACGTTGTCCGCCGTGCGGAAACCAACCATGTCGAAAAAGTGTCCCGGAAGCGGAATTATTTCCATGCCGTCGGGGAGAACGCTTTCGTCAAGATATTCTACAGCGCTTTCCTGTGCAAGCAGGAACTTGTGCCGCAAATCCTTGCAGGGATATCCGCCGTAGAGAAAGGACGGCTCCAGTATAGGGTGCTCGGTAAAGTCACGCTCGATACCGCGGGCGTAAATTTTGCAGCCCGTCTGACTTTGCAGATATTTGTTTCCGCCGATATGGTCGGCGTTGGAATGGGTGTTCAGAATAGCCTTTAGATGCCAGCCGTTTTTGTCCAGTATCTGACGGACTTTGCGCCCCGCCTCCTTGTCATTGCCGCTGTCGATAAGGTACACGCCGTTTTCACCGTCATCATACAGACCTATCTTCGCGGGACAGTTTATATAGCAGCTTTTTGCGCCCACCTGTTCAAGCTCGTACATTGGTGTCCCTCCGTTACTGACCCACTTCAATGGAGTACTCAAAAACATACTCCTTTTCGGGCGCAAGCCTTATGGCGTGGGACATTTTCGTGATGTCATCCTCCTTGTCGCAGTACACGGGAACGCTGCTCCAGGGTTCGAGACAAACGAACTTAGCCTGTTCGGTAACGGCTTTGTCCTCAAAATAGGACGACCACACCGCGATACAACCCTTAGGGTCGTAGTTCAGCTTTATCTTTCGTCCCGACTTTTCGCTGACAAGCGCTATCCATGAGGACTGAGGAGCGTCTTTCATAAAAACGTCGTTTGCAAAAAGCTCATGGCTGAGGGGGACTTTTGCGGTGCTGTCCGCAATTACCGTTGTCTTGCCCTTGAATTCCTGAATTATCGTTTCGGGCTTTTCGTACTCCACAAAGTAGTTGTCATAGTCCTCGCCGCCCATAGGTACGTTGAATGCGGGGTGTCCGCCGATAAAGAAGTACATATCCTTTTTGTCGGTATTTTTCACGGTGTAGGACACTGTAAGCTTGTTTCCCGACAGTGTGTATCGGATACGCAGCTCGAAGTCAAAGGGGTACAGCTTCAAAGTCTCCGCGCTTGATTTAAGCAGAAATTCCGCGCTGCTGCCGTCGGAGGAAGCAAGCTCAAACTCGCTGTCGCGGGCAAAGCCGTGGTTTGCAAGACGATACTCCTGTCCCTCATAGGTGTATTTTTTTGAATCGGTGTTGCAGATAAAAGGGAACAGCACAGGCGCGTGACGCTTCCATACCGCAGGGTCAGCCTGCCATAGGTACTCCGAACCCGCCGCGTCTTTAAGCGAATGAAGCTCCGCTCCGAAGCTGTCTATAACAGCCGTTGTCTTTTCCGATGCAATTGTGATCTGCATAAAAAACAGTCCTTTCTGTAAAAAATTATCGTTCTTCTCTGCCGTAATCCGCGAAGCAGATGTTCATGTCCACTTCGCCGTCTATGCCGTCAACAGTGCCGTCGCTGGCGTACTGCCATATCTGGAAATTATAAGGATAAGACGGCTCGTTGTGACCGTCCTTATATTCCGCGAACCAGAAATCGAAGTCCGCAAGCTTGCCCATGTTAAGCTTTAACAGCGCAAACCGTCTGCTGCTGTAGACCATGGGACGGTATCCTCCGTCCGCAACAGTGTCGCAAAAAGCGGCGGCGCACTCGGTCACGGTGTAGGGTTCGATATTGTGAGTGCGGGCGTTGGGGTCATCCATAAATTCCCAGTCAAAAATAACGGGGAAAGTTATTCTGTAGCCGCGGATCTGTTCCATGACAAAATTGGCTTCCTCAACGGCCTCTTCGGAGTTTACCGCCTGAGAAAAGAAGTACACGCCCACGTCCAGACCCGCGTCGATCGCGCCCTTTATGTACTCGTGAAACCTGCCGTCCACATTCAGAACGCCGCTTTCGTAGCCGCGGTAGCCGACACGCATGATAACAAAGTCTATGCCGTCGGCGGCGACTTTATCCCAGTCCACGTCCCCCTGATGATAGGACACGTCAATGCCCGTGCGGGAGATCTGTTCGCCGTTTTCGCTGTATGTATATCTGTTGTTATCCTCCAGCTTGAGACCGCTGTAGTCGTACCCGTGCCGCGGCACGTTTGTGAATGCCTGAAGCCATATCCTGCCGTAATCGTAGTCGTCCATGAGGATAATGTCGTCCTCGTCGTAAAAGTCGTAGACCCGTTCGTTCACAACCGGGACGTACGGCTCAAAAACAGGCTCGGCTTCGGCTTTGCCAAGCTTTGAAGCGAGTACGGCGACCGATACCGCCAGAGCGACTATAACCGCAAGCATTGAAAAGAAGACCGCCGCCGCTGTTTTGAAAGGCATACGCAGCACTTTTCTTCGGGACTTCACGTGTGCCGAATAGCGCGGCTCGGAGCGTTCGTTTTGCTGTAGGTTATTGTTGTTAAGTTCGTTCATTTTAAACCTCCCGTCGGAGCAATTTTGACGTCTGATGTTATATTTAGAATTATAGCATATTTTCACGATTTTTGCAAGAGTACGGCGAAAATTACGTGCAAATTACGATTTTTGTAGATATTGGGTCGTGGTATAAATTTTGATTTAACGCACAACGCCATATGTAACAACACTTTAGGCGGCGAAGCCGCCGACTAAAGCTGGTCCAGCTGATGTCGGCGGCTTCGCCGCCTAAGAACTCGCACGATAGTGCGTTAAATCAAAATTTGTCGTTCCAAATAAATTTCTGTGCTTACTATGCCGAATATTTGCCCTAAAGCATAAAATCCAAAAAATCGTAAATACTAATCTCAAATTTCAACCGAAAGGAATGGTAAAATATGTTTGAACAAAAAGCGGTCATAGAAAAGGTCATTGGTAGGGAAATAATAGACTCCCGCGGAAATCCCACTGTTGAGGCGGAGGTCTGGCTCTCCGACGGCACTGCCGGCAGGGGAGCTGCCCCAAGCGGCGCAAGCACGGGCATTTATGAGGCTCTGGAGCTTCGCGACGGCGATGAGAACCGTTACTGCGGAAAGGGTGTTCAGAAAGCGGTCTCAAACGTAAACACCACTCTGAACATGGCTCTGAAAGGCATAAACGCCGCCGACACCGACACTGTTGACAAGGTAATTCTTAACGCGGACGGCACGCCTGACAAGTCCAAGCTTGGCGCAAACGCAATGCTTGCCGTGTCCCTTGCGGCGGCAAAGGCGGCGGCTAACCATTACCGTATGCCTGTGTACCGCTTTCTCGGCGGCGTGAACGGCAGAAAGCTCCCCATGCCTATGATGAATATTCTCAACGGCGGCGCCCACGCGGCAAACAACCTTGATGTTCAGGAGTTCATGATAATCCCCAAGGGCGCGGAGAGCTTCCGCGATGGACTTCGTCAGTGCGCGGAGGTATACCACCGTCTTGCGAAAATTCTCAAGGCAAAAGGTCTGAGTACGGGCGTGGGCGACGAGGGCGGCTTTGCTCCCAATCTTTCGGGTGAAGAAGAAGCTATCGAGCTTATTCTTGAAGCAGTTGAAGCGGCGGGCTACAAGGCGGGAACGGATTTCGCCATTGCTCTGGACGCGGCTTCAAGCGAATGGAAGGCAGATGGCAAGGGCTATTTCCTGCCGAAGAAAAAGCTGTCCCGAACCGCTGACGAGCTTATCGAGGAGTGGAAAAGACTTTGCGGCAAGTACCCGATCATCTCGATAGAGGATCCTCTCGACGAGGAGGACTGGGACGGCTGGAAAAAGCTTACCGATCAGCTCGGCAGCAAGGTCAAGCTTGTTGGAGACGACCTGTTTGTGACCAATCCCACACGTCTGAAAAAAGGTATTGAC
>JAAVHL010000029.1 GCA_014799735.1 Ruminococcus sp.
CCCGCAGCCAGCAGCGCCGCGCTTGCAATGGCGAGTACCTTGTTTACCGTTTTATCCACTGCATGATCTCCTTTCATAAAAAAAGTTTAAACGCCTTAACCGCAGTCCGACGGCTTAAAATCCTCCGACGGACGATGCTGCGGCAAAGAGAGAAACCAGTTTACTCCGAAACGATCCGTTACGCAAGCCGCGCACGGACTCCACGGCAATTCACAAATTTCCAGATCGACTGTTCCTCCGTCTTTCAAAAGCTCATATGCGCGTTCAAGCTCTTCCTTAGTTTGAAAAGTAAAGCCAAGCTGCACGGGATTTCCGCCGCTGTTCGGTTTGTTCGCTTCGACGACGGAGCAAATTTCATTGCCGTCTTTCATCAGCTCCGAATGAAAATACGAACCGTCGTCATTAAGCACATGATAACCAAGCTCCAAGCCAAAGGCAGCTTTGTAAAGCTCAACTGCCTGTGCGCTGTTCCTGACGTATAGCCCAACACCTAAATACATCTTCGCTTCTCCTTTAAAGCTCTTTAAAGCGATTTAAGCTTCTTTTCAAGCTCTTCCTTAATAACTTTAGGTGTGCAGACGCCTTTCAAAGCCTTTGTGCACTGTCCCATAAGGAAGCCGAATACCTTCTGGTCGCCTCCCGTGTACTGCGCGACAGCCTTTTCGTTAGCCGCAAGAACCTCCTCGATAACTTCAAGAACCTTGCCCGTATCGTTGGTGATGAGCAGTCCCGCAGCCTTGGCGATCTCCTCGGGGTCTCCGCCCTTTTCGCACATTGTCCGGAACACGCTCTTGGCGTCGTTTTTGGACACCTTGTCGGTATCCGCCATTTCAACCAGCTTTGCAAACTGCTCCGCGGTAAAGGGAAGATTATCAAGAGCGACCTCGCCCAGATTGATACGTCTCATCATCTCGCCGATAAGGAAATTGCACACCGACTTAGGATTGTTGTAGGCTTTGACAGCTGTGTCAAAGAAGTCGGACAGAATTTTCTGATTTACAATGATCTTCGCGTCAGTCTCGCTGAGACCGTCCGCAAGGTATCTTTCAAGTCTCTTGTAAGGCATTTCGGGAAGCTTGGCGCGGATAGCGTCCAAGTCCTCGTCGGTAAAGTTCACCTGCAAGATATCGGGCTCGGGGAAATAGCGGTAGTCGTGAGCGTCCTCCTTGGAACGCATGGACTTGGTCTCTCCCCTGTTGTCGTCGAAACGGCGTGTTTCCTGAACAACTCTCTTGCCCATGTCCAGAAGCTTGCCCTGACGGTAGATCTCAAAATCGATCGCACGTCCGATAGCCTTGATCGAGTTCAGGTTCTTGATCTCCGCTCTTGTGCCAAGCTCTGTGTCGGTAGGCTTCATTATGGAAATATTTACGTCGCACCTGAGCGAGCCCTGCTCCATTTTACAGTCGCAAACTCCCGCGTACTGGAGCAGAAGAGATATCTTTTCAACAAAAGCCTTTGCCTCATCGGCAGAGCCGATATCGGGCTCTGTAACGATCTCGATAAGGGGAATTCCGCAGCGGTTGTAGTCCGCAAGTGAAACGCCGTTAAGATCGTCGTGAATAAGCTTTCCTGCATCCTCTTCAAGGTGGATACGGTTAATGCGGATATTTTTCGTTTTCTTTTCACCGTCAACCTCGTACTCGATAGGCACGAGACCGTTTATGCAAAGCGGCAGATACAGCTGAGATATCTGGTACGCCTTGGGAAGATCGGGGTAAAAGTAGTTCTTTCTGTCAAATGTGGAAAATTTGTTGATGTCGCAGCCCAGCGCAAAGCCTGCCTTTACGGCGTACTCAACGGCCGTCTGGTTTATAATGGGAAGCGTTCCGGGCATACCCGAGCATACGGGACAGCAGCGGGTATTCTTATCGCCGCCGAATTCAGCGGAACAGGTACAGAAAACCTTTGATTTGGTCAGAAGCTCCGCGTGGATCTCAAGACCGATTACAGGAATATATGCAGACATTTTTTTCACCGTACCTTTCTTTATATCTTAGCGGGAACGCGCTCAAACTGCTTTTCGTAAGCGTCGGCAGCCTGGATCACGGTCGCCTCGTCCCAGTGTTTTCCGATTATGGACATACCTATGGGCATACCGTCCTTGTCGTAGCCGCAGGTTGTGGAGATCGCGGGGAGAGACGCGATATTCACCGTTACGGTGCATATGTCCGCCTGATACATCTTTGCGGGATCGGAGATATTTTCGTTCACGCCGTATGCAACGGTGGGTGCGGTCGGCGTAAGGATAACGTCGCAGCCCTTGAATATCTCCGCGTATTCCTCGCGTATCTTCTGCTTAAGAGCCATTGCCTTGCCGTAGTAAGCATCGTAGTAGCCGCTTGAAAGCGCATAGTTGCCCAGCAGGATACGTCTCTTTACCTCGTCGCCAAAGCCCTCGCTTCTGGAATTGCACACAAGATCGCTGTAGCTGTCCCCGATCTCGGAGCGGTGTCCGTACTTGATGCCGTCGTATCTTGACAGGTTGGAGGAAGCCTCCGCGGAAGCAATAAGGTAGTATGCCGCAACCGCATATTTCAGCGATGGCATGGAGCAGTCAACGATAACCGCGCCCTGCTTTTCATACCACTTTGCAGCCTCCGTAACGGCGTTTCTTACCTCGTCGTCAATGCCGTCGGCGTAGAACTCCTTGGGCATTGCGATCTTCATGCCCTTGATGTCCTGTCCGATCTTAGCGGTAAAGTCGGGAACGTCAAGCTTTGCGCTTGTTCCGTCGTGGTAATCGTAACCCGATATCGCGTTGAGGATAACCGCGCAGTCGTGAGCGTCCTTTGCGATAGGGCCTATCTGGTCAAGGGAGCTTGCAAACGCTACAAGTCCGTAGCGGGAAACTCTTCCGTAAGTAGGCTTCAGACCCGTAACTCCGCAGAACGAAGCAGGCTGTCTGATCGAGCCGCCCGTGTCCGAGCCGAGAGCCGCCGCGCAGAGCGACGCGCTTACAGCCGCAGCCGAGCCTCCGGAGCTTCCGCCGGGAACTCTGCCTAAGTCGTAAGGATTTTTCGTTTTCTTAAACGCGGAAGTCTGTGTAGATCCGCCCATAGCGAACTCGTCCATAGAGACCTTTCCGAGCATGACAATGCCCTCCGCGTTGAGCTTTTCCATAACGGTAGCGTCATAGGGAGGCACGAAATTTTCAAGTATCCTTGAAGAACAGGTAGTCTTTACGCCGTCGGTGCAGATGTTGTCCTTGATTGCAAGAGGGATACCCGTAAGAGGCTTTGCCTCTCCCTTGTCGATAAGGGTCTGAGCCTTTTCGGCAGCGGCTTTAGCCTCCTCGGCGGTAACGGTGATATAGCTTTCGAGACTGCCGTCGATCTCATTTATTCTTGTTAAGTATGCGTCGGCAAGCTCGGCAGCAGAGACTTCCTTTTTGTCGAGAGCCGTGCGCATATCGCGGATCTTAAGCGCGGTAATATCCATCGGTTTACATCCTTTCACAAATCTATAGTACGATACAAATAATTATTCAACGACCTTGGGCACAACAAAGCAGCTTTCGCTGTTGACAGCGTTCTGCAAGATTTTTTCCGTGGGGAAAGAATCCATAGCCTTGTCCTCGCGCAGACCGTTCAGATAAACGTTGTGGTTATCCTTGATCGGCTCGTAGGTAATGTCGATCTCCTTGATCGTGTCCATGATCTCGATAATACCCGTCATCTCCTTAGCAACCTTTTCCAGCTCCTCATCGGTAAAGCTGAGCTTGCCAAGATTTGACAGATGTCTTACCATTTCTATATCCATGCTAAATACCTCGCTTCCTTACTGTAGTCAATAATACAGAGTATATTATACCACATTCTGCAAAGCTTTGCAACAGAATTTAGAAAAAAAATCTCAAATTACCTCCTTGACAAGAATATTTTGGCATGGTATAATATATTAATTGAATATAAATTCAATGAATATAAATTTAATGAGGCGATTCCATGACCACAAGAGACGAGCAAAAGGAACAGCGCAGACAGCTTATTATTTCAAAGGCTCTTGAGCTGTTCGCGAAAAAAGGGTACTCCGACACCAAGATAGGCGACATTGCAAAGGCCGCCGACATGAGTGTGGGACTGATGTTCCACTACTTTGAATCAAAGGAACAGCTTTACGAGGAGCTTGTTAAAATGGGCGCGGAGGGCACAAAAATCCCGCAGGAAATGGATTTTGAAAATCCTCTCGATTTTTTCAAAGGATTTCTCGACGCGCTTTTTTCCTACGCCAAAGAGCAGCCATGGGTGTTCTATATGTTTGTGCTTATGTCACAGGCGCGGCGCAGCGAGGGCATACCTCAGCACATAAGGGATATCGCTTTGAGCGTCAGTCAGGTGGAACAGTCCGCGGAAATAATCAAGGCAGGCCAGCAGTACGGCTATTTCAGGGAGGGCGACCCATACGCTCTTTCGTTCACGTTCTGGAGCAGCGTTCAGGGCATTATGGAGCAGCTTGCTGTCTCCCCCGAAATGCTTGAAAATGAGCAGTTCCCCGAAACGGACTGGATAATTGATATTATAAGAGGTGCAAAATGAAAAAGGTAATTATTATAGGCGGCGGTATTGCGGGACTTTCGGCGGGTATTCACTGTCTTATGAACGGTTTTGAGGCTGCTATTTATGAGAAAAATGCTGTTCTCGGCGGCGAGTGTACGGGCTGGGACAGGCAGGGCTATCACATTGACAACTGCATTCACTGGCTGACGGGCTGCAATCCAACGGACGACCTGTACAAAATATGGCGTGACATCGGCGCGATAGACGACAGCACGGAATTTTACCGTGAGCCGTATTTTTACTGTCTTGAAAAGGACGGCAAAGTCCTGCACTTCTGGAGTGATATTGACAGGGCGAGAAAAGAATTTCTCGAAACCGCTCCCGAGGACAGCGCCGAGATAAACAAGCTTTTTGACGCTGTCAAAGGCGCGGAATCGGTCAGGGTGCCCTGCGAAAAATCCCTTGCGGAAATGAATTTTTTTGAGTACATGAAATTCGGCATGAGCATGGCGGAAATGGGCAGGGTCATAAAGGAGTACGGAAATGACACTATTGCCGACCTTGCGGGACGTTTTAAAAATCCTCTTGTCAGGGACATGATGAAAAGGTATCTGCACGAGTCCTACAAAGCGATAACCCTTATTTCCTCCATAGGATTTTACACAAGCGGGACTGCCGCTATCCCCGCGGGAGGCTCGGTCGGCATGGTACGCAGGATCACCGAACGCTTCAAAGAGCTTGGCGGCGAAGTACACACAAACTCCCCTGCCGTAAAAATTAATATAAACAATGGCAGAGCCCAGTCCGTTTCCTTTGCGGACGGCAGCACGGCTGAATGTGATTTTGTAATATGCGCCGCCGACCCTGCCGTGACATTCGGCAAGCTGCTGGATAAAAAGTACATGGACAAAAGTCTGCGGAAAATGTACGGAAACAAGGACGGCTACAAGGTATCCTCGGCGTTCAACGTGTCATTCGGCATTATAGGCGCGGAGGACTGCGGCGTGAAAAGCGGTTCTGCTGTTTATCCCTGCGAAAGCTATACCGTGGGAAAAAGCAAGCTTGACTACATTGGGATAAGGCTGTACGATTACGACGAAAAGCTGTTCCCGAAAGACAAGCGTGTAATTCAATGCAATATCCCGCAGGATAACGAGGACTATGAGTACTGGAAAAATATTTACAACGACAAGGAGCGTTATAATGCCGAAAAGCAAAGAATTGCCGAGACCGTAAGGACGCGCATAACACGTATTTTTCCCGAGCTTGAAAACAGGCTTGTCCTGCTCGATACATACTCGCCCTGCACCTTTACAAAGTGGTGCGGAGCCTATAAGGGCGCATATATGAGCTTTTTTGAGCAAAAGGGGTACAAAAGTCTCACGGCGAAAAACACTGTAAAGGGCTTGTCCAACGTGTTTCTTGCAAGCCAGTGGCTCACCACAAACGGCGGACTTCCTGTTGCTGTTACACAGGGTAAATTTGCTGCCGACAGTATTGCAAGACACGGATAACTGAAAAACCTCCCGGCTTCAAAACGAAGCGGGAGGTTTTTGCATATAGTTTAGAATAACCTGAGACAATGCCTTTCAAACATTTCCTGCAAAGCCACAAGAATACCCATTCTTCCCGTGGGATAGGTAAGACCGCCCTGCACAAACGCCGCAAACGGTTCGCGCAGCGGCGCGTCGGCGGAAAGCTCAATGGACGCTCCCATATTGAACGCGCCCGCCGCCATGATCACCTTTGAATCGTAGCCCGGCATATCCCAAGGCTCGGGAGTAACAAAGCTGTCAATGGGAGAGCCCTTCTGAATACCCTGACAGAACGCGGTAAGATTGTCCGCATTTTTCATCAGCACCGCCGTGATGATGTCCCCGCGCTTGTCGCCTCTTTTGGGAAAGCACTCAAATCTCAGCAAGGTCATTATTTCACTTGTAAATGTTGCAACCTTTACAGCATTGGCAACAACCTCGGGGGCAAAGAAAAGTCCCTGATACATAAGCTTGTTCTGGTTGAGAGTACAGCCCACTTCCTTGCCCATACCCACGCAGGTAAGCCGATAAGCGCACTGCTCCACAAGCTTTTTGCTGCCTGCGATATAGCCGCCCGTCTCGGCGATTCCCGCGCCGGGATTTTTTATGAGCGAACCGATAATAAGATCTGCTCCAAACTGTAAAGGCTCTTTGCTTTCCACGAATTCGCCGTAGCAGTTGTCCACCATTACAACAATGTCGGGATTTGCGCCCTTTGCCGCCTTGACGATCTCGGCGATACCGTTCAGCGTAAGGGTCGGACGCAGTGAATATCCACGGGAACGCTGTATGTAAGCGACCTTGGCGTCCTTTACCTTTTTGAATATCTCTCCCACATCGGGCTTTCCGTCGGGAAGAAGCTCCACCTGATCGTATTCCACACCGAAATCTTTCAGAGAGCCGTTTCCGCTGCCGCGCAGACCGATAACCTCTTCAAGAGTGTCATAGGGCGTACCTGTAAGGCTCACAAGCTTGTCACCCGCACGAAGCACTCCGAAAAGCGCGCAGGTAAGTGCATGAGTGCCGCTTACAAAGGTGTGGCGGACAAGAGCGTCCTCTGCGCCGAAAACGTCGGCGTAAACCTTGTCAAGGGTGTCTCTGCCCACATCGCCGTAGCCGTAACCCGTCGTACCCGTCATGCACGCCGCACTGACCTTATTGTTTATAAACGCTCTCAGCACCTTTTCGCCGTTAAGACGGGCGATCTTATCCGTCTCGGCAAACGCCGCCGAGCAGTTCTCCTCCGCCTTTTCCGCAAGTTTGAGTATTCTTTCGTCTATCTCGAAGCCCTTTTCCTCGACCGGCTTCGGGTCAAAAATCTCCGCCATCAGTATCAACCTTTCATTTCATACAATAAATCTTCGTAAACAGGCTCAAAGCCTATGGATTCGTAAAAAGAGTATCTTTTGTCCCGCGCGAAAAGATATGCGCTCTCGCCGTGCTTTTCGGCTTCACCGCCGAGCAGCCGAAGCAGCTCCCGCGCCGTTCCCCTGCCCCTTTGGGACTTTGCCGTAGCAATGTGTGACAGGAAAATAAATCCATTAATGTTAAATTGCTGTGTAATCGTGGTGCTTTCATACAGGTACAGCTTCGACACGTTATGCCTTATTCTGTGGAATATATCCACATACCAATCGTCATATGAAAGCATATCGTCAAAGCTTTCACTCAATATTTCAAAGCATTTATCTGTACAGCAGTTTACCTTTACATCATCTATATCAATTCCGCATTTCTGCGGTACAACGCGAAATAACGTTCTATGCTCCGCACTGTAACCGTCGCATGAGTGTAAAGTCCTTGTGCTTTCCGCCTCTATTGCAGCAGGCTTTGTAAGATCAATAAACATTCCCGCTTCATCATAGTCGACATTTCCATCTATAACCATATTTGTGTTATAAACATGAATTATTCCGTGTCCGCATGAGTAAAACCTACAGAAGTCATAACCCCCGCCATAGGCGTTATACGCCGCCAGAATTTTCCTGCCGTAGTAGGAATCCGTAACCATTTCGGGAGTTACCTCAAAAATCTGCTTTATCACATCATACACATCTTTTCCAGCATGAGCCCTGCAAGCCGCTCGCAATCCTCCAGATCGGACAGCTTGACTACGCAGGACGGCGAATGCAGATATCGGCATGGAGCGGAAATGGCTATTGTACGCACTCCGCCGCGTGAAATGTGTATCGCTCCGCTGTCGTTTCCGCCTGCGACCATAGTCTTGGTCTGCCAGCCGATGCCGTTCCCGGACGCTATTTCGCGGGAAAGCCTGTACAGCTCCTTATCATAGATAGTGGAGCGATCCATGTGGGACACCACCGCCCCTTTGCCCAGCTCGCAGCAGCGCTTCTCTCCCGAAGCGAGCGGGATATCCGCCGCTGTTGTGGCTTCAAGAACTATGGCAAAATCAGGATCTACGCTATAGGCGGCTGTCCGCGAACCGCGAAGCCCAACTTCCTCCTGAACCACAAAGGTAAACACGCAGTCATACAGCAGCTCGGACTTGATAAGGTCTATCATCACCGCGCAGCCGAAGCGGTCGTCAATAGCTTTTCCCTTGACGAAGCCGTCCCCGAAAGCGGAAAATTCCGAGTGAAAATGCACGAAGTCCCCTAAAGCAACAAGCTTTTCGGCGGCAGACTTATCCTCCGCTCCGATATCAACGTACAAAGCAGAAAACTTCGGCGCGGTCTTTTTTTCGTCCGCGGACAGGTTATGCACCGCCTTTGCGCCGATAACTCCGCAGATGTCGCCGTCCCCCACCCGAACGTGTCTGCCAATCGCGACCCGCGGGTCTATCCCGCCGACTGGAGATACCGTCAGCGTTCCGTCGGACTTCACCGAGGTAACGACCATTCCCACCTCGTCCATGTGGGCGGAGACCATGACTTTTTTTGAAGCGTCGGACGCGCCTTTTTTCTCGGCAATGATGTTTCCAAGAGGATCGACGCGGCAGTCGCAGAAGCCGGAAATTTCAGCTAAAATAAAGTCCCTGACCTTGTTTTCGTCCCCCGAAGTACCGT
Source organism: Ruminococcus sp. (assembly GCA_014799735.1). GTDB lineage: Bacteria > Bacillota > Clostridia > Oscillospirales > Ruminococcaceae > RGIG8773. Next base: position 9,061 of record JAAVHL010000029.1, read on the forward strand.
TCAATCGGCAAAGCTTTTCAAGCAGTTCTATCGTCATGATACCACCTCCGTAATATAGGCGGCAATAAGCTGCGCCGTATTTTCCACGTCTGAAATGGAGATTACCTCCACGGGCGTGTGCATATATTTCAGCGGTATTGACAAGGTCACGGACTTTACACCGCTCTTGTTCACGGAAAATCTGTCCGCATTTGTGCCGGTCGTTCCGCTCATTACTTCGATCTGATATGGCAGATCATTCTTTTCGGCAACAGCTTTAAGCCTTTGGGACAGCTCCCTGTCAAGCACGGGAGAAAAGCCTATCATGCAGCCTCCGCCCATTTTTCCGCACTTTAATTCGGAGTCGTCCGAAGTGAGGGCAAAGCTTACGTCCACAGCTATGGCAATGTCGGGTTCGATGTCGAACGCACCTATCTTTGCGCCTCGCTCGCCCACTTCCTCCTGAGTTGAAAACATCACAGAAAGCTCACACTGTAAAGCTTTATCCTTTACAAGCTCCAGAGCGCGCAGAATAGCCGCAACGCCGCAGCGGTCGTCCAGAGCCGCGCCTGTTATCCTGTCCCCCTGCAATTTTTCGCACTGTGACGAAAACACGATTTTGTCGCCGAGGAAAATCATTTCCTCCGCACGTGATTTTGTCAAGCCAACGTCCACACAGATATCCTCCATTTCGGGGACTTTGCTTTCGTCGGTCTCAAGGTGGGGTGGTATGGCGCAGATAACGCCGTCAAGAAGCTTGCTTTCAACAAGCTGCTTGCTTCCAAGTACTGTGACCTGCTGGGCAAGCAGAAGTCTGCGGTCTATTCCGCCGCAGCCCGCGATTTTCAGAAATCCGTCGTCTGTGATATGCGTTACCGTAAAGCCTATCTGGTCGATATGAGCGTCAAGCAGGATGTGAGGCTTTGCGCCTTTACAGCCAAGATGCCCGATAACGTTGCCGTTTTTGATAAAGCAGTCGTCCGTATAGCCTTTCAGCATGGACAGCGCAAGCTCGGCGGCGTTTGTTTCGTCGCCCGAAACGCCACGCGCGTCCGCAAGGGACATTATGCTCTTTTCCAAATCCATAGTAGTATCCTTTCCTTAGAGCGCGTTGACGATACTCTTATAGTGCCGTCCCCGCTCCTCAAAATTTTTGTACATATCAAAGCTTGCGCTTGCGGGAGAAAGCGTTACCACGTCGCCGCTCTGAGCATTTTCACGGGCGGCATTCACGGCTTCCTCCATAGTTTTAACTCTTACAATGCGGCATTTTTCCTCGCTGTAGTGAGGGTACGCCCTGACCGCCGCTTCAATGCTGTCCGCAGTCTCGCCCAAAAGCACCAGCGTTTTTACGTAGGTGTTTATCGGCTCGGCAAGCTGACCGTAGTCAAGCTTTTTGTCCGAACCTCCCGCAATGACGATAATACGCCGTCCGAACGCGTTAAGACCCGCAATCACGCTTACGGGACTGGTCGCAATGCTGTCGTTATAGTACCGCACGCCGTCCAGTTCACGGACAAATTCTATGCGGTGCTCAACTCCCCCGAACTCCCTTGCGGTCTCGGCAAAGGCTTCGTTGGGGACGTCCCCATGCAGCAGAGATATTGCCGTCAGGTAATTTTCCACATTGTGCAGACCGGGAATTTTTATTTCGTCTTTATGGACGATTTTCTCGGTGGTATTGCCGTCCGTAAAGCAGAGCCAACCGTCGCTGTCCAGAAAAGACCCGCGTTTCGGCTTCTGAGTTCTGCTGAATTTGTACAAGTCGCCGCGGACATACTCGGAAAGCTTGTCGGTATCGGCGTTGTCCATGTTCAGTACCGCTCTGGAAAAAGCGTTCTGATGAAGCAGAATGTTAAGCTTTGCGCCCACGTACTCCTCCATAGAGCTGTGTACGTTAAGGTGGTCGGGGTAAATATTGGTTATCGCCGCGCTGTCGGGAGACTTCCGCATACTAATAAGCTGAAAGCTTGAAAGCTCCACAACGGCAGCGTCGTTTTCGTTTATCTCCTCGATTATCGGCAGAAGCGCACGTCCTATGTTTCCGCCCTTATGTACGGTTTTGCCGCTCCGTGCAAGAGTTTCCGCCGTTATTGTGGTAGTGGTGGTTTTTCCGTCCGTACCCGTTATGGCGTACAGCTTGCAGGGACACAGGTCGAAAAACACCTCCATTTCGGAAGTAACGGTAACTCCCATATCACGCGCTTTTTTAAGCTCGGGAATATTCCAGTACACCCCGGGAGCGCGGAAAACAATGTCGCTTTCGTAGATAGGGTCGAGGTACTTCTCACCGAGAGACAGCTTTGCTCCCGCAGCTTCAAGCTCCGCAGCGACCTCGCCTGCTGCGGCTTTTTCCTTGCGGTCGCAGAGGGTAACGTCTATCCCCTTTTTCAGAAAAAGTCTTATCACGTCGTTATTTGTAACGCCCATACCGATAAAGGCGACTTTTTTATCCTTTATTTCCGAGAAAAACTTTTCGGCTTTTGTCATAATCAACTTCATTTTCCCTGCAAGGGAAAATGAATCCTCCTTTCGCGATGTTTTGTGGTTTTGCGATAGCAAAATTCATCGCTTAGGCGATGAAAACAAAACTCGGATTTGAAAATCGAAGATTTTCAAATTTTCATCTCCAATACTGATTTTGCACACATATCTTATTATATCCAATTTTTCCGAAAATAGCAATAAAAGACATAGAAATTTAAGTATTTTCATAATTATTACTAAGAAATGAGGGATAAACAGTGAAAATTTCTATGAACCGTATTGCCGGGGACACCGCGCGGCTTACCGCGGTCTCGCTTATTTTGCAGGGACTGGGTCTATGGCTGAACATTTTTATATCCAACAAGCTTGGAACAGCCTCTGTGGGTGTAATGACCCTTATAACCTCGCTGTTCGGATTTATCATGGTGCTTGCAAACGGAAACATTTTCATCTCCACAAGCCGCTTTGTTTCGGAGGAACTGGGCGCGGGAAACGGCA
>JAAVHL010000094.1 GCA_014799735.1 Ruminococcus sp.
CGCCTGCGGGCGCAGGAGGGGAGTTTCGCGCTCTGCGGAGCGCGACCAAAGGCTCCGCCTCTGGACTTCGCGAGCTGGGCTCAGCTCGACCAGCTTTAGTCGGCGGCTTCGCCGCCTAAAGGATTGTTACTTTGTGCGTAGCACGCTAAATCAAAATTTACCGCACCCAATTTAGCATTTTAACCAGTTTTAGTTTACATAATATACATATATGTACAAAAATTATCAATGCGATTGACACCGCCTATCGGAGTGTGCTATAATTAAAGTGTATATTTGGCGGCTTTCATTTAGGGACATTTCCTATCTCCACAAATGCAAAACCGCATACGGCAGGCATACTCCGGATTTTGAATTTTTCACACGACTCGTGTTCACATAAATTTAATTTAGGAGGATTTATATGGAACAGGCACTGAATTACGGAAGCTACTCCGCCTATAAGCGGACCGTCTCCGAGCTTACGGAAAGTCTTATCCAGCTGAAAGAGTACAGCGAGGATATCGGACTGGTACATACCGCGAAATCCATAGGCGATACTGTGGAAAAAGTCGCTAACGACCATTTTGAAGTGGCTATCGTCGGCGAATTTAAGCGCGGAAAAAGTACACTTATCAACGCCCTGCTGGGACAGGAGGTACTGCCCGCGGACGTTCTTCCCGCAACCGCTACCCTGAACAGAGTTACCTACAGCGAGACCCCTTACGTTATGGTGGAATACAAGGACGGCGGCACCGAACGGGTGGACATAAACAAGCTTGCCGACTATGTTACAAAGCTTTCCTATGAATCCGAACTGAAAGCCGAGACCGTTAAGCAGGCTACCGTTTACTACGATACCTCTTTCTGCAAAAATAATGTGGATATCATCGACACTCCCGGTCTTAACGACGACGAGCAGATGACCAACGTTACGCTGTCTATCCTCCCCGAAATAGACGCGGCGGTTTTCGTTATCAGCGCGAATTCCCCTTTCTCTCAGTTTGAAAAGGAATTTCTCGAAAAGAAAATGCTTTCCAGCGATATGGGACGTATCATCTTCGCGGTAAACTGCTTCGGCACCTTCTCCAAGGAGGACGAGGACAGAATCGTCGAGACCGTTGAAAAGCGTATCGGCAGCTACGTTATGGAAAAGGCTAAAGCCGTTATGGGCGAGGACTCCAAGGAGTTCGCGGTCTATAAGCGCAAAATAGGCAAGCCCAAGGTTATCGGCGTGTACGCCAAGAAAGCCCTCATGGCTAAGGAATCGGGCAACGCCGCTATGCTGGAGGAAAGTAATTTCCCCACCTTTGAAAAGGTTCTGGAGACAATGCTCACTCAGGAGAGAGGCGTTATCACCCTCCAGATACTGGCAAACAAGATCATCAGCTCGGGCTCGGAGCTTATCAATTCCATTATTATCCGCGAAAATTCCCTTATGATGGAAACCGACGAGTTCATGGACAAATACACCGCCGCCATCGAGGAGATCGACGATATCCGTACCAAGAAGCGTGCGGAGTTCGTCCGCATAAACGACGCGGCAAACAAGGTGTTCCAAGGCTTGCAGCCTATTCTGGACAGCTACTGGGTGCAGATTGAGGAGACCGCAATGAAGGTTATCGACGCTTATCCCATGAGCGCGGAGGATCTGAAAAAGGATAAGCTGAAGATAGTTTACTCCAAGCTGACCGAGCGTATCAAGGAAAACATCGAGAACAAGGCTCAGCTTATCTGTGAGCAGATACAGAATGAGATAAACATTGCTCTCAGCGACGAGGCGGAGCGTTTGCAGTCCTTCGAGGACGAATTCTTCGCGTCGGTAACACGTATCCGTGAAATGTTCTCCGTTCCCCAGAAGCGGGCGAGAAACGGCGGCGTGGTCGATCAGATCATCGGCGTTTCCATCGGTACTGTCGGCGCAGGCGGTCTGTTCATAGGTATGCGCGAGGCAGGCGTCAAGGGTGCGCTCCTCGGAGGCGCAGCTGGCTTCGCAGGCTTCTACGCTACGTTCTACGCGGCGTTCTCGCTGGCTACGGTACTTGGTATCGCGGCGGGTCCTGTGGTGCTGTGCATTGCTGCCGTAGCGGGACTTGCGGGTACGTTCACGGGAAAGTTCTCCGTTGACAAGCTTCTGGTTCAGGAAAGGATCGACAAATACAAGGCAAGCTTCAAGCAGTCCGTAAAGAAGCAGTTCCACGAAATGAAGATAAATTCGGACTTCTCGGAAACCGTCCGTAAACAGGTTTTCGCATCGTTCCAAGGGTTAAAATCCAAGATCGAGGACGAGACCGAGATCATACTCCTCGACACGCAGAAAACTCTCGACAACCTCAATCAGCTCAAAACAGAAAAGAAAAGTATGTCCGACAACGAAAAAGAAAAGCTCCAGAATATCGCCGAGTACACAGGCGCGCTGCTGGCGGAGACCTATAATCTGCACAAGGCTCTCACCGACAAAATGGAGTAAGCGGCACATATCATTCAAAGCGTTTGCAATTATTTATATCAAGGAGGTTTTCCGAAGATGTTCGGTACGGATACTGCGGCGGACTACAACCCGCTGCTGGATATAGACACAAGCTTTGCGGCGTATCTCAGCGCCCGCACCCGCTCCTACAAGGATCATATCGTGGGCGGTATGATGGACTACGCTTTCGACGCGGATTTCTCCGTTAAACAGAAGATAACCGCTTTTTCGGGCTGGTCAAAGGTCTACAAAAATCTTATGGGACGTGATGTTCCCAACAAGGTAAAAAGAATTTTTCAGTCTGCGGACGTGGCAGGCTCCCTTAAATACGCGGAGTTCTACAACGCGGTGAAGGTGTGCGCAGAAAGATTACAGATAAGCGTTCCCACGGTCTACGTAAGAAACGCTCCGTCCAAGTATGAGATATACTCCGTTTCCGCGGAGGGTACAGAGCCGTTTATCGTGGCTACGTCGGGACTTGCCGAGGTATGCTCCAAGGAAGAGCTGCTGTTCCTGATAGGCTGCGAGTGCGGTCATATACAGAACAACCACTGCATTTTCAACATGGCTGCCCCGTATTTCGGAATAAATCTTTCCGACGATCAGGAGGAGATCAATCAGTCGGAGGCGGACAGCTCCGCTATGCAGATCGCGGGTACTATCTCGGAGTGGATAAAGCTTTCGGATATCACAGGCGACCGCGCGGGAATAATCTGTCTCAGCAACCCGCAGGAATATCCCGCGATAATGTCAAGTCTTCACGGCAAGGGCATTTTCGCCCACTATAAAAAGGACAGCTTTGATCTTGCCGAGCTTATGAAGCAGTATGAGATACTGCACATCACCCCCGCAAGAAGCATCGTTATCCCTCAGGAATGCACACCGATAGAAAAAAGAATATTCGCGGGACTGGAATTTCTGAGCTGCGAGATACTCTACAACTGGCGCGGCGACCTGAGCAAGGCTGATATCCACACTGTCAACAAGCAGGCTCTTGAGATCAGATGCGAGATCATTCTGGGCGCGGCAAAGGAGGGTATGTAATATGTCCGAAAACACACAGACAAGGGCCCCCGGCTATGCTTCCGCAGAACCCGATATAGAAAAGGTCCAGAACAAGCTTAAAGGACTTCTCGGCAACAAGCCGCTTTGTACCATACTGGGCGACGAGTTCACCGAACACCTCCGCGAATGGGACGCCGCTATTACAAAACGCCGCACCGAGCCGTTCTCCCTCGTTGTTCTGGGAGACTTCAAGCGCGGCAAGAGTACCATTATAAACGCCATACTCGGAAAGTCCATCGCGCCCGTAAACGTTGCGCCTGAGACCTTTACGATAAATTCCATCAGCTACAGCGAGATACCCAAGGCTGAGGCGGTGCTGAAAAACGGTCAGAGAATAAGCCTTACCGCCGACGACCTTGTGCGCGAAAAGCTGGAAAAGCTTATGAGAGCTTTCCCCGACACTCTGGAATATATCGACATTCGTGACGACGCGGAGCTGCTGAAAGAGATAAGAATTGTCGATACTCCGGGTCTCAGCGACCTTGACTGCCTCGACAAGCAGGTGCAGGACTATCTTGTCAACGCCGACGCGGTAATTTATATCGCAAGCGCGCTGTCTCCCTTCTCGGAGTCGGAGCAGTTCTTTCTGGCAAGCCATATCCGTCCCCTCAGCTTCAACAAGCTTTACGTCCTCGTGAATATGATAGACGCAATGAACACTCAGGAGGACATCGAAAAGATCATCAGCCGCGTAAGCGAACGCTGCGAGTCAATCATGCCAAACGCCTTTGTTTACGGCGTAAGCGGTATCGACGAGTACCGCCGCAAGATTGGTTTGAACCGTCCCGATATAAAGGGCTTCCAGGAGTTCTACGAGAACGAGTTCCTGAAATTCGAGATGTCCCTCAGACGCGAGATAATTCTCCAGAAGGACATTATCCGCACCCAGCGCGTGCTTACAATGCTCAACCTTATGATAAACGACACAGCCGCCCGTATCCATATGATTTATGACATGATGGCTATGGACAGGAAAAAGCTGGACGATATCTCCAAGACCATGGAGAAGGAATGCTCCACGCTCGCAAGCGCACTGGAAAGCAAGAAGCCAAAGATACTGCTGAGCATAACCGAAATGCAGCAGGAGGCGGAGCAGTGGATGTACGGCTTCTTCTCCAAGCTGAGAGAGGATATTCTCGAAAGCAGAAACTCCGTTCCTCCCGAGGATATCGACAAGCACTTCTACTCGTTCCTGGTTGACAAGGTGGGAGAGGCTTACAAGAAATGTCTGGATATCCACCGTCAGCGGCTGAACATGATAATCGCTCAGCTTGGCGCGGAGCTTTCCAAAAAGCTTGGACTTAACACCCTTTCGGGCGACGCGGACGTTTCCGTCAAGGATTCTATCGACGACCTGAATATGCTGGTATCCAAGTCTGTAATGTCCGCGGCTTCGTCGGGAAGCACAGACGCGTTCCCGTCGGGCGCAATGTCCTCGTTCAGAAATATTCTGGGACGGAAGCGCACTACGGACGTTATCGACACTGCGCTCGAAAACTACGACGATATAAGAAACAGTACGGTCAAGGATCTGAACGCGGCGTACAAGGCTATGGAGGAAAACGCTCTGAAGCAGCTTGACTCGCTGTACCAGACACAGGCTGACGTGAGCCGTCACACGCTTACTCAGGCTATGGAAATGTCCTCGGGCACGAGCAGCGCTTCCGTTAAAAAGCATCTGGAGGAAGCCGCCGAGGTGCTGAAAAGCGCGGCGGAGATACTGGCGCAGTACGCTGTTTAGTACGAGGTACAATATTAAAAAACATGACACGCAGAACGCTTGCAGGCATTTTCTATAAAAGTCTGCAAGCGTTCCGCAAAAATATTATGCATAACTGTATTGACATATTATATGATGTATAGTATAATGATTATGTCGGGCGCTTGCCCGATGAAAAATGCTTTGCTGAAAGGCGTTTCTGCTGTATGATTTTTGAGGGTTTTTCTACTGAAAATAAAAAACTTGTCCAGACCGTAACAACTGCCTCGGACACATTTACAAAGGATATTCTTGAGTCCCACTCGGAAAGGCTTCTGTCAAGAGGAGGTCACTTTACCGCCGAGCAGCTTATCCCCGTATACTTCGCCGCGCTTGTGGGCGCGCCCTCGGAGGAGGACGCAAAGGCGGATTTCCACAATATGCTCTACGAGCTTAGGGAGAATTTAATAAAGTGCCCCAAGCTGCTGTTTTACAGCGAGTACGAGTTTAAGCCGCCCACGCCAGACGAGCTTTCCGTTTTCGACGGTATAAGCATTGTGGACGGTGACATTGAGACGCTTCCCGAAGAGCTTGCGGCTGTTGTGAACGTCCCCGGAGACGAGGTGAGGACTAAGCTTGCGCGGGAAACGCTGCCGCTTTTTATGAAGGGCATGAGCGGCAGGGACGCTCTGTCCGCGGCGCAGACCCTTATCGTCTGGATGAACCGCTGCCTCGGCTCGGAGGCTTTCCGCCGCGACCACACGGAGATACCTGTGCTGATGTACTACGGCAACATCACCCCCGCCGAGACCGCTTTTCTGCACTTTATGTCCCGTATCGGAATAGACGTGCTGTATATTTGCAGCAATCTGTCGGGACTTGCGGCTCTGAAACAAAACAACCTTGAGGGACGTATGCAGATATTTGAGCTCCCCTGCTCCGTTCCCGTTACGCCGTACCCCGACAAGCCCGTAAGGACAAAGCTTGCTACGGTGGCCTACAACGCTTCCAAGGAGCTTAACAATATCCTCTATAACAACGACACTATTTTCCGCGACTTTCAGTTTTCGGATATGCAGTCCCTTACGCTGAAAACTACCTACGAGGAGATAGACGTGCTGTGGCACCAGCCCGCAAGGTACAGAACGGGATTTGCGTCTAACGGCTCAAAGGTCACGGTACCCAACATCTTCGCAAAAATAAGCGGCGTCAAGGACGGAAACCTTAACGCCTACTGGGACAGCGTCAAGTGGAAGCTTTCCCCCGATACAAGGATAATCGCAAAGTCGCCCAGCTACAGGAGATACGATGACAAGCTTGATGTATATAAGCCCTACTATGTGGGAGAACAGATACTGACTGATAAGCTGAAAAGTTCTCCTCTGAACAAGTACGGATATCTGTCCGAAAGCCTGCAAACGCTTATCTTCAACAAAATGCAGGAGGCCGTGGACACGGGTCTGCTGAAAATAGACCGCAGCGAGCTTCTCCCGCTTGTGCTGTACGTGGGTACAAATCTTGAAAGGGAAATACTGAAGCTTCTGCAAAAATACGATTTTACCAAGGACATACCGAAGCTTATTATTATAGACGTTATCGAGGACACGTTCAGCAAGATAGAATGCATTCAGCTTGTGCTGTTCAATCTTCTCGGATTTGATATACTTGTCTATACCCCCACGGGGTACAGGAACATCGAGACCTTTGTCAGCGACGCGGCATTCGAGACCCATACCATGAACGAGTTCGAGTATAATGTGCACATACCGAAGTTCAAGATACCCGATTCCATTCCCGAACCGAGCGGCAAAGGACTGTTCGGAAAACTATTCAAGAAAGGAAGAAAATAACTATGGCGCTTAAATTCACACCTTCGACGGAGGCTCAGGCACAGGACGCCGGAGCTGTCACAACAGACGTAACAACAACTGCCGCTCCCCTCAACATCAAGACGGACGTTCCGCAGGAATTTTCAATGGTCGCAAAGACAGACGAGCTGAAGCAAGAGCTTGTCAAGAACGAGGAAGTAGATAAGCTTGTAAGCACTATCAATATCAACGACGTGAACTCTATCGTAAAGTTCGGAAACGAAGTTGCAATGGAGATTTCCAAGGCTTCCGACCAAGTCCTCAACTCCATGAACATGGATCAGATCAACGATTCGGGAGAGCTGCTTATGCACCTGTCCGCAGTAATGGAGCAGTTCGACGCGAAGGAGCTTACCGACGACGGCAAAAAGGGCCTTTTCGCAAGTCTCAGAAAGCAGGTTGACAAGCTTCTTGCCAAGTACCACACCATGGGCGAGGACGTGGACAAGATTTACGTTCAGCTCAGACAGTACGAGACCGAGATCGAAGCCTCCAACGTCAAGCTGGAGACCATGTTTAACGCGAATATCCAGTACTACAAGGACTTGCTTCTGTATATAATGGCGGGCGAGCAGGCTTGCGTGGAGCTTGACCAGTATATCGAGGACTACCGCAAAAAGCTTGAAGCCGAACCCGATTCGGGCGCGGTAGCAATGGACTTGCAGACACTCGAACAGACCAGACAGGTTTTCGAGCAGAGAGTTATGGACTTGAAGATCGCGGAGAACGTTGCCATGCAGACAGTCCCCATGCTGAAAGCAATGCAGTTCTCCAATCTGAACCTTATCAGAAAGATAAACTCGGCGTTTATCATTACAATGCCCGTGTTCAAGCAGGCTCTGGCGCAGGCGGTAATGCTGAAAAGACAGCGCGTTCAGGCGGAGGCTATGCAGGCTCTGGACGAGAAAACCAACGAGCTGCTTCTTAAAAATGCACAGAACACCGTTGCCCAGACCAAGCTGACAACCCAGCTTGCTTCGGGAAGCTCCATTAAAGTCGATACCCTTGAAGAGACATGGAAAACCATTGTTGACGGTATCGAGGAGACGAGACAGATACAGGACGCGGCAAAGCAGCAGCGCAAGGAGGATTCCATTCGCTTGCAGAAGCTTAAAGAGGATTACCGCGCTAAGATGAGCGAAACTAAATAAATTATAATGTGAGTATCGGAAACGGTACTCACATAATTTTTAGCACCCGCAGCTTTTTCGAAAAAAATATTTTCTGTAAGATTTGACATTATTTTTCGTTATATAGTATAGAAGCGCAAATCGTTTCGGAAAGGGGGAAAAATTATGACAGACATTGAAATAATCGGGCTGTACCAGAGCCGAAGCGAAAAGGCTGTAACGGAGTCCGACAAAAAATACGGCGCGTACTGCTTCACCGTTGCGGACAATATTCTGAACAGCCGCGAGGATTCGGACGAGTGCGTAAACGACACATGGCTCCACACATGGAACGTTATCCCGCCCAAATGTCCCGACAGGCTGAAAATGTTTTTTGCAAAGATAACCCGCAATCTTGCCCTTGACAGGATAAAAAGAAATCTCTCCAAAAAGCGGGGCGGGGGACAGCTTTCCGCCGCACTGGAGGAGCTGGAGGACTGTCTTGCGGGCGGAGATCATGTGGACGACGCTCTCGACGAAAAGCTGCTGAGCGAGTGCATAGAAGCTTTTCTGCGGGCTATCCCCAAGCGGGACAGGCAGTTTTTCCTGCGGAGATATTTTTACACCGAGGCAGTCTCGGATATAGCTTCACGCTTCAAGGTAAGCGCAAACGTTGTGTCCGTGTCGCTCAGCCGAATCCGCGGAAAGCTGAAAGAACATCTTGAAAAGGAGGGATTTTCTGTATGACTGCTTTTGATATTTATTCCGCGCTTGGAAACGTCAGCGAGGAGCTTCTGGAGGAATCGGAGCTTCCCGCCCCGAAAATAATTCCGAAAGGTATACTGTACATGACAGCCGCAGCCGCCTGCTTTGCGGTACTTGCTGTGGGACTTCGCTTTGCGTTCAATGACAGCGGTATTGCCGCTCCCGAACAGGGTGAACTGGAGACCATAGGAGAAATATATCCCATCACGGCAGACGTTACGCAGTACACAAGCCCTCAGACTACGGAAACTACCCGTTCCGTAACCTCTAACGGATTACTGACCGCCGTAATAACGGACTCGGGAACTGACGGAGAAGCTAATGCGGATTTTACTTCCAAATCCGAATTTGAGGAAACTACTGTAGGTCCTACCAATACAACCGTAAGTATGACAATCACAGCAACGATGACTACAGAGCAGATACAAGACGCAGAGGAGACCGCGATCGTTCCAAAGTGGGAGGATATGTCCGATTTGGAGCGTTACTCGTATCTTGATTACAACGGCGCGACCTACAGCATGACTGTGAAAACATTTGACGAAAGCGAACTGACATTCCTGCAAAACGGCGAGATTTACGGCTTTTTCGACGATTATTGGGACGATGACGAAGAAAGGGATAGTAAACGCATCAGCGTGCCGTGCGCGTTTTATAAAATAAAAAATGTAAATGAAAATTATATGATAGCCGCGCTTACTGCTGACGGAAACTACACGGCTTTCCAAAACTTCCGGTATCGTACCGACTCTCTGGGCGATTATCTTGAGGACATTGATTTTTCAAACCGTTATAAGCTTACGACAATACATTCGGAGAAACCTGCTTTAATTGACGACCCATTCTATGGTTTCCTTTTCAAATATGACCTGCCGGATCTTCAGCAGGCTGTTGAAAAGCTTTTAGCGGAAAATTCCGAAGCCTTACCCGAAATAAATCCTCCGCCCGTAATGGACAGGTATCTTATAATCTGCGGAAATGATACTTTTCCCACGGTGCGGATAAGCGACGGCGGCTATATTTGCGTTTTAGGGAAATACTTTTGGATAGGCGAAGATCAAACCGAAAGCTTTATGAAGTACATCGAGGAAAACGCTGTAAAAACGGAGTACGACCCTCATGCGGTAGATGACGCAAACGAGACTGACATTCCCGAATAATTTGTACAAATCCAAAAGGACGGGTCTTGCCCGTCCTTTGTCATGTGAGGTTTTTTTCCGTCCGCTATTGCAAAAAAACGGTTTTTGCTGTATCATAGTAAGTAACTACCGAAAACGGAGGAAACGCCATGAAATTCAGACCATGCATAGATATCCACAACGGAAAGGTAAAGCAGATCGTGGGCGGAAGTCTTGCGGACGCAAACAACGCCGCAAAGGAAAACTTCGTCTCCGACAAGGACGGGGCTTTTTACGCTGAACTGTACAAGTCCAAAGGCTTGCGGGGAGGACACGTTATAATCCTCAATCCCCGCGGTTCGGAGTACTATAACGCCGACCTTGAACAGGCGTACTCCGCTCTTGAAGCCTACCCCATGGGACTTCAGATCGGCGGAGGCATAACCGCCGAAAACGCCGCGGATTTTCTCGAAAGGGGAGCGTCTCACGTTATTGTCACGTCCTATGTTTTTCGGGACGGTCGGGTGGACTTTGACAATCTGAAAAAGTTATCCAAAGCCGTGGGAAAGGAACGTCTTGTTCTCGACCTTTCCTGCCGCAGGCGGGGTGAGGACTACTTTATCGTAACCGACCGCTGGCAGAACTTCACCGAGGTAAAGCTTACTCCCCAAGCGATGGATACCCTTGCCAAATACTGCGACGAGTTTCTCGTCCACGCGGTGGACGCGGAAGGAAAAGCCCGCGGAGTTGAGCGTCCCCTTGCGGAAATGCTGGGGAAGTGGCGCAAGCTTCCAGTTACGTATGCGGGCGGGATTGGCTCTATGGACGACTTGGAAGTCCTGCGGCAGTGCGGCGGACTTGATTTTACCGTGGGCAGCGCGCTGGATATCTTCGGCGGCAGTCTTGATTTTGAGGAAATTTGCAGGTACAGATAAAAGCTTCTCCGTATCCAACTTCGGGATACGGAGAAATTTTTTTCTAAAAATGAAACATTTCGCATCCTTAATGTATATTATCAGCAGAAGCATATGAAAGGAGGCAGACGATGAGACCCGATTACGAACAGACCGTTATGCGGTACAAGGATATGGTGTACAGAATAGCGTTCGTCCAGTGTCCCTCGGACGCGGACGACGTGTTTCAGGAGACCTTTCTGCGGCTGCTGACCTGTACCAAAGAATTTGACAGCGAGGAGCATCTGAAAGCGTGGCTGATACGGGTGACGGTCAATTGCTGCAAGCTTCGCAGACGTTCCGCAAAAAGCGGGAAAAGAGCGGAGTTTACCGAGGATATCGCCGCTTCGGGTATCGACGAGGACTGCGGCTCGGACAGTGCGGCGGTAATGGCGGCGGTGCTGGCTCTGCCCGAAAAATACCGTCCCGCGGTAATGCTCAGGTACTATGATGATATGTCCTGCAAAGAAATCGCGGCGGCGCTGGGACTGAACGAAGCTACCGTCCGCACACGTCTTATGCGGGCAAGAGAACGTCTCAGGGAAGCTTTAAAGGAGGTTTGGAATGATGAGCAATAGTGAAATATTCAGAAAAGCATTTGAACACACCGTTCCCTCGGAGGAGCTTGTGGAACGTGTTCTTGCATTAAAAAGCGAAGCCGCACGTCCGAAAAGGAAGATATCGGCAAAGCTTGCGGTAATCGTACCCGCCGCCGTTCTTACGGTTTTGCTTCTGGGACTTGGCGTGTACGCTTCGGGCGCGGGCTGGTTCAGCAGATTTTTCGGCAGCAGCGCGGAAAAGCTTACGGAAAGCGGAAAAACCTTTGACGATTATTCGGCTGTACTCGGAAACATCGAGATACGCGGGGACAAGGGCTATTCCTTTGAGATAGTCGATCCGTACATTATCGACGATTTTCTTTTCTACGGACTTGAAGTGCGCCGAACCGACGGTACGCCTATCATTCCCGCGGAGGAAAATTTTCCGCTTCAAAGCGGCTTTGCCTATAGCGCCGCAGGTGAAAATCACGTATTGCAGTCGGGCGTGCAGGGCGAAACGTGGTCTGTGATAGCAAAGGCGGAGGACGGAGCGGTAACGGTTCAGTGCGATCTGTACGCGGGCGGAGGATTTTCCGTCGGAGACCATATCCACATTGTAAACGAGAAGTTGTACAGCGGCTTGGCTGTTTCACAGAACGTGATCGCCGAAAGGGTCGAGATAGAATTTGACATAGAAGCCGTCCCTGTTTCGTGCAGAAAAATAATTGTCGTTGACGAGACCGCCGCGTTTGAGGACGGCTATTCCTGCCGGATAGAGAAGATAGCTATAAGTCCAATAAGTATACTCGTTACCGCAAGTCCGCTTGACGGCGGCGATTCCATGCATTTTGAGGACAGCGCAGTCGTGCTTAAAAGCGGCGAGGTGCTTGACAATATCGGAGTAAACGGCAGCAGCGGAGCGGAGAACGAAGTATTCCTGTTCAGGCTGGACGGCGAACATATGCGGATAATAATGCCCGACGAGATCGCGGAAGTCCGCATAGGAGACCTTACGATAAAGTGCGAATAATAAAAACGGCTTTCCGTACTGGCGGAGAGCCGTTTTTCTGTACTATTCTTCGGATTTTTCTTCGGGCATATCTATCTTAATGCCCACCTTTGACACCGACTGCTCGTCGGCTTCAAGCACCGTTACCGTGAAGATACCGCTTGTTATGGACGCGTCCGTTTCAGGTATGCGCCCGAAAAGCTCCATTACCCAGCCGCCAACGGTGTTGCTGTCGGTCTCGATAAGATTTTCGGGAAGCTCCAGACGTTCGAGCAGGTCGCTTATGTTCATGTCCGCCTGTACGTCGTAGACGTTTTCTGCGACCTCCACAACGCTGTCGATTATCTCGTCGTTTTCGTCGTAGATCTCGCCCACAAGCTCCTCGATAATGTCCTCCATTGTGACGATACCGCTTGTTCCGCCGTACTGATCTTTAACTATCGCCATGTGTATCTTGGTGCGCTGCATATCGTACAGCACCTCCGAAATAAGCTTCATTTCGGACACATACAAGGCCTTTTGGATAATCCCCTCAATATTGGAGGGCTTTACGTCGGGCTCCATTATCATAGCCCAGAAATCCTTTTCGTTGATAAGACCGATAATGTTGTCCACCGACTTGTCGTACACCGGAAGTCTCGTATATCTGTCGCGTATGAAAATTTCCTTTATCTTTTCGATATCCTCGCCCCGCTCAACGGCGACCACCTTTACGCGCGGGAGAAGTATCTGCTCCACGGTGGTCTCGTCAAATTCCAGAGCGGAACGCACCAGATTGCTTTCCTGCTCTTCGAGAACGCCCTGATCCTCGATCTCGTCGATGATGTATTTCAGCTCGTCCTCAGTAAAGTTCGGGGAGTTATCGGGCTTTGACAGCTTGGATACCGCCCTTTGCAGGAACAGGAACACCGAGGATATCGGCGTGAGTACCCACATTATCCCGCCGAGAAGTCCCGCAAAAGCGAGGGAACATTTTTCGGCGTTCTGCTTGGCAAAGGATTTGGGGATTATTTCTCCGAAAATAAGCACCAGAACTGTCATTATTGCTGTCGAGACCGCTACGCCCGCCGCGCCGAAGATCTGCGTAAAAATGATCGTGCCCAGCGAGGACGAAAGGATATTTACGATATTGTTTCCCACCAAAATAGTGGTCAGAGCCTTGTCGAAGCTTTCCGCGATCTTCAGAGCGCGGGCGGCTCTTTTATTGCCGTTTGCGGCGTCGTGCTTGAGACGAATTTTGTTTACCGACGAAAACGCCGTCTCCATAGACGAGAACAGCGCGGACATAACCAAAAGCAGCGCAATTGCTATGTACTTCACAGTAATTTTACCATGCCTTTCCTGTTAAATATAATAAATTATATCATAGCATATTTGCGGAGCGTTTGCAAGACTTTTTGGAAATTTTTCGGATAAATTTTGATTTAGCGGGGTACGCACTATCTGACAAATCTTTAGGCGGCGAAGCCGCCGACTCAAGCTGGTCGAGCTGAGCCCAGCTCGCGAAGTCCAGAGGCAGAGCCTTTGGTCGCCGCCCGCAGGCGGCGAAATCCCTTTCGTCCGAAACGGTGAAAGGGGTGAGAAATGCGAGAGCATTTCGAGGGGGAGCGGACACGACCGCTCCCCCTTTTAGCGGTTTCAGGCAAACTGCATCTCCAAAACGTCACAGTGTGACGTTTTGGACGGA
>JAAVHL010000095.1 GCA_014799735.1 Ruminococcus sp.
TTGCGGTACGCGACAAGGTAAACCTTGAAAACAGTCCAGTGGACTGTTTTCAACGAACAACTTTATTTGGGGCTCAAAGCGCAACTATAAGTTTGCTCCGTCCAAAACGTCACACCGTGACGTTTTGGAGATTTACTGTGCCGCGCAATGAAACAAGGAGGAGCGGTCGTGTCCGCTCCCCCTCGAAACGGCTCTCGCCGTTTCTCACCCCTTTCACCGTTTTAAACGATATGCGCTCTGCTCATCTCGGCTTTCAGCCGAGGCGCGGGGAGGGGGATTTCTCCGTCTGCGGACGGCGACCAAAGGCTCTGCCTCTGGACTTCGCGAGCTGGGCTCAGCTCGACCAGCTGATGTCGGCGGCTTCGCCGCCTAAGGGTTCGTTACATGGTGTGTTATTTTTTGTGCAAGCTTGTTAAAGTATTGCGGTATGGGAAAAATTACTGTATAATATTTTTAGATTCATGCAACCTTTTTCCTCTCCGCGGTGTATTACTTTCAGAGGACGACGGTACGCCAATGCTTCGTCCTTGTCGGGAGGTGCGGTTATGGACGGCAGCGAAAAAATACTATTTGAACAGGCTGTGGAAAATTACTCGGATATGGTGACAGGTCTTTGTCTGCTTCGTCTCGGCAGCAGACAGGACGCCGAGGACTGCTGCCAGAACGTTTTCCTCAAGCTGTTCAAAAACAGCGTCATGCTTTCGCGGGATTCCGAACATCTGAAAGCGTGGCTTATCAGGGTGACGGTAAACGAGTGCAAAAATTTCCTGCGGTTTCGTTTCCGCCACAGAGCCGAACCCCTCGACTTCATCAACGCCTATTACGAGGACAGCCACGAACGTCTTGTCATGGAGCGCATAATGTCAATGCCGCCAGCTTATCGGGAGGTTCTGTACCTCCACTGCTTCTGCGGGTACTCTCTAAAGGAGCTGTCCGAGCTGCTTCGGTGCAATGAAAATACGCTGAAAAGCAGGCTCAGACGCGGCAGAGAAATGCTTAAAGACCTGCTTGACGACGGGCTTTAAAAGGAGTGCGGTATAATGAATGATTTAAAAAATATTTTCGGGAAGCTCACCGCTTCCGACGAATTGAAAAACAGGATTTACGAAGCGGCGGAGGAAAATGCTCCGCATGAAGTTAAAAAGCGTCCCGCGCTGAAAAAAACAGCCGCTGTGCTATTGTCGGCGGCGGCAGTGCTTGCCGTATCTGTCACAACGGCTGCGGTTACGGGATTTTTCGATCTGGGTACTGTTATGCGGAACAAGTTCGACGATAACATCTCCGCGGCAAAGCTTGAAGAGGGCTCTTACCAGCCGTTGGACGTTTCCTCGGAAAACGACCTGATTTCCGTCAGGGCGTCGGCTTTTATTGGCGACTACGAGGACTGCTGCGCTATTCTGGAGGCAAAGCTGAAGGATCCCCCCGATGATCTGAAAAAGCTTTCTCTGGACATACTGACCTACGATGAGACCTGTGCGGACACCGATAAAATAGGTTGGACTACCTACGACGGTGTACCCGTTGCAGACGAAAACGGAGAGACGGTTTATATTTTCAGGGCAAAGTGCTATCCCTACTGGTCGGAATCAGCGGCGGAAAATCAGGTAAAGCTGTTTTTCGACGTACAAGCCGTGGGTTTTGAGAGAGGCGCGAAAAATTTATTTACAAGAACTCCCACAAAGCTTTCCCTCGGATTTGTTCCTGACAAGAGCGTTATCCGTCCCGCGAAAACTATTGAGCTTGACGCTCCCGCTTCGTCAAACAATATCGAATGTACCGTTAAGCAGGTCGTGTCTACCGTTTATGCCACAAAGGCATTTATTTCCTATCCCATATACAAGAGCGCCTATGACGGCAATTGGAATCTCTGGGACGCGGGCAGAAAACAGGGCAGGACTATCCTTGCCATACCCCGGGACACGATCGAATTTTCTGATGACAGATGTCCAATAAGGCTTCGGGTTGACGGCGAGTATGTTCCGTACCTCAGAAGCGGTCTCGACGAATACTATAACGGACAGCCGTATGCGATAATGGAAGTGGAGGACAGCGACGAATTTGTCTGCGTGCTTCAGTTTGAGCATATCGACTTCGACAGCGCGGAAAGCGTTGTCCTCGAACTGAGAAACGGACTTGACCCCACGCAGGAAATTATAATTAAATAATATCAGGTATTGCTTTAAGACATAAAACAGCAGTCCCGCGGAGACCACGATCGGTTCCCGCGGGACTGTTTTTATGGAGAGAAAATTATGAAGATGTTACTTTGACAAAAGCTTGAGATAATCGTAAACAAGCTGCATTGCTTCCGCGCGGGTGATGACATTTTCGCCGTGGAATTTTCCGTCGGCCGTTTTGCCGAAGAAGCCCTTTGCGTATGCAATGGCAATGTGTCCCGCGTTTTCATCGCTGCTCTTTATGTCGCTGTAGAACGACCTGAAAATGCCCTTGATGCCGGCGATATTGTTATGGTCGTACATCTGCGCGAACATTACAGCCGCTTCTCTGCGGGTGGTCTCGGCTCTGTCCTTTTTTTCGGCTTCGGCCTTGGCTTTGGCTTCGGGAGAATCATCGTCTATTACATCATCTACCTCGTCCGCAAACACTACAGCCTCACCGAACAGGTTGCCCAGCAGCTCTGAAAATTCTGCCTCGGAAATTGGGGTATCTGGCAGGAATTTCTTTCCGTCCGTTCTGAGAGTAACACCGTACTTCTGCATTTCAAGAATAGCCTCGCGCTGAGGGATATCCTTTATGTCGGTAAACTTAGCGTCGGGATAGTATCCGGTGGAGCTTGATTCGCTGACGCTTCCGTCCCAGTTGCAGAGCTTTCCCGACTTTGCGTTAAGAGTAAAGCCGTCGATATCGTACAGCAGATAGGTCTTGAACTCGCCGTCCTTGGTGACCCAGCCGTTATAGTACTTCTCGAAATCTGTTTGCTCAAACAGCTTTTTAAAGGCTTCGTCGGTGCTGATGATATCCGCCGCAGGGAACGTTATGTTCTCGGTGTGGTCGGTGCTGTAGTAAGTAACAACGCCGTTTATGTCAACGGTAACGTTTATTCTGTTGCCAGAAACCTGAATGCCGTTTGCAAAGCGGTTAAAGACAAATGTCCTGTTCTTTTCGTACAAATTCTCCTTGACCTTTTGGTTTTTTTCCTGATCAATGACCTCTATAGTGTCTATCACCTTAACGGGTTCGGAGTTGGACTTGTCGGCTTTGTACTGGGAAATGATATCCTTTGCATAGGTCTTGGCGACCTCCTCGGCAACAGCGTTCGCCTTTTTCACGTCAAGCTTGTCAAAATCATTTTTTTCGATCTGATCGCCGTATTTGCTAAGGTGCAGTATCTTGCCTGTTTCCGCGTCAAGGGTGACGGTCACATTTCTGTAGTAATCCTTGGCAGTGGGCTTCTTGGTATCAAGCTCGTAGCTGACGTACATGGTAAAGCTTTCCTTGCCGTTTTCGTCCTTTTGGGAGGACACATTATAGTTTTTCAGCTTGTAGCTGTCGGTAAGGGCAACGAACTTATCCTTTTTCAGCAGAGCGGTAACGTCGTCCGTTTTAAGCAGCTTTGAGTTCTGGTCAAGCTTTTTAAGCTCTTCCTCGGTAAAGGAAACGCCGGCGTCGGCTGATTCATCAAGCATGTCGTCGTCGTAGTCAATGCCTGCCGCGGTGGCTGCATTTGCGTATACAACGCCTCCGTAGTAACGGCTGCCGCCCGCCTTTTCCATGTCCTCCCAGATAGTGGAAGCCTTGCCCGTGTAGGCGTCTATTTCGTCCGTATAGTCGGGGGCATAAACTATCCTTACCGTGGGCTTGGACTTTTTGGATTTTTCGTCCCACTTGTAGGAAATGCGGTAGTAGGGCGTAAGCGTGCAGAGGGACTTATAAGCCTCCTGTATCTCCGCTTCGGTCTTGGCGGTTTTCGCGTCGGAGAATTTCGCGCCGTCCCACCATGTCAGGCTAATTTCCGCCAACTCGCCTGTATTCTGATTTATGCGGATACTGCCGCCGTTATTGTAAACATCAATCCCGTTCACACTGCGGGAGATCGCTACGCGTGCCTCCGACGATGTAAGACTGAGATTGCTCAGTTCAAACTTGCATTCACTATAAATGTCGGGATTGATTTTCTTAAAGCTTTCCTTTGCCTTTGCAAGAACCTCCTGCTGGGACAGCTTTGCAAGTCTCGGTTCATAGCTGCGGAAGCCGTCGTCGTCGCCAAAGCCCTGCCGAGAATATTCTGTGATAACGCCGCCGATTATCGTTACGTTTATGCTCTTGTGTTCCTCTGCGCCGTTCGGAGTATTCCAGTTAAAGTTGTAGCCTGTTTTGCTGTACACCTTGCTTTCGGCATAGGTAAATTCCGACAGCTCCTCGGGAATGTCGATACGCTTTTTGACCTCTGTCAGAGCAGCTTTCATGGACGCGTCCTCCTTTTTGGAAGTTGATGTTCCCGAAGCGTTGGAAGAAGATGTGGCGTTTGAAGCGGGAACTGCGGGAGTACTTACCGCCGCCGCAGCGGGAGCGCACGCCGTTCCTGCCAGCATTGCGGCCATTACCGCCGCAGCTGTTTTCATGGTAGTTTTTTTCATTTGATCATATCCTTTCAAAACCGCACAAAAGGCCGAGCCTTTACCCTTATTGGCATACTTTTCAATAAGGGCAAAATGCTCCAATGAACGGTACAAATTTCTATACCGTTACCTGCCTAAAAGCTCCGCGGTGAATGTTCTAATAGTAATACAATTCACCCGGGCGATTTTTTTCATTATACCATACATTTGTAGGAATGCACAACAACATTTGTAAAATTTGTGCATTTCTACAAATACAAAGAAATTTTTCGTTACCTGTTGACAAACTGTGCATAGCTGTGTATACTGTATATATAGAGATACACAGTATACACAGTTGTACCGATACCTGATAGTTAAAGGTATCAATCGCCCGAACTCCTTGAGTTGTAACAGTCATCGGTTTGGGCGGAGTTTGGTGAACAAGATTTACACAAGCTTGCAAAAGTGAGGTTTTGTCATGGTTCAAAAAAGCCAAAATGAGTTACTGAAATTATATCGGAAATGGAAAACAGAGTTGGAAGATGTATGTCCTCAGCTTTTGTGCAATGAGTTTTCATATCCGTACTATCTCCATATCCCCGATGATTGGTACGAGCGGAAATTCCGTGTTCTGATCGTAGGGGAGGAAGGTCACGGTTCCGAACGCAAAGATTTCGATATGCCTATTGAATGTATACAGACGTTCAACCGTGAATATATTGCCGGCCAATTGGACGCAGACTACAGAAGAGATCCGCTTTATAGGAGAAACAACAGCGCGTTCTGGAATCGTATCCGCAAAATCAAAGCGCTGTGCGGTCCGAATGAGATTTCACTCACTTGGACAAATCTGGATAAAATTCATAGGCTCGGATCGAAATGTGCCTTGAACGGAGAGCAGAGATTTGCTCTTCATCAGACGCCAACGGCAATCCTCCGTGAGGAGATAAAGCTGCTGAAGCCGACAGTTGTAATCTTTTTTGGATGGTATGGTGTATCTCTTGAAAAAGAACTTCCGTCAGTATTTAAAGAACTGTACCCCAAAGGCTTAGGTGACAACTCCCAATGGAGGAAAGAAAAGATGAAGGTCATTTCCGAAGATGAGATATGCTACATTTTTACATATCACCCGAATTGGGGGCAGCGGCAAAAGGGATATGAAGAAAAAATCCTTTCGGCGGTGAATGACGCATTTACAAAAGCCGCTGAAACCCGAAGATGCTCGAAGCCGCACGGCATTGCCCGGGACTGAATCAGTGTCACCATACTTAAAGCTTTAAGATAAACAATTTCAAAGGAGGAATTGATCGGTGAATTTATTTATTAATGCCGCGGGCGACAAGCCCATGTACGAGCAGGTCAAGGACGGCATTAAGGAAGCAATTCTTAGCGGCGAGCTGAAAGCGCATCAGCTTATGCCAAGCGTAAGACAGCTTGCCGCCGACCTGAACGTAAGCATGATAACAACCAAAAGAGCGTATTCCGATCTGGAGCGGGACGGTCTTATCTACACCGTGGCGGGAAAGGGTACGTTCGTGAAAACGGAGGATATAGGTATGTTGCAGGAGAAACACATAGGAGAGGTCATGGAACAGTTCATCAGGCAGGCGGAGGAGCTTAAAAGGCTGGGCGTGCCGATAGAGCGTCTCGACAATGAAATGAAAAAAATTTACGGAGGTAACGATAATGAATAACATGATTTTAAGCATAAACGGTCTTGCGAAAAGCTACAAGGATTTTACGCTGAAGGACGCGTCCTTTGAGATAGAGCAGGGGACTGTAATGGGTCTTATCGGTCAGAACGGCGCGGGCAAGACCACCATAATCCGCCTTATCATGAACATGATAAACCGCGACGGCGGCACGGTCAAGGTGTGCGGTCTGGACAACATCAATGACGAGATCGCTGTTAAAAACAAGATAGGCTATGTTTCCGACGAGAGTTTCTTTTTCTACGCAACCACTCTCGCCCGTACCGCAAAAGCCTGCTCCTACGCCTACGACAACTGGGACGCCGACAAGTTCGCGGATTTCCTGAAAAAGTGGGAGCTTCCCGAAAAGAAGAAAATAGCCGCACTTTCAAAGGGTATGCAGACAAAGGCTATGCTTGCGGTTGCACTTTCCCATAACCCCGAGCTGCTTATTCTGGACGAACCTACCGCAGGCCTCGACCCTGTTGCAAGAATAGAAATTCTCGATCTGCTCCGCGATTTCGTTTCGGACGGAAAACGCTCCGTGCTTTTCTCCACCCACATCACGGGAGACCTTGACAAAATAGCCGACGTTATCACCCTTATTATTGACGGACAGATACGTGAGTCCATGAGCATTGACGCTATCGAGGACAGATACGCCGTTATCAGCGGCGCGAGCAGTAAGCTCACAAGCGAAAACGAAAAGTACACTATCGGTCTCAGAGAGCTGAACACAGGCTTTGAGTCCCTGATACTGAGAGAGAACCTTTCCAAATTCGAAGGCGTGTCGGTGAAAAATCCCAACGTGGAAAACCTGCTGACCTTTTCGATCTGGCAGAACAGAAAGGAGTCCTCAAAATGACAATGGTGCAAAGAAAAAGAGCCGTAAAGCTGCAAAAGACAATGTATCTTTACAGCAAATTCGGCAGGGCATGGCTGCTCATGCTTTTGGTGGCTGTGCTGCAAATTACTATCATTACGATCGCAAGTATAGCAGGTCTTAACGACGGGGAATGTATGATCGCTCCGGCGTCGGCAATGTTTACATTTGTGCAGTTTCTGGTGTGTATGTTTCCTATTGGCGTTGACAATGACATCAACGAAAGGGTAACTCAGGACGCTTACCACGGCTCGGTAATGCCCGCAAAATTTATGTGCAGTCTGCCCTTTGAAGCCCGCGATCTGCTTAATTTCAAAATTATCATGTGGGAGAAAGCCGCCGCTGTAAACGTGCTGTTCGTTACGATCGGACACATTATTTCTCTTATCGCGGAATCCCGGGGATATATGGTTTATCGCGGCGCCTCGGGTTTGTTTACCATTATGGCGATAATCACCGAGATAATTTGTATCATAGCGTTTCTGCTAAAAAATAACATATTGAGTATTTTTTTCGGAGCTTTTATCGGATTTAGTTTTGCATTTGCCTGCGACATTATGGACGAGCTGTCGGATATGTCCCCCGATGCAATGTCCTCGCTGAAAATATTTTCGGGCGTAAGCGGGATTATCATTTACATTGCGGCAACGCTTATCATCGCAATAGTGGGAGAGCTTTACATAAAGCGCAAAAAGAACGTGTCGTGGAATATGTTCAAAAAAGGCTGAGCCTTTTTGCATGCCGCCGTCTATAGTAACGGCAGTATAATTTTGTTTCCGAAGCAAACAATTTGTTTTGAAAAAAAGATAACACAAAGGAGGACGCATTTCCCTTTTGGGGAAAATGCTTGGTAACATGAAACTGATATTCAAAGGCAAGTTTACCACATACGAAGCTCTGCCCCAAAGCGAGCTTCCCGAAAACTCGGTCGCCTTTAAAGAACCGAAAACAATGGTCGGGGTAAACCTTATGGCGATATTGTTTATAATGCCCGTACTTATTGTAATGTTTATACTTGCGGCGGCTTTCGGCAAGTACGAAATGTTTGCGGCATACAATTTTCACGGACTGGTTATCTCTTTTCTTCTTTTGGTTCCCCACGAGTTTATCCACGCCGTCTTTATGGGCAGGGACGCGGAGGTTTTCATGTACTATTCGCTGAAGCACATGATGATGTTTGTAATAACACTGTCCCCCATGACGAAAGCGAGGTTCATTATTATGAGCTTTATGCCCGCGCTGATTTTAGGGTGGATACCGTTTCTGGTGGGACTTCTGTGCTTTCCTGTGCAGTCCGCCGCGGGAGGGATACTTATGGCGGCAGGCTTTTACTGCGCGCTTATGGGCGGCGGAGACTACATGAATATGTTCAACGCCGCGATACAAATGCCGAAAGGAGCTCTCACCCAGCTTTCGGGTATGCACTCCTACTGGTTCATGCCCGAAAAAGAAATGTAACGCTGTTCATCAAAACAGAAAGGAGTACTAAACATGAAAAAAATTTTTAAGCTGGCTCTGCACGAGAGCCACCTTTGGTATAAGCTTTTTGTAGGTTTTCTTTCGATCTGCTACACCTGCGGTATTCTTTTGAAAGATCCGGGTGAACTGGGGGACGTGGGAACGATTTTCGTGCTGGTCGGCTGCAATGTGGTACTTGGTGCGATATTAATGTGCGCTAACGGAAATGCCGATCTGAAGCTGTTCAAAATTCTGCCGCTGACAAGCGGAAACATCACCGATATTTTTGCGGTAAGCGCCTACATGGGAGTACCCGTTATGTCCGTTGGAGTTTCGGTCTGGCACATTGTTTTCGGCAAAGCCTACATGATACCATACTTTGTATGCGCCTTTACAATAAGCGCGGCTTTCAGTACAGTCCTGATGCCGCTCCTTGCGTCCGAGGTTGACGTCAGGTTTGGCGAACGCAAGTTTACCGTTCGGAATTTGGTACTGTCTCTGATACTTATGTTTGGCTCGGCCGCGGCGGGAACAGTCCTGTGTCTCAGAGGCTACAAGAACGGCTGTCTCGTTGGGGGAGACGTTTCCATGCTTCTTGGGATATTCGCGGCGTGTATAGTTCTGTCGCTGATAGTTACGGCGGTGTATAGAAAGAAAGTCAAGTATAATACAGCGGGATAAGCTTTGAACTATAAATTTTGATTTAACGTACTACGCACAAAGTAACAAATCTTTAGGCGGCAAAGCCGCCGACATTAGCTGGTCGAGCTGAGCCCAGCTCGCGAAGTCCAGAGGCGGAGCCTTTGGTCGCCGCCCGCAGGCGGCGAAACTCCCCTCCCCGCGCCCGCAGGCGCATATCGTTCAAAACGGTGAAGGGGGGTGAGAAATGCGACAGCATTTCGAGGGGGAGCGGACACGACCGCTCCCCCTTTTAACGGTTTTAGGCAAACTACATCTCCAAAACGTCACAGTGTGACGTTTTGGACGGAACAAA
>JAAVHL010000096.1 GCA_014799735.1 Ruminococcus sp.
ATACAATATATATTGTATTATATACAATATATTTATTTTGCAAGGAGATAAAAATGCAAAGCTGTTTTTTTACAGGACACAGGTCTTTTTCGTACGATAGGGATACAAACGCTGTCAATAATCTTGCGGCAATACTTCCTATACTGGCGGAAAGCGGTGTTACCGATTTCTATGCGGGCGGAGCGCGCGGCCGGGATATGTACTGCGAATTGTCTGTGATAGTTCTTAAAAAATATTATCCGCATTTGAAGCTTCATCTCATTCTGCCCTGTCCCCCCGAAAAGCAGATTTTATACTGGAACAATAGTGACAAGGAGCATTACAAAATATTGTTAGGATTTGCCGACAGTGTTGACGTTATATCAGACGACTATGATAAATACTGTATGAAAAAAAGAAACGCCCGTCTTGCGGAGCTTGGCGATATATGCGTTTGTTACTTCAATAAAAATGACCTGCGGAGCGGCACGGCACAGACCGTCCGCATGGCAGAGAAAGCAAATAAAACAGTTCTTAATATGTACTTCTCACCAAAGGAACATACCTCTATTCAGTTGTAAACCGAATAGAGGTATGTTTATATTTTAAAAATTATTCCTCTTTAGCAGTAACAGCAATTCCCAGCACATCAAGACTATCCTTGTCAACAGAGGACGGGCAAGCCGACATAAGCTCGGAAGCGTTCTGCACCTTGGGGAACGCGGTAACATCACGCAGGCTGTCCGCGCCGCACATTATCATTGCAAGACGGTCGAGACCGATTCCCATGCCGCCGTGGGGAGCCGCGCCGTACTTGTATGCTTCAACCAAAAATCCGAATTTGGCTTCTATCTCCTCATCGGTAAGACCAAGTGCCTTGAACATCTTCTGCTGGAGTTCATAGTCGTTGATACGGATAGAACCGCTTGACAATTCAGTGCCGTTGAGAACAAGATCGTACGCCTTTGCAAAGACCTTTTCGGGGTTGGTGTCAAGGTACTGCAAGCACTCGTCCATAGGCATTGTAAAGGGGTGGTGCATTGCGTCCCAATGGTTTGTTTCCTCGTTGTACTCAAAGAACGGGAATTCCGTTATCCACAGGAAATTGAATTTGTCAGCGGGAATAATATCAAGCTGTTTTGCAACCTTAAGACGGAGCGCGCCCAACGTCGGCAGGGTAACGCTGTTCTTGTCCGCAACGACTAATACAACGTCTCCCTTTTCCGCGCCGACAGCGGAGAGAATTTTTTCAAGCTCACCCTCGCCCATAAATTTTCCGAATGAGCAGTTGGGAGCGTCCTCAACCCAGCGGACGTATGCAAGTCCCTTTGCGCCGATACCGCGGACGTATTCGGTAAGCTTGTCAATTTCTTTTCTTGTAAGAGTTCCCGCCGCATTTTTTGCGGTAATGGCGCGTACCGAGCCGCCCGCTTCAATCGCGGAAGTGAACACGCCGAAGCCGCAGCCCTTGACGATTTCCGAAATATCTGTAATTTCCATTCCGAAACGTGTGTCGGGCTTGTCCGAGCCGAAACGGTTCATAGCCTCGGTGTAAGTCAGCCTTGGAAGGGGAGTGGGAATTTCAACATTAAGCACGTCATTGAAAAGCCGCTTGATAAATCCCTCGCCCATTTCCATAATGTCCTCTACATCAACAAAGGACATTTCCAGATCTATCTGAGTAAATTCGGGCTGTCTGTCAGCGCGCAAATCCTCGTCGCGGAAACACCTTGCAAGCTGAATATAGCGGTCAAATCCCGACACCATAAGAAGCTGCTTGTAAATCTGCGGAGACTGGGGAAGTGCATAAAACTTGCCCTGATGTACTCTTGACGGAACAAGATAGTCCCTCGCACCCTCGGGGGTTGACTTTATCATCATAGGCGTTTCAATTTCGATAAAGCCGTTCTCATAGAAATAATCACGGGCGGTCTTTGCAATTTTGCTCCGCATGATAATGTTGTCCTGCAAGGGCTTGCGGCGCAGGTCGAGGTAGCGGTATTTCAGACGAAGTTCCTCGTTGGTGTTGGTGTTGTCAACAATCTCAAAGGGAGGTGTCTGGGCTTTTGCAAGAATACGCAGGTCGTCCACAAAAATCTCAACATGACCCGTGGGTATCTTGTCGTTGACGCTTTCGCGGGGACGCACCTCGCCCTTAGCCATAACAACGTACTCCGAATGGCAGGAGGAAGCTTTCTCAAAAACCTCTTTGTCGGTAGTCTCGTTGAACGTAAGCTGTACAACGCCCGTCCTGTCGCGGAGGACGATAAAAATAATTCCTCCCTTGTCGCGGACGGTGTCAACATATCCGCCTACTGTGACGGTCTCTCCCGCGGTGAGAACCTCTCCGCAGTAATGTGTTCTTTTTAATCCTTTCATGGTATCCATTTTAAATTACTCCTTTATAAAAATTATTGTATTTCAAATTTAACATCATACCCGCCGTCGTTATTTTTTGAAAAATACAGCGACATTCCGCGGTATCCGTCTGATTGAAATATGCAGAAAAAATCCGTATAACGCTCTTCATTATTCCAGATCGTTTTTTGCCTCGAAAGATATTCAATTTCACGAACAGCTTCGTCCTCGGAAAAATCACCGTATTCAATCACATTGGCATTTTTTATGTCCGCCATAAATTCTATCGGAATATTTACACAGCTTCGGCAGAATTCCTCCGGGTCTGAAATCCCGTTGATATAAAGCCAGTCAGCACCGCCGTCCATACCGTTTAATCTCCAGTATTTGACAAAATCTGTATCGTCGGGGAAATCTGTCTGAAAAATCGTTTCAAGCGTTTCAATACGTTTTTCAGTAAAAATACGCCATGTTTTAGAAAACATTGAATATATAAAAACCGCCGGGATTATAAATATAAAAACGACTGTAGCGGCAGCGTATTTTAAAAATGTTTTTCCAAAGCTTTCGCCGTTTGCCTTGAAATTGTTTTCCTCCATGACATCACCTCACTGTATTTACCGAATACATATGCCGCAGTACTCTCCCGCCCCCTTGAGGGGGCTTGACAAATTCAAGGTTTGAGAAATTTAACATTGGGGGTGACTATGCCAGCGGGGGCTCCCCGCAATTGAACATCTCCGCAACAAAAATATTTGAAAAATTGTCAATAAACTTATCGTCCAGAGCAACATCAACCTGTTCGCCGCTTGACATATTTTTCAGCTTGACAGTACCACTTTCAAGCTCGTTGTCTCCGAGGACGATAACAAACGCCGCGCCAATTTTATTTGCGTACTTCATCTGCGGCTTGATACCGCGGTTCATTGTGTCGAACTCGGCGCGGTAGCCCTCGTCGCGGAGCTGTTTCGCCATAACAACGGACTTTTCTCTCGCCTTGTCGCCCATTGCCGCAATGTAGAGGTCGCACTTTTTGGCGGGAACAAACTCCGCGCCCTTGTTCTCCATTGTCATAATAAGCCGTTCCAGACCCATTGCAAAGCCCAGTGCAGGAGTGGGATTTCCCCCAAGCTGTTCTATAAGACCGTCGTAACGTCCGCCGCCGCAGACAGTACCCTGCGCGCCGATGTCGTTGGTGATAAACTCAAACACGGTCTTTGTGTAGTAATCAAGTCCGCGGACGATTTTCGGGTTAATGCTGAACTCGATACCCATAGCGGAAAGATTGCTTTTCAGCTTCTCAAAGTGTTCGGAACATTCCTCACAAAGGAAGTCAAGAATAACGGGAGCGTCCTTTGCAATGCCCTGACAAATGGGACTTTTGCAGTCAAGGATACGCATAGGATTTCTCTCCAAACGGTCAAGACAGGTGGGACAAAGCTCGTCCTTTCTGCCCTCGAAATATTCTTTCAGAGCCTTGTGGTACTCCGCCCGACAGGTGGGACAGCCTATGGAATTTATGAACAGCTCCACATTGTCAAGTCCCAAACGGTCAAGCAAGGATTTTGCAAGTGCAATCATTTCAGCGTCCGCGGAAGCGTCCCCGCTGCCGTACATCTCCGCGCCGAACTGGTGGAATTCCCTAAGACGTCCCGCCTGTGGCTTCTCGTGACGGAAACAGGAAATCAAGTAGTACACCTTTTGCGGCAGAGCGTCGTTCAGCAAGCCGTTTTCAATAGCCGCTCTCGCCGCCCCCGCCGTGCCCTCGGGGCGCAAAGTAAAGTCGTCGGGGTCTTTTCCGTTTGCGGGACTTTTCGCCGTCACGCTGTACATTTCTTTCTGAACCACGTCGGTGGTGTCGCCCACGCTTCTTTTGAAAAGCGCGGTGTTCTCAAAGGTGGGGAAACGTATCTCCCTGAAGCCGTAGCACTCCGCCGTTTCCGCAGCGCACCTCTCAACGGTCTGCCACTTGTAAGCCTCCGCAGGGACAACGTCCTGCGTTCCTTTTGGTCTGTTTGTGATTATAGACATAATTTTCTCCTTTCAAACTTCGGTTGTTTATTCATATTCTTTCAAAAGCTCGGCTAAATCGGGTCTGCTGCACGCCTCAAAATATTCTTTTAGGGTAAATTCTCCCCGCTTTATAGAACCGGATTTCATTGAACCATTAGGTATCTCATCAGCTTTGATCTTGGTATTTGCGCCGTTTTCAAGCAGTACTCTTACGTTGGCGGCAGAATAATCCTTTGCTTTTAAAAGGCAGTCGTCGGGCAGTATAAGACCGTGGTCTATAACGTATTGCAGCGTTTCGGGGAATTGATGTGTACAAAACGATGATAAGCCATTATCCTTTTCGGCGGAATCGCACAACTCCTCATAGGTCATAAATTCCTCGCCGACATTGGAATATCCGCCGTATGAGTATCTGATAGCGTCATCATCATATCTAACTTTTATATCATTTGGTAAACGCACATCAAAGCTGTATGAATATTCAAGATTTATCCCTTTATCAACAACAGCCTTTACGCAATCATAATTTCCGTATGAACATGCTCCCCACATATCATGAGGCATTAACGGGCGTCCCTTTTCATAAAGATAATTTATTGTATCTGCCGTACACCATTCAAGGTCTATATATCTGCAATCATATCCTTTATTAAAAAGAAAATCAATTTTTTTATACTTGTCTTTTGACGCTGTTCCGCGGTCGGGATAAAACTGTTCAATTAATTCTTCCTTAAATCCTCCGTCAACATTTTCCTCCCAGAAATCATAAAGCAGACAAAAGCCCTCATATCCGCCATAAAATGCTCTGAGCCATACCTCGTTTGTCCACTGATGATTTATGCTTTCATAACTTAGCAAAAGCTTCATTACATCAATTTGCTCCATTTGCATTGCCGATATTAAAATGCCGCAGCTTGAAAAGTCAAGCACAAATTCCTCCGAATCCTCATTATCGGGGTCTTTGTCAAGATAAAGCCTTTTCAGCACCTCTGCATTTCCTGCCCCTGCAACACATGAAGCAGGCGGCTTGGCGTATTTCCCCCAGAAGTCCGCAAACTCCTGATACTGCTCCATAGTGCCGAAATAGCCGAAATAGTAGCTTATAAGCCCCATATCAGCGTCCGAAACGGTATTGCCGCTTTTAAGCTCGTTAAGAGACTTTTCACACTCGCCGAGTATGGCGTATTCCACCGCTTTCGGCAAGCCGCTTTCCTGACCGCCGTCAAGCAGTACGCCGAGCAGGAATTTTGCCGTCATAGGCGAATGAACTATCTGACGGTATGCGCCGTTTCCCACGTTTCTTTCGGGGTCGTCCTCATATTCGTTTTGGAACATTTCAGGGTACGGGTCTGCGCCGCTTTCGACCAGCAACTTTGAAAGATAGTATCCGGAAGCTTCCCACTGTCCGCTTGCATTTTCCAAAGCATAATAAAGCGGCGTATAGTCGTCGGAGTCTCTGATATTTGGGTCTGCACCCTTATCGAGAAAATATTTTACCGCTTCATAATCTAACTTTTTGGCGGACATTGCTATCATGGGATAGTCGGTATCGTCAAAATCAACACCCATTTCGCAGATAGTGTCCGCGGCATAAATTCGTCCGGGTTCAACCCAGTCATCTACAATTTTAAACGCGTACTCTGCCCGCTCTCTTGGAGTGCAGTCGGTCAGAAGCTCTGTCAGCCATGGAATATTCCTGTATTTCAATGCGTATTCTATCATTCCATCCTTGTCCCAATAAGCGGGACGGGGCAGATTGTCAAAGCACCCCGACAGCGAAACGGCAACCGCCGCCGCGCAGAAAGCCGCTGTTATTTTCTTAAAAATTCTCATTATAAATCACCTAAAAAACAAAAACCGCCCCTACTAAAAGGGACGGCGAATAACCGTGATACCACCCAAATTTATCCGTGAAAGGCTGAGCCTTTACCCTTGCCGCCATTTAATGCACGTAAGGATAATTTTGCTCCCGAGACGAAAAATTCGTATCGCCACATACCAAATGCACGAACCTCATTGCCCCTTAACGCGGGAAACGTCCGTCCTTTGTCAGACGGCGGCTCATGGGTGTCCTTGGCAAAAATCCCGCACAGACGCTTTCAGCAAAACGCGTCCTCTCTTTAGAACGGAAAGAATGTTACTCTCCCAATCGAAGCCTTTAAATACTTACAGAATAATAATAACTCAAAAAAAATCTTTTGTCAAGAGATTTGGAAAAATTTTGTTGACAGCAATGGTGCGGCATGGTATTATAGTAACAGAGTATGCCACACGGCGG
This sequence comes from Ruminococcus sp., assembly GCA_014799735.1. Classification (GTDB taxonomy): domain Bacteria; phylum Bacillota; class Clostridia; order Oscillospirales; family Ruminococcaceae; genus RGIG8773. The sequence continues at coordinate 6,629 of JAAVHL010000096.1, forward strand.
ACGGTTGCTTCCACTCTGATTCACAACGAGAGGAGGCTGATAATTATGGCTACATACGTTAGTTTATCCGACATAATCTCTATCATTAGTATGCTGACCCAAATTATCACTCTGTGTTACGTTGTTTTCAAGAACAACAGACATAAGTAACACAGACAAAAAATAACCGCCCAGCTTCCAATTGCGCGGTTATTTTTGTTAACTGATTGACTTTGGGAGCAGCCGTTCGTCGGCATGCTCTTTATTTTATTATACACGGCGGCTTTCGTTTTGTCAATAGCTTTTCGTCAAATACTAAAATATGCGGAGATAAAACTCTCCGCATAAAATTTTACATTACTTTTAAGCAGGATTAACGATCTGACGCCAGTCAAGGTCGCCTCTTTCGAGAGCGTGTATGAGAGCCTCCGCGGTAGCAATATTTGTACCCACGGGAATGTTATGAACATCGCAGAGCCTGAGCAGGTCGCGCTCGTTGGGCTCGTGAGCCTTAGGCGTAAGAGGGTCTCTGAAAAAGAGGAGTAAGTCTATTTCGTTGCAGGAAATGCGCGCGCTTATCTGCTGCGCTCCGCCCTGGGAGCCGCTGAGATACCGCTGTATGGTAAGTCCCGTAGCCTGTTCGACTATTTTGCCCGTAGTGCCTGTGGCGCAGAGAATGTGCCTCGACAGAATACCACAGTACGCAATACAGAACTGAACCATAAGTTCTTTTTTAGAATCGTGCGCGATCAGAGCTATATTCATTTTTATCATTCCTCTCATAATTTTTTAGATCGGCTTTATAACGGCAAGCCTGTGCGGAACCGTGCCCGGCGTCCGGGTACAGTTTTACTGGAGAAGAATCTTGAAGCTGAGAGGAATGTCCTCGCCCTTGATCCTCTTGGAGATCGCGTCAAAGGCTCTGAATGCCAGCGAACCGGAAGGCAGGGGGATACCCTTTCCTGTGGAAACCACAACGTCGTTGTCGCTGGGGATAACGCCGATAAGCTGAACGCCTACGGTGTCGATAATGGAATCAAGGTCGGGGATAAGGTCAGCCTTGAATATATCAGGATCGACCTTGTTGATGATAAGTCTCTGCTTCTTGTTGCCCCTCTTGTAGAACTCGTCGGACATAAGTCTTGCGTCGCGGACGCAGATCGGGTCGGGAGTGGTGTTTATCAGGATAAGGTCGGACTGTTCAACAACGTCGAATACGCTTTCGTTAGTACCCGCGGAGGTATCTACGATTATGTACTCGTAGTACTTTCTCATTTCGTTGCAGATGTTGGAGATAGTCTCCGCGTCCACCTTTGCAAAGGGGTCTTCGGGAGCGCAGACGATGCTCAGGTTGCTTGCAAGCTTTACCTGAGTGGTAGCCTTGTAGATATCGCATTCGCCCTTGAGGACGGTGCCCAGATCATACTTAACGTCGTCCTTGACGCCCAGCATGATATCGAGACATCTGAGACCGAAGTCCAGCTCTATGATGAGGGTACGGTGACCCTGTTTAGCCAGTGCAAAGCCCAGCTCGGCGCATATAGAAGATTTGCCTGTGCCTCCCTTACCGGAGGTGATCGCAATAATTTTTGACATGAAAAAGCTCCTTTCCGAAATAGCGCAATACTCAACATTGGAATGAGCAGCAAAATAATATCAGCTAATTTATATTTTACCACAAAATGCGGATTTGTCAAAGTGTTTTTAAGCAATCTGCACAATTTTGTTAAGATGTCGATAAATGAATTGTCCTTTTTGTGCATTTTTCACAATGCTTTTTGACCCGTCGGAACACAAGGTCTCATAGGTGCGGAGCTGTCCTTAATCTCCCGCAAGTCCTGCCATGACCGCCTCGTCCGTTTTGACTGCCGGCTTGGGGACAACATAATTTTTATTATAGTATGCCTCGATGATCTGTCTTATCATAAACTTGGAATACTCACCGTGCTCAACCATTCCCGAAAAGGCGATCTGGGGATCGTCAGCAGGGTAAAAGCCTATAAACGCCGAGCTTGTGTCCTCCGCCGAGGTGACCTGGGGGGTACCCGTTTTTATCGCCGTGGCTTCGGGAAGATCGGTCAGCAGATAGGGCGTGTAGTAATCCTTCTGAGTGGGGTAGCTGTACTGGGTAAAAGCTCCCGCCTGCTTCATTCCCTGAGTTACGAGATCAAAGGTCTCTCCCGTTTTGTCGGGGATTGTCAGAGTGACCTCGGGTTCGGTCACCGAAACGACTTCCTCCATATTGTAGGTGTAAATGCTGTCCACAAGATGAGGCTGATACCGCACGCCTTTGTTTGCGATAGTGCTTGCCTGAACGGCCATCTGGAGCGGGGTAACTCCCGTTTCCGACTGTCCTATCGCAACCTGTACCACAAGTCCCGCCTGCCATTCCTGATTGACCTGCTGCATGGTGTCGGGCGTTGCGATCTTGCCCTTTGCGCCTCCTGTTTCAAGCCAGCATTCGTCCCCAAGACCGTACTGGTTTGCGTAGCTTTCGATAGTGTAGGGGCCCATAAGTCTGCCAACCTCGTAGAAAAAGATATTGCAGGATTTTTCTATCGCCGTGACAACATTTATGCCTCCGTGCCAGCCTGTGCATAAGGGCTGGTAGTCGTCCCAGTAGGTGTACTTGTGACCGCAGGAGATTATAGAGCCTCGGCTGATGTAGCCCTCGTTGAGAGCGGCAGTGGCAGTGACCGTCTTAAAGGTAGAGCCGGGACGGTACAGACCGTTTGTAGCCCTGTTTACCAGCGGTGTATTTTCGCGGCTTATCACCGAGGCATAGTCGTTGAGATAATCGTTAAGGTCGTAGGTGGGAGCGGTGGCGGCGGCAAGAAGCGCGCCTGTTTTAACGTCCAGAACCACTATCGCGCCCGCGTTGGCGTTCTCGCCCTTTTTGTTGACGGAGGTCTGATTATTGAGCCATACTATATGATTTTCCAGTATCTCCTGAACCTTGCGCTGGTAATCCATGTCAAGGGTAAGCTTTACAGTGTGTCCGGGGACGGCTTCCTCGGTGACCATATCCGACACCACCGCGCCGTTCATAAGCTCCAGCGTCCGCGTGCCCTTAGTTCCGCGAAGCTCGCTTTCCATGGCCTTTTCTATGCCCGACTTTCCGATAACGTCGTTGAGAGCATAGCCCTTTTCCCTGTTTTCCTCGTATTCCTCCGCAGAGATAGCGCCCGTCGTTCCGACAAGATGCGGAGCAACGTCTCCCGCTTCGCATACCCGAATTGCTTCCTCGACTATATCCATTCCGTCGAGAGTGTAGGCAGCCTCTTTAAGCCGTACTACCGTGTCCATAGGAATGTCCTCCGCAAAGGTGTAGCGGTTTGAAAGGGAAAAGCTTCTTATGAACATCTCGTACCGTATGCCCGCGATTGTGCGCTTTTCCTCCTCGCTGAGGCTTTCGTCTATCTCGTACAGCTTATACATTTCGGTAAGGCAGTCCTCGGCGGTGGCGTAGTGCTGGAGACCTATATTTGTTCTCAGCTTTATGGCATCGCCATCCCGCGCTTCAAGGTAGCTGTAGGGACGCGTCCTGCTTATGGGCAGAGTGTCTATCCAAGCCACACCGTCCTCGCCGAGTATCTTTGTTATACCGAGGATAATGCGGTTCATCTCCGCCTTGTCCGACGGGAAGAACGCCTTTTCTATAACAACGTTAAAGCCTGTTTTGTTGCTGATTATTTCGTTTCCGTTCACGTCCACTATCTCGCCGCGGGGGGAGGTTATGATCTGGGACGCCTGACGGGTGGTCTTGGCTTTTTCAAGGTACTCCGCGCCGTCAACCACCTGTATTTTCATAAGGTCAACAGCGCACAGACCCATTGCCGCCAGAATGATTATAAAAAAGAACGCAGCTCTCAGCCGTTCAAAAAATTTTCTCATAATTTTATCCTTTCAAAAATTGCAGGCTTGCTGTAATATTTCCGCAAACTTACCCGCCCCCTTGAGGGGGCATAACAAATTTAAGGTTCGCAGCATTTAACGTCGGGGTGTGACTTTCTTGCACTGCGTGCAAGTGCCGCAGGGCGTTCCCTGCTTACTCTCTTACGATGTCGTCGGACTTTTCCTCAATGTAGCTTTCGTCGATAATGCCGAAGTGTCTTGAAAGAAATCTTACGATAAAGAAAAACGGTACGGCGGCTATAACGGTGTAGATCATAACGGGGAGAAATTCCCGCAGGAATATCTTTCCCGAAGCGTCGTACTCCCATATGGCGTAGTAGAAAAAGTAGTGTATTATCCCCTGAACCAAGACCGCCGCCGCGTTAAGGGCGATAATGTTTACGATATGCCTGCGCATAAGGAAGTGGAACAGCAGCGACGCCGCAAGACAGCACCACAGCAGTATTATGCCGCTCAGACCGATAAGCGTTCCCTGTGCGGTATCGAGAAGAAGTCCCGCCGCACAGCCCATTATGGCAGAGTCAAAAGGCTCCTCGAACATTGCAACGCACATTGCCATAGGTATTACAAGCAGCGGCGTCCGCAGCACGAACAGCTTCTGAGGCGCGGTAGTCATATATATATATGAGATCACGGTCAGCAGAATGTACAGTATCCATCTGATGACCGTGTTTCTTTTTTCCTTTTTTCGTTTCAGGTCTATGTTCATGTTTACCTCGTTTTTCCGTTTGCGGAACTTTAATTGTCGTTTCGGATATGCTTGGAATTTTCGTGCAAATTGACGGTTTGTGTTTAAGTATCACTTGTTGACCATGACAGGGTTTGCTCCGTTCAAAACGTCACACTGTGACGTTTTGAAGATTAACTTTGTAACGTATCCAAGGGGAAAGCCCTCTATCGCAGGGCTTTCCCCTCTTGAAAACATCACACAGTGATGTTTTCAATTCACCCCTTTGCGGAGCTCTTGAACGATATGCGCCTGCGGGCGCGGGGAGGAGATTTCGCCGTCTGCGGACGGCGACCAAAGGGCTCTGCCCTCTGGACTTCTGCCGCCTTTGAAAAGGCGGGCGAAACTTTTCCATAAGGGACTTTTAGTTTTGCTGTATTTTATCAGTTTTATTTAACGCTGCGATTATTACTCTTCGCCGCCGCCCTGCCCGTTAAAGCTTGTTATAACGAACACTGTGGAGACATTTTCCGGGTCTATCGCAGGCTTTATTACCGCGTACTTGGACAGTCCGCTGTCCTCCATGCCCACCTCGGTCACAGTTCCTATAAGCTGATTTGCGGGGAAGGTCTCGCTTCCCGAAGTAACGATTATGTCCCCCTCTTTAACGTCGGCGGTCTTGCTGATATAGTTCATGCGGCAGAAGCCGTCCTCGGCAAGCTCGTAGTCGCCCTCGATTATCCCCGTAGCCTTTGTGCGGACTACGGTAACGCCCACCGCTGTTCTGGGAGAGTACAGCGTGCGTACCTTGCTTGTAGTCCTCGCCACGTCGTAGCAGACCCCAACAAGTCCCGAAGAAGTGATAACGGGATCGTAAGGCGCGATACCGTCGTCGCTGCCCTTGTCAATGGTAAAGGAGTGATAGGGGTCGTTTGTGGTACGTGCAATTACCGTGCAGGGCGGAGAGAACACATAGTCGTCGTATTCCTCTTTAAGCCCCAGCAGCACACGGAGCTGCTCGTTCTCGCGGGTTATCTTGTCGTAGTCAATAATATCGTTGTAGACCTCGTTAAGGGTATCCTTCAGTTCAATGTTTTCCTTGTAGTATTTTTCCGCGTTGATAAGCATATCAAGCGTGGAGGTAACCTTGTCGGAGATCTGCGTGGAAAGCTTCTGAAACGGCTCAAAAAGAAAGCTGAATACCGACGCGCTGTCGGGACTGTAGCCTCCCTGAGTAAGGCTGTAGACCGCCACGCCGACCAATACAGCCATAAGAGCGGCAAGGATCTTAAATTTTGTGGTTTTAAAAAAATCCCTCACCGCAGATGTTCCTTTCCGAAGTTTTGACAAAAATATTGCAGAGGACAGGTTTCCCGTCCGTTTAAACAAAAAGCAGCATGTCAAAGCCGGCAGTCAATATTCCCATTATTGCCGACGAAGCCATAGCCGCGCCGCGCTTGGTCATCTTTTCCGACGAGTACATACAGCACACAGCGATCACCGCTCCGGTGGCAAGACCCGCTTTTATTACTGCGTCTGCTATTGTGCTTAATATCATGCCGGGCATAAATATACTGTAAGTATCCACGCCAAGTATTTCGCTTGCTGCCGAAAAGCTGTACATGCTTTGTACTTTAAAGTACTCGCAGGCAATGCACGCCAGAAACGAAATACTGAATAAGCCAAGCGATACGGACAGCGCATCTTCGGCGCTCTGACTTCTCTTGAACAGCGCATGGTAGTATATCATTACCGCCGCAAAAGCAAGGAGCAGCGCACATAACGGTATTGCTAACATGGTAACCGCAAGCATTGGTATAATAACACTTACAAGAATAAGCGGAATAAGCTGCCGCACTAATATTGCCGCAGCTAAAAGTATGCACCCATAGGTCACAAAACCTGCCGCAAAGCCTTTAGCAAATTTGCCCATTGAAGCCCTGCGAAAAACCCTGAATATAACGGCTGCTGTCAGCGGAAACGCCGCAGCAACCGCCCATATCACATATACGATATTAAATTGCTGCATGTCAGTTTCCATATGTTATCCCCTTATGCTCTGAAAAGGGCAGACATAAACAGTCCGCCCGCAGATGTTCGGTCAATAGTATTTGGAATCGTCGTTAAGAACTTCGCGAAGTCTTTCGATATCCTCCAGAACCTTGCCAGTGCCGTCGGCAACGCAGTCAAGGGGAGTTTCCGCAACGTTTACGGGCATACCGGTCTCCTTGTTGATAAGCTTGTCAAGACCGCGGATAAGCGCTCCGCCGCCCGCAAGAGTGATGCCCTGGTCTATGATATCCGCCGCAAGCTCGGGAGGAGTTTTCTCCAGCGTTACCTTGATAGCCTCAATAACATGAGAAAGAGACTCCGCAAGAGCCTCGCGTATCTCCGCCGAGGTAACGTTGATATTTTCGGGCAGACCGTTAAGCAGGTTTCTTCCCTTTATCTCCATGTCGGACTCCTGCTCCATGGGGAAAGCCGAGCCAATAGCGATCTTAACGTTTTCGGCGGTGCGCTCGCCTATGAGCAGGTTGTATTTTTTCTTGATATAGTTGATAATAGCTGTGTCGAATGCGTCGCCCGCAACTCTTACGGAACGGGAGGTAACTATTCCGCCCAGAGAAATAACCGCAACCTCGGAGGTACCGCCGCCGATGTCAACGATCATTGAGCCCTGGGGCTCGGAAACGGGCAGACCCGCGCCTATCGCGGCAGCCATAGGCTCTTCGATAATGTTTACCTTTTTCGCGCCCGCGTTTTCGGCAGCTTCCTTAACGGCGCGCCTTTCAACAGCGGTAACGCCCGAGGGGATACAGATAACAACGTGCGCCTTTGCAAACATAGAGCCCTTGAGAGCCTTTTTGATAAACTCCTGAAGCATGGTGGTTGTTATCTCGAAGTCGGCGATAACGCCGTCCTTGAGGGGCCTTACCGCAATGATAGAGCCGGGAGTACGTCCGATAACGTCCTTGGCCTCCTGACCAACGTACTTGGCGCGGTCTGTGCGGGTGTCCACGGCCACAACCGACGGCTCGCGGATAATGATCCCCTTTCCTCTCATATATACAAGGGTATTCGCCGTACCCAGGTCTATGCCTATTTCCTTAGTAAACATTTTTTATTCCTCCAATATTTATTTAAAACGTCAAAAATTCACAGCCGACGTAAATTCGTCCGTAAAAGTCGTCATATATACTATTATATCACGGAAAAACCGCTACTACAAGATTTTTTTCAACTTTTTTATCAAATTGTAATTTTTGTTTCCAATGTTAAACAATTGCCTTTCGGAAGCGTCGAATTTGGTACAATTAGATAATTTGACATATTGCGTATCATTACAGACTTTTGCAGGTCTTGTTATAGATGATAAGCGCGGCGATTATGCAGATTATCTGCGCGGTATTCACCGTAAGCGAAAACCCGAACGCAAGCTTGAACACTATCAGGTCAAGCACCAGCGGCGACGCCGTATCCAGTCCCACAGACATTGTGTAGGCAAGCCAGGACAGAAAGCTTACTCCCTCGCAGAGCCTTGCCAGCACGGTCCCCAGAACTATCCCCGCCAGCAGGAAAAATAAAAACGCTATTGTTCTTTTGATATCCTTTCCCATATCAGCAATCCTTTCATTTTTCGTCCGCCGCGCATACGCCGCGGTAGTAAAGTCCCCTCGTGTAGCCGTTTTCAAGGACTTTTTCACTCCTGCGCAGACATTCAAGCGCACGTCTCATCTCGTCGGGGCTTTCCTCCGTAAAGTCAAATTCAAAAATGTCCGCGGGAATATCCCCCGCCTTGTCGGTCATCATCAGCGGAACGCAGTTCAGTATCTCGCTTGCGCCGTTTCCGCACATTACCGGAAAGCTTCTGCCCGTCCTGTCGGAAAGATTTTTTGAACAGTTCTTGCAGTCCCGCGCGCCTTTGGCGGGACAGTTTCTCGTCAGCATAAGGGGCAGTCTGCCGTATACAATAACGGCCGTCGGCAGAATACCTCTCAGCGCCCTCAGCTGATCGAGCCTGCACTCAAAGCTTGCGGTAATGTCGGACAGACCGATTTCCTTTGCCGCAAGAGCTGCCCAAGGGTTTGCAATGTTCAGACCAAATCCGCCGCTTAGCTTAAAGCCAAGCTCCCGACCGATCTTAATGTGCGCGATATTTGTGCAGACTAAACGCTCATAGCCCGCCCCGCGCAGGGCTTTAAGCTTTGCACACAGAGCAGATTCGTCCGCAATAAATCTGGGCGGAGCAATAACTAAACGGGACTTGTCCCTGTTCTCGGAAATTTTTTCGCACAGCTCAATCGGTATCACAAATTCGTCCGCGTTCAGTTCAGCCAAAGCCGCAAGCTGTTCGGGACGGTACAGCCTCACCCGAATTTTTTTCGCACTTCCGCCAATTTTTTCGGAAATTTCCGTATCCGCTTCACAGTACCGCTGAACGGGCTTTGCACGCAAAATTCTTGCCTCGTCCATTTTCGAGACCGCTTCACGCCTTAATGCGTTTACAGCCGCCGCCGAAACGGTCAGACCCTCTCCGATATCTGCTTTAAGAGAGTTAAGGGTGTAGATCGTGTCCCCAAGCTTGTCAAGCTGACGGCGAAGATACTCCCCGTCGGCGGGACGCTTCAGCGCCCTTTCGGGAACGTCCCCCTCGGCGGAAACAGTCATGCTGCCGCAGGACATTTCCAGCCGGGCAGGTTCGTCCTCCGCCAGACGGACATAAAAATCCGCCGCACCGTCTGCTGCCTTAGTCTCTTTGCGGTAGCTTTCCCGCAGCTTCGGCAGAACAGTTTCCGCGGCGGTAACATCTTCCTTTGTCCTGCAGCCGAACATATCCCTGCCAAGCCTTCCCGTCAAATATCCGTCGGTAAAGCCGCTCCGCGAGAAAACCGAGCGAAGGGTGTCCAGATCGGGCTCTCCCCCGTCCAGGGCCGCGCGGCAGGCGGTCACGGCGGCGGCAACATATTCGGGACGCTTCATTCTCCCCTCTATCTTAAAGGACGCCGCGCCCATGTCCGCAAGAGCTTTTATGTGTGGTACCCCGCACAGGTCTTTCAGGGACAGGTCGTAGTCCCCGCCGAAAGGCAGACGGCACGCCTGCGCGCAAAGCCCGCGGTTCGCGCTTCGTGAGCCTATCATCGCGCTCATGTAGCACTGTCCCGACACGGACATACACAACGCGCCGTGAATAAAAACCTCGGTCTCAACGCCCGTACCGATTATCGCTTCAAGCTCTTTAAGGGACAGCTCTCTCGCCGCAACAATTCGGGAGAAGCCCATTTTCCGCGCAAGCCTTGCGCCCTCGGGGGTATGTACGGTCATCTGAGTTGACGCGTTCAGCTTCATATCGGGCAGGCATTCCCGAACCAATCGCGCCATGCCCAAGTCCTGAACGATAAGTCCGTCAACACCCATCTCGGCGGACTTTTTCGCTTCCGCCAGAAAGTCACCCATCTCTTCCGCAAAAACGATTGTGTTCATAGCGCGGTAAAGCTTGACCCCGTGGAGATGACAGTACCGAACCGCTTCCGCAAGCTTATCTTCGGAAAAGTTGGACGCGTTTGACCGTGCGGAAAAAAGCTTTCCGCCCGCATAGACCGCGTCCGCACCGCACCTTACGGCGGCGGTAAGGCTTTCCATGCTTCCCGCAGGAGCGAGCAGTTCGGGCTTCGATTTGGTTTTGGACAATGGTTCGGACATTTTTCTATCCTTTCGGTAAAGTCGTTCGGTTTACTTTTTTATTTTCGTGTTGTCAAGGGTAAGCTGCTCGTCGATGTCCGACTTCATGCGCTTGATCTTCAGCTCGTTTTCCAGCGCGGAAATTCTCGCCAGATGCGCCTTTTCGTTTTTGAGGGCTTCGTCCCGTTCGAGACGCGCCTGACAAGCGTCGTCAACGTACTCCTTTATCTGAGTGCGGATATTGTCAATGCTGTCGTTGGCTTTTTTGCACTCGTCGAAAGCCGCCAGCGCCACCAGTATAGCCGCCGCATGGAGGGAAATATCCGATTCCGACATCATATTGTAAATTTCCGTTTCGACCTTTTTCGCCAGCTCCGTAAAATAGCTTGGAGACTCTTCGGTCTTGAGGCCGAATTCCTTGCCGCAGATCGTGATCCTTACCTTGTTCATAAACAACTTTCCTTTCGTACCGTTCAAGTTTTAAACAATCACTTTTATTATAACCTATTTTCGGCAGGATTGCAAGGAATTTTTACATTTTGACGCGGAGATCCGTTTTGGTTTCAGCATTATGCGGGAGAGTAAATTTTGATTTAACGAACTATGTAACAATCCTTTAGGCGGCGAAGCCGCCGACTAAAGCTGGTCCAGCTGAGCCCAGCTGGCAGAAGTCCAGAGGGCGGAGCCCTTTGGTCGCGCTCCGCAGAGCGCGAAATCCCTTTCGTCCAAAACGGA
>JAAVHL010000097.1 GCA_014799735.1 Ruminococcus sp.
AAAACGTCACACTGTGACGTTTTGGAGATACATCTTGTTTAAAGCCGCAAGAAGGGGGAGCGGTCGTGTCCGCTCCCCCTCGAAATGCTGCCGCATTTCTCACCCCTTTCACCGTTTTGAACGAAAAGGATTTCGCCGCCTGCGGGCGGCGACCAAAGGGCTCCTCGCCCTTTGGAAACCTCGCCAGCTGGGCTCAGCTGGACCAGCTTGAGTCGGCGGCTTCGCCGCCTAAGATTTGCTACATGGTGCGTTAAATCAAAATTTATCGCCTTTACCTCGAATGATGCTGTTAGCCATTTAGCTGTTTCGGCGGAGAAACATACAGCCGTTATTATATTTTTTGGAAAAATGCTTGACAAAGCGGGGATTTTGTACAATAATATATGTAGAGGCTTAGTACGCCCTGCCAAGGGTACGAACATAATGAAAGGAACACGTTTCATGGTAACTAAGGATAAACGGACAGTCATCGCCTACATAGGCGGAGGCTCGGTGAACTACGGCTGGAAGCTTTTTTCGGAGCTTGCTGCGGAGGAGATCTGCGCCACGGTGCAGCTCTACGACGTTGACAAGCAGCTTTCTCTTGCCAACGAGACCATAGGAAACAAGCTTCGGGAACACCCCGACTGCAAAAGCGATATAATCTATCTTGCCTCCGAAACCCCTGAGGACGCGCTAAAAAATGCGGATATAGTTATCCTTTCCTTTACACAGGGCTCAATGGAGGAAATGGTCACCGAAATGCATCTGCCCGAAACATACGGCATTTATCAGGCCGCAGGCGAACAGACAGGCCCTTCGGGAGTTATAAAAGCTCTTAAGACCCTGCCCGTGTACATCAAGTACACCGAGCTTATCAAGAAAATATGTCCCGACGCATGGGTGATAAATATGACAAACCCCATGTCGGCGTGTATGCTGATGATGTACGAGGTGTTCCCGGAGATAAAACTGTTCGGCTCCACAAACGAGCTTTTCCCCGCGCTGGAGCTTCTTGCCAATATCTGTGAAAAGGAATCTGACATTCAGACCACCGTTCGCAGGCGCGATATAAAATATAACCTTATCGGAATAAGCGGCTTCAGCTGGTTTAACGAGGCCACATACGACGGAAAGGATATCATGCCGCTGTTCAGAGAGTACGCCGAAAAATATTATGGCAGCGGCTACGAGATAAAGCCCAACGAGTACAAGGTAAACCCTTTTGCTTCGGCGAATAAGATAAAGTTCGACCTGTTTCTCAGGTACGGCTGCATACCCGCCGTTCCCGACAGGATCGTTGCGGATTTCTGTCCCGCATGGTACACCGGTTCTCCCAAAGCAATCTCAAGCTGGAAGTTCAGCCAGACCACGGTGAATTACCTCAAAAAGCTGAAGCTGGACAAGATAAGCCGCGTCAAGACCCTTATGAACGGCAGCGAATTCCTGCGTGTGGGAGGCTCGTCAAGCGAGTGCGCAATGCAGATACGCGCCCTGATAGGTCAGGGAAATCTTATCACCAACGTATGTATGAGAAACAGCGGACAGGTTGAAAATCTTCCTATAGGCGCGGTGGTGCATACCAATGCGCTCATCAGCAAAAATTCCGTCAGACCCGTTGCGGCGGGCAAGCTTACCGACGAGCTGTACTGTCTTACCATACGCCATGTGATGAACCAAAAGACCCTTGTCAAGTCCGTTAAGGAAAAAGACTTGGACATTGCATTCAACGCGTTCCTGAACGACCCGCTCATGTCGGTGGATCTTAACGACGCCACCGAGCTTTACAAGGAAATGCTCGCGGCTGTCCGCACACACCTGCTTTACTACTGCTGATATGCTTATAAAACAACAGTCCCGACAGGCTTTTACGCTTGTCGGGACTTTCTTTATGCTTTTACGTTAAGAGCTTTTACAGTACGCTGCGCCGAGGCAAACGCCGTTTCGCTGACGACAACGCCGCCACGCTTCATGGCTTTCTTCACCTTTTTCACAACGTAAGACTGCTCAGCTTCCGCAGTGGTTATTTTGCGCTTTAAGCTGTAATTCTTTTTCCTTACCGTAACAGTCTTTGCCTCGGTCTTTTGTATCTTTTCGGACTTCTCGCCGTCCTTGTCCTTGGCGTGGTGAGGCTTTTTGGCGGCTTCCTTTTTGACGATAGTATCCTTGGGTCTTTTCTCCGCGCGCCTTGCCTCCGCAAGCTTTTTCGCGGCGGCTATGCATTCCGCCTGAGTGGGAAGCCTTGACATTCCGCCCTGCCTGATAAATTCCAGTTCGGTTTTTTCCATAGCGGCGTTTTTCTTCTGTTCGTCAACAATGACTTTAAGCTTTCTCTCCTGCGTGATGTGCGGATTGTTCTGCACCGATCTGACGGTACTTGCAGAGGACATGGTACGCATCATTTTCAGCTTGTGGACTTCGTCCTTTGTCCTGCACTTCTTAAGCTGACTTTTGTAGAAAGCCTGTTCCTGTTCCAGATCGCAGACCTCCTGATACGCCTGCGGATCTCTTTTCTGCAAATACTGCTTTTCCGAAAATGTCAGCCTTTCGCCGCGGTTAAGCTTTTCGGTAATGCCTTTCAGCACCTTGTCCTTGGACTTGTCATATTCGCCTTCTTTGTCTTTTTTGCTCAGTGCGTCATTGATCTGTTCACGCAGCTTTTTCTGCTGATCCTCAGCCCACTGTGAAGCGGTTTTTATTCCGTCCGCGGAATAATTTCCGCTTTTCTTTTTATTCTGCCACTTCACCTGCATATCCATGGTTTTTATATAATTGTTCACCGAACCCGAACACATGAAATCCATCATAGTACTGCCCCCTTATGCTCATTGCACTTGTCTTGGTTACGTTGTGAGATAATTTTCCTTATTGTATATATCGTCAGTTTTCGTGATAAGTTTAAGCCTCGGGGGTGAGTTCATAAAAAGTTTACATTTAGTGCCTCAGAACAAATATTCAAGAAAGGTCAGCAGCTCGGACGGAACATAGCTTACCGAAGCCTGCTCCTCCTTGGACGCCGAGTTGTACCAGTCGAGCCATTCGAGGGTCTCCTTTGACAGCATCGAACGATAATACACCCTGCCATCGTATGTAACCATGTCGTCATCGCTGTCCGCAGGTTCCGTGCTTACATTTACTGTCTGACTGTTTATTTCGTCGGAATTCCGCAAAGCTTTATAGTTAGGCATACTCTCGAAAAACTTCACAAGCTTTTCACTTGAGCAAAGAGCCTCCACACGGATAAAGAAATCCGATACCGTCACATAAAAGCTGTGCTTGGTTATTTTGCTGTCTCCGAAGTACTTTATCTCGTCAAGCTTTTCCACAGTGATTTCTTCAAGGCTTACGACCGGTCTGACCGCTCTGTCTCCGATCTCGCGCTCATTGTAGTAATAAAGGTGAACATATTCGGTATCCTGCGGATAAGATTCGATTTCCTCGCCGCGGTACTGTAATTGAAGCCGTATGGGCGTTTCTTTTTCCTTTATTGCTCTCACTAATTTCAGTCCGCCTATCGACGAAGACTGAGGAACATATCCCGCAAAAGTTTCACCAAATGATATATCCATCAGTTCCTGTATTATTTCGGGATCGGTAAAATCAACGGCAGTGCAGTCAATGACAGTGACATTTTTACCGCCGGACCTGATCGCATCGATCACATCAAAAAGCTGCCCGTGCTCACTGAAAGCCATTATGGTAATGGTGAAATTATTCACGGGAATAACAAAACTGTGGTGTTCCCGCTCTCCTCCGTCGATCATTATCTCGTCAAGCTTTTCGGGAGTTATCTCATCTAACGGAATAACAGGATAATCGTTTGTCACACCCCCAATAGGATTTTCTCCCCATTCATAAGTCAAGTAAATATCGCTTTTTTCTTTGCCGTCATAACTTCCGTATTCGTAATAGCTTATATTATACAGCCGATATATGACCTCGCCGTTAATGCTTACCTCTTTATAATTATCCGAGGATTCCAAATAATGCAGTCCTGCAAGCGGAGTATAGTCGGGAACGTATCCCGCAAACACACTGCTGTTGTTCATCTCCGAGGTGCCTTTGTCATAGGAAGCCGATTTGACAATTCCCTTGCTGTTCAGGTCAAAGCTGTCAAGGGTAAAATAGTCGCGGTACATAAGGTTAAGATCGCCCTTGCTGTAAAATTCAATATAGGGTGAAATTATCTTAATAAACTTGTCGCAGTCAAGACCTCTTGAAGTAAACATATAGTTGGTGTCGCCGTATTTCCAGCACGCCATTAGCTTGCTGCCGTCCTTTTTCTCGGAAAGATCGAAGCCGTAAAGCTCGGTATCGCCGTATATCTGGGGAGTGTATAGGCTTTTGTCAAAGTCCGAAAAAGGGCTGTTTTCCTTATAAAATACCATGTGTACCATTGGCAGGTTTTCCGTGTCATCATTAAACAGTCTTATTTCCGCATACAGCGGAACGCCGTTTTTGCCGCACTGCAAGCCGCCCTCTATATTGAGAAAATCGTTCCGTTCAAAGCGGAGTATCCCGTCCAGATATTCGGGCGCAAAGCGGTACTCGGAACCTTCCGACGTAAAGCCAATATAGTGTTCAAGCAGGCTGTAGTAGAATTCAGCCGTATCGTCGGGTTTGTTTTTAAAATAGTCTCTGTTGTTTGTGCGGTAGCTCCACTCCTGCGTTGTCACCACACTTTCAAGAGCGGAGGTGTCCGTTTCGGTCTCGGAAAGTATTTCCTGTATATCCGTGATGATCTTGTCGCTGTCCGCCGAGTTAAGGGCAATGCCTGCCGCCCCGACTGCGATGACAACAGCCGCCGCAGCCGCTATCCAAGCCGCGCCGTGGTGCTTACGCTCGTAAAGCCTTGTGGTGAACATTTCCTCGATGTAGCTGTCGTCCGCAAGGGAAATCATTTTCCCGATCTCATTTTTGTTCAAAGCCCTTCCTCCTCCAGAAATTTTTTCAGCTTTTTTCTCATGCGGAACAGCATTGATTCCGCCTTGCTCTTGCTTATGCCGCACCTTTCGCAGATGTCCCTGACGGGCATGAAGTACCAGTACCTTAACATAAAGACCCTGCGGTTCTCCTCGCCTATATCGGCAAGAAAACGGTTTATTGTATCCGCAAGCTCTCCGTCGGTGTACCGTATCTCCGCGCCCTCGTCCGAGGCGCACTCGCCCAGCTCTTCAAGAGATACCGCCGTATTGGGATTTCGCTTTTCCGCGTTGAGGTACTCATATTTTTTCAGAGCCTGATTGCGCGCCAGCTTCAGCAGGAACGCCCTGAAATTCCTCGGCTTTTCGGGAGGGATAGTGTTCCATGCCGCCATGTAAGCGTCGTTTTCGCATTCCTCCGCGTCGGCTTCACAGCCTAAAATATGCATTGCAACGGAGAAAACTATCCGTCCGTATTTTATCTTTGTCTCGCGGACAGCCTCCTCGGAGCGCTCCATAAACAGAGAGATTATGCCGCTGTCGTCCATAATGCCGACCCCCTTTCACTTAATAAGTACGGTTTTGCACGGACTTGCTTGCGCACTGAAAAAATTTATAAAAAAATTTATATGTAAAACTGCGTCCTGCACCGAGCTGCGACAAAATTCGCATTCGGCGCGGCGTAAAATAGACAGTACAAAAATCATCTTCAAGGAAGTGAAAAAATGCCTGTTATCATAGATGTTGAGGAAAACACCGTTATCGCCAGACTTTCCGGCGAGGTTGACCACCACACCGCAAAAGCCATTCGTGAGGATATCGACCTTGCCATAGACAAGCATCACCCCAAACAGCTTATACTGGATTTCGACGGCGTTACCTTTATGGACAGCTCGGGAATAGGTCTTGTTATGGGACGGTACAAAATAGTCAAGCCCTACGGCGGCAGCGTAATTATCGAGAACACGGGAAACCAGATAAAAAAGGTCATGCGCCTTGCGGGGCTGGACAGGCTTGCCGTCATAAGATAGCGAGAAAGAGGGTCAGGAAATGAAAATATTGAACGAGATAAAATTGGTTTTTCCCGCCGACAGCCGCAACGAGGGACTTTCGCGCTCCGTGGTGTCGTCCTTTGCGGCGCAGCTGGACCCGTCGGTAAGCGAGGTGGGGGAGATAAAGACCGCTGTTTCCGAGGCGGTGACAAACTGCATAGTCCACGCCTACCGCGGGACGGCTTCGGATAAAAGCAAAATAGAAATGACCGTCCGTGCTCTTGAGGACAACA
>JAAVHL010000098.1 GCA_014799735.1 Ruminococcus sp.
GGTTGCAGAATTCCAAAAGCCTGATAAAATCCTCGCTGTCAAAGCTGCATTCGCCCGTACTTTGATCTACATATCTTCCGTAATCGTACAGCGCTAACATAATCAGCGCGCCTCCTTTGGTTCCGTTGCCCTCCATGATTTGTTTATCGGGATATTTGTCAACAAGCTCTATAAATTCCTCCACAGTCCTGCCCTGCTTGTCCCCAACGAGAGAGGTTTTTCCCACAACAGTATGAATATAAAATTCGGGCGCAAAGCTGAAAAGTTTTCCGTTTTTTTCTCCGGCTTTCAACACGCTGTCAAGAAAATCCCCGCGCTTTAGGTCGGGATCGCTGTCGATAAATTCGTACAGATCGGCAAACAAGCCCTTGTCTATATAGCTGTATGTATAGCTTTTCGGCGACGTGATAACAAGTATATCAGGCGCATTTGCCGTTGTGATATCCAAATTCAGGCGCGTAACCGCATCGAAATAATTCACGTCGGAATATTCGGTAAGCTCCGCCGTATACTCCGCGCTGCTTTTATTAAAGCTGACTATCCTGCTTTGAAGATCGTCGTCCGCGGCCAAAAACGAGCATATCTTTATGATTTTCTTTCCGTCCTCCGTAACTGCTGCCGTGCCCTCGGAGACCTGTCCGCCCTCGTTTTTTCCACAGGAGGACACCGTCAGGCACAGCGCCGCAGTCAGCAGTACCGAAAATATTTTTTTGAACATAGTAAAATTTCCTTTCAAGCTCTTCAAAAAATACTAATTTAATTGTAACAAACTGTAGGGTAAAAAGCAAATTACAATACAATGAAAATAAAATTACAATTTGATTGCAAAACATTGGCTGCGCCTTACCGCATTTCGGCAAAAGCGTTTCTGCTAAAATATGTTTGAAAAAAGCTTGACATTAGTACTATATAGTATTATACTATATAGTAGGAGGTGAAAAATACCTTGGCAGACAAAACAAACGGCGGTTTCCTTATAAGCATGATAAAGCAGATACAGGGAAGAGTTTTTGAAAAGCTTCTTGCGGAACACGGTATCAGCGAGTTCAACGGAGCGCAGGGACGCATTCTTTCCGTCCTCTGGGAGCATGACAATATCACCATAAGCGAGCTTGCCGCAAAAACAGGACTTGCCAAAACGACCCTTACAAGTATGCTTGACAGATTGGAGAAAATTGGACATATCCAAAGAACAAGCAGTCCCCATGACCGCAGAGCCTTGAAGATCGTCCTGACTCCCGAAGCAAGAGGGCTGAAAAGTCAATATGACGCTGTTTCGGCTGAAATGAACGAAATTTTTTACGAAGGGTTCAGCGATGAGGAGATATTCACTTTTGAAGCGTATCTTGGGAAAGTGCTTGAAAATTTACTCAAAAAGGAGAATTAACATGAAAGAAATTATTTCTGAAATTACTGAACTGCGGAAAAATGCGGAGGTCGCCTATGTGGGTTCGGTAAATGAGGCGGGCTTCCCCCAAATAAAGTGTATGCTTGTGCCTGAACACGAAAGCATGAAGACCCATTATTTTTCCACAAACACAAGCTCCAAGCGTGCAGGACAGTTCCTTAAAAACCCCAAAGCCTGCGTTTATTACTGCAATGAGACTAACTTTGCAGGCGCGCTTTTCACGGGGACTATGGAGGTCTGCACCGACCATGAAACCAAGGCTATGCTTTGGCAGGACGGCGATGAGAAGTACTATCCCAAGGGCGTTGACGACGAGGATTACTGCGTGTTCAAATTTACCGCCGAGACGGTGAATTACTACCACGGACAAATCACAACCCTTTCCATAGACCAGCTGTAAAAAACGAGGATAGAAGCGAAAACCGTTTCTATCCTCGTTTTGTTAAAGTCTGCACTTGAAATTCTCGTAGCCGAAACTTTTGACTGTTCTGCATGTCCCGTCCTCCCCGCACCAGACAATGGCGGGCAGAGGCATACCGTTGAAAGTGTTATTTTTCACCATGGAGTAGATAGCCATATCGCAGAAAACCAGTCTGTCGCCGATTTTCAGCGGCTCGTCAAAGGAGTAGTCCCCGATAATGTCACCCGCAAGGCAGGTCGGACCGCCCAAGCGGTATGTGTACGGTTTCTCGTCGGGCATATCCGCTCCGATAATGTTGGGACGGTATGGCATTTCCAGAACGTCGGGCATATGGCAAGCCGCCGAGGTGTCCACTATGGCAAGGTCCATGCCGTTTTTCAAAGTGTCAAGAACCTCCGTGACCAGAAATCCCGCGTTAAGAGCAACCGCTTCTCCCGGTTCAAGGTAAATCTGTACGCTGTACTTTTTCTGAATTCTGTCAATAATTGATACAAGCTTTTCCACGTCGTAATCATCGCGGGTAATGTGGTGTCCGCCGCCGAAATTCAGCCACTTCAAGCCCTTGAAATACTTCCCGAATTTTTCTTCAACAGCGGCAACGGTACGCTCTAAAACGTCCGCGCCCTGCTCGCACATTGTATGGAAATGCAAACCGCTGATACCCTCGGGAAGCGTGTCGGGAAACTCTGCAAGAACCGTCCCCAAGCGTGAGTTTTTGAAGCAGGGATTGTAAATGTCCGTCTCGATCTCCGAGTATTCTGGGTTCATTCTGATACCGACTTCAATGTCCCGACCGCTTTTCTGAACATCGGGATAGAACTTTTCAAACTGCGCAAAACTGTTGAAAACAATGTGGTCGGCGACCGTGACAATTTCCTCAAATTCCCTTTTCTTGTAAGCGGGGGAGTAAACATGAACCTCCCGATCAGGCATTTCCTCGCGACCGAGACGCGCCTCAAACAAGCCGCTTGCGGTAGTCCCAGCCAAATATTTGCCGATAAGCGGGTATGTGCTGTACATGGAAAACGCCTTTTGAGCCAGCAAAATCTTGCAGCCCGTCCTGTCCTGTACGGATTTCAGTATCTCCAGATTTTTTTTCAGCAAAGCCTCGTCCACAACATAGCATGGCGTGGGCAGGGTTGATATGTCAAAATTTAGCATTTCAGTTCTCCTTAGAAATATTTTTGCGGTATAGACGACTGTCCTCACCGTAAATGTCAACACGGTTTTCAATGTAGGAGAAGCCGTATTTTTCGTAAAGTCCCACATGGTCGGAGCAGACAAATATCGTCGGCAAACCGTTTTCTGCGGCAATTTTCTCGCAGCGGCGTATCAGTTTTCCCACGTTTCTGTGTCCTCGATATTCGGGAAATGTGTATACAAAGCCTATCCACGGGGAAAGCGTGTCGTCGTCAATGCAGTCCTTTTTGGCAAATGTCAAAAAGGAAACAAGCCTGTCCCCGTCGGCAAGAAGCAGTAACGTTCCCTCTCCGAGATTCTCGTGAAAGGAATTTTCCTCAATAAGCTTCGCCAGATAAGCCGCCGCCCGCCAGTCGCTTTTCTTGATTTCTGCAAGCCAGTAGTCGGGGTTGTCCGATTTAAAATAGTCAATAATTTCCATAAATTACTCCTTGTCATCCTAATTCACGATCAAAAAGTGTACAAAAAATCAAGTGAAAATTTGCGTGTATGATTTTCATGCAGATTTTTTGTCTACACTTTTATCGTGAATTAGGATCAACTATCTCAATATTTTGAAGCTGACCCTCCAAATTGGCTTTCACACCGTCGCGGTATTCCTGCCGCAGAGCCGCCTGTTCGGCTTTTTCCGCCTCGGTAAGTCCCTCTGCTGTGCGGGATTTCCTCGCCAGTTCGTTTATCCTGTCAATTTTTTCCTTAGTCATGAATTTACTCCTTTATGGTTTATGCAGAAACTTAGTTCAATTTGTTTTTATTCTATAAATTGCGTGCCTTTTCATACAAACAAATTCTATTTTATTGGAATATTTTGTAACATAATGATAAAAATTAGTGCCAAAAACTCCAGCGTAGGTACCTATGCCTTCCCACTCCTCGCTTTTGTACGCTTGCGGTAGTGTAAATTCCACGCCCGGTGCAAACCGTTCCAATGCCCTTTTTTCAGCCTCGACAGGAGTGAAAATAGACGGGGTGTCCAGTACAGCCGACCTTACAAATTCGGTGATGCGCATTTTCTGCGCATTTGCCTTTTCCTCAATTTTTTTGTAATCATCATCGCTTACGGAAAATTTAATAACCGGCATAATATTTCCTCACTTTCATTTAACCGATAAGATATGCTGCGACACCATTTTTTGCGCCATTTCGTGTAATCGAATTTGAGTTCATGCTTTTGACATACGACTCAAATTCTTTTCCATAATTCATTCTTTTAGGTAAATCCAGTTTATTCCATATCGATGGGAAAATATCCGAAACGCAAATAACAGAGCCGCTTGAATATAAATCTAATGCCATTTGAACTGCCCTTTCCGGAGAAACCTTAAATTTTACCTTTAACATAATTATTACCTCACTTTAATAATTTTTTGCACGAGTAGCCAATAAGTGGCAGAGATAGCCCTTGCCTGCAATCCCAATTATAGTACATATATTAGGTGAAGTCAAGTGAAAAATATGCCAAAAATATACATCAGAATTTGTGCAAATTACAGGAATGTACCTTACCTGCATATAACTTTTGTAAATAATCGTCCGCCTCTTGCCGCGACTTAAAAATCACAATGTTCTTGTCCTTATAGCATTCCAGCATTTGGTATATTTGCGGCAATTTTTCATTGGGAAAATCAATTATCCATTGTCTGAATTCCTCGTCAAACTCCTCCTCGACCCAAGGCAGATCGTCCCGCTTTGTGCCGACCCGCGCCGCCGCTCCCGCCAAACAAACCTCCAGCGGGAAATCCATAAGAAACACCGTGTCGCACTTTTCCAGCCGAATTTCAATGGTGCGCTGGTAGTTGCCGTCGATAATCCACTTGTCGGTACGCAAAATTTCGGACAACTGCTTGTCAAATTCTTCCCGTGAAACAGTAGTCCTGTCGGGCTTGTGATTAATCATATCAAGATGATAAAGCGGCAGAGAGGTAATGTCCCGCAGCCGCCGTGAAAACGTGCTTTTCCCCGCCCCGGGACTGCCTATCACAATAACTTTTTGGAACATGACCAACAACCTCCCTTGTAAAACTAAGGGCGGGAGCAAAACATCTTTGTGCAGATGTCTGACCCGCCCTAAATTTCAATATTTTACTATACGATTATTTCTTAGAAACAAGCTCCAACGTATCTCTTGCAATAAGCAGCTCCTCATTTGTAGGAACTACCCAAACCTCAACCTTGGAGTCCGCCGTGGAGATTTTTTTCAGCTCGCCGTGAACAGTCTTATTCAGCTCGTTGTCGATCTTGATACCGAAGAAATCCATGTCTGCGCAAACGCCCTCACGAACCTCGGAAGCGTTTTCGCCAATACCGCCCGTAAACAGAACAGCGTCCACACCGTTCATAGCAGCCGCGTAAGAACCAATGTACTTCTTTATCTCATAGATAAGCATTTCGGAAACAAGCTTTGCTCTCTTGTCGCCGTGAGCCGCCGCGCCCGAAATATCGCGGTTGTCGGAGGAAACGCCCGATACGCCGAGGAAGCCCGATTTCTTGTTCATGTAGTCGCTCATCTGCTTTGTAGTAAAGCCGTGCTTCTCTGCAACAAAGGTTACTGCGGAGGGGTCAACGCTTCCCGTTCTTGTACCCATTACAACGCCGTCAAGAGGAGTGAAGCCCATTGATGTGTCGATAGACTTACCACCCTGTACAGCAGTAATGGAAGAACCGTTTCCAAGGTGACAGGAAACTATCTTCAGGTCCTTTATGTCCTTGCCCATAGCCTCCGCAAGAGCCGCGGAAACAAACCTGTGGGAAGTTCCGTGGAAGCCGTATTTTCTTACGTGGTACTTTTCGTAATCCTCATAGGGGAGACCGTACATATAAGCCTTTTCGGGCATTGTCTGGTGGAAAGCGGTGTCGAAAACAACGACCTGCGGAACGTTTTCTGGGAGAACCTTTTTGCAAGCCCAAAGCGCAAGAGCGTGAGGGTGGTTATGTACGGGAGCAAGATCCTGCAAATCGTCGATCTGCTGGATAACCTCGTCTGTAACAAGAGTGGTCTTGTCGAAAATCTCCGCGCCCTGTACAATTCTGTGGCCTACCGCGGAGATCTCGTCCATTGACTTGATAACCGAAGCGTCGCCAGTTGTGAGAACTTCCACAAGCTTTTCAAAAGCCTCGGTGTGGGTGGGGAAATCGCAGTCCGCGTCAACAGTTCTGCCGTCGTGTGTTTTGTGGGCGATGTGACCGCCGATACCGATCCTGTCGCAGTTACCTTTAGCGATAACGCTTTCGTCGTCCATGTTCAGGAGCTGATACTTCAAAGAGGAGCTTCCTGCGTTTACTACAAGAATTAACATAAAATTTCAGACCTTTCTTTTTTTATTCAAAAAATTCCGAAAATATTATACCACTTTTAACAATAAAAATCAAGGGGAAATTAAATTTTTCGGCAAATTTAACGTAAAATTTCCAAGATTTTGTGACATGGAAATAAAATGCTTGCCAAATGGAAATAAATATGGTATAATATTATGAATTAACAAACGCGGAGGAATTTAAACTAATGAAAACTTACGGAATTATCTGTGAATACAACCCATTTCACAATGGACATATCTACCAGATCGAGGAGACCCGCAAGCAGGGCGCGACCCATATTGTCGCGATCATGAGCGGAAACTACGTTCAGCGCGGCGACGTGGCGATGATCGACAAGTTCGCAAGGGCGAAAGCCGCTGTCAGCAACGGCGTTGATCTCGTTGTGGAAATGCCTGTGGTGTACTCGCTTTCAAGCGCGAATTTCTTCGCAAGAGCGGGAGTTATGATGCTGGGCGCTTTAGGCTGTGTGGACGGTCTGTCTTTCGGCAGCGAGTGCGGAGATATAGAGCTTCTCAAAAACGCGGCTATGGCGTCGATAAACGCTTCCAAGCCCGAAAAGGTCAAGCCGCTTATGGAGCAGGGAATGTCTTACCCGCAGGCTGTACAGCAGGTAATCGCTCTGGATTACGGTCCTATCATTGCCTCTGTGTTCGACTCTCCCAACAACACCCTTGCGGTTGAGTACCTGAAAGCAATCAAGCTGCTCAACCTTGAATTTGAGACCTATACCGTGAAGCGCAAGGGCGCGGAGCATGACAGTCCCGACCCGTCGGAGGGCATTGCAAGCGCAAGCCTTATCCGTCAGATGATCGAGGACGGCGAGGATATCAGCCCTTATGTTCCGAAAGAGACCGCTGAGCTTGCAAAGGAATACGAGGAAAAGGAACTGCTGGCATATTTTGACAATCTTGAAAGAGAGCTGCTTTATGTACTGCGCTCAATGATACCGCCTGCGATCGCGGAATGTCCCGACGTTGACCCGGGTCTGGCGAACTTCATCTTCCGCGCGGGAATTGACGCCAAGTCGCTGGACGAGTTCCTCGATATAGTCGGTACGAAAAGGTACACTCTCGCAAAGATCAGAAGAGTGCTGCTCAATCTTTATATAGGTACAAAGGCTTCAGACCTTATGATAATGCCCCCCTACGGCAGGGTTCTGGCGTTCAACGAAAGAGGCAGCGAGATACTCAAATCCGCCAAGGAAAAGGCTGAGGACAACAAGCTCGCTATCCCGTTCGACACGTCGCTTAAGGACATTATCGAGCTTAAGCGTCCGCCTATAAACAGGTTTGCGGATATTTCCAACAGAGCAACAAATCTTTACGGTCTGGCTTCAAGAACAATTCGTCCCTGCGCCGAGGACTTTACCGCAAAAATCGAGATACAGAAATAATTTACAGTAAATGTAATTAATTTACAGTATTTATTCGTTTTGTAACCTTTTGACATTCTTTTTTCTCAAATCGTCATAAAATTGTAATATATTTCGTTAAAAAAGCTATTGCCAAAACAGAAAAAATATTGTATACTTGTAAGTAAGCAAAATTTATTTTTCGCATTAATTGCCTTGAAAGGCATGAAAACCAAATTGAAAAGGAGATTTTTAAAATGAACAAGAAAACTCTCGGCAGGATTGCCGCAGCAAGCTTGGCAGCTATGACTGCTGTTTCCGCAATGAGCGTTACAGCAAGCGCCAATATCGGATATGATACCGCCGGCAGAATAAACGGTACTGTTTATGAGGTAACAACAACAACCGGCGGCGGAACAGACGCTAACGGCGTTCCTGTTCGTCCTACCACCACTACCGCATACTATATCAATCTTGACAGTATCCCTGCAGGTTCGAGCTACACTACCAAAAATGTTACTGAGGCTTTCGGCTACGGAAAGAACGTATACGTTTTAAACGGCGTGATCTCAACAACGAACACAGCCGGTTCAACCGCACTGGTCACTACTACTGTCGGTCAGACTTCAACTACCGCACCGACAACCGGCTACTACTACAACTACGCTTCAAGCTCAAACAACGTTTACCTCGGCTCAAACGGAAAATGGTATCCTAACCTTTCCAGCCTGTACGCGGCAGGTACTACGCTGACTCAGACCTATCCCCGTCCTGCGGGTACAACCTATGGCGATGTTGCTCAGACCGTTGTAATAGGCGGTACTGTGTATTTTAACAGAGATGATGGTTCATTCAGTACTTCTCCTATAGGCGATTATGTACAGATATACGGCTATTCCTCATCTTATGACAGCTATTACTATAACGGCTACAGAGATTATGATACATATGATGTTTACAGAGTAAACGGCGTATATTATCCGACTCTCAGTTCTGCCCTTTCCGCTGCAGGAAACAATTACAGCCTTATCACAAAGATTTATGATTACAGCAGACCTCAGACCAACTACTTCAGCAAGACCACCGGCAAGTACTACACTACATACGCAGCTGCTCTCGCTGCTTCCGGAAACAGCTCTTCCAACGTTTACACCTTCAGCTACTACAGCAATGATTACTACGGCTACGGCAGTGATTACTATTACGGCGATCCTTATTACTATTACTGGCTCAACAAACAGAACAACACGAGCGATGACACAACAAGCTCCAAGAACGATTCCACTACAGCTACCGTAGGCAACAGAAAGGGCTGGACAGCTATTGCCAAGTACTTCTCTTCTCTCAAGAGCGGTTCCAGCGTTTCCGTAAGCATGAACTACGAGACTATTGTTCCCTCTACCGTAATGTCCGCTATCAAGGGAAAGAATGTTACCGTTAAGTTCGTTCTCAAGAACGGCGTTGTATTTACTGTAAACGGCAACGACATTTCTGTAGCTTCCGACATCAATATTGATACCGCTTACAACACAAACATGATTCCCACTAAGCTCGTTAAGGCAGCTTATAAGAAGAACAATGCTGTAAGCAGCGCTCAGATCACTATCAGCGGAGGTTCCTTCGGCGTAGACGCTGACGTTACAGTTAAGTTTGCTACCAAGCGCGCAGGCCGCACAGCTAAGCTCTATCGCTACAATTCTTCGAGAGATACCCTTTCTCTTGTTGATACCGCTACTGTTCAGAGCAACGGTAAGTGCACATTTGACGGCGTTGACAAGGGCGGTAACTTTGTTATCACACTTTCTTAACAAAAAGTTCTTGACACAGAGCGTTTTCTGTGGTATACTATATTACCGTAAGTGATTAGGTAGCACTACTGTCCGATATGTTGTGATGGGCTGCTATGCAATCATAAATATATTGGAAAGAAATGAGGTGCTGACCATGAAGCAGGGTATTCATCCCGACTACAAGGAGACTACTATCACCTGCGCTTGCGGCAATGTTATCAAGACCCGTTCCACAAAGGAGAACATCAGGGTCGAGATTTGCTCCAAGTGTCACCCGTTCTACACCGGTAAGCAGAAGCTTGTTGACACCGGCGGACGCGTAGACAGATTCAAGAAGCGTTTTGGTATGGATAAGTAATCCGCGAGCCTGCGTAAAGCTTTTTACGCAGGCTTGTTTTTTGTGAAATAAATGCAGAAGGGAACGGTCACATATGAGCGGCGGCGACTATTCTACCGTCAGAGGCTCGGCGGACGCCTCTTTTACCGAGAAAAAATCCGAATTTATCGGTCATATCAAGCACGTGGAGACCGAGGAGGAAGCGGTGGATTTCATAAACGAGATACGCGCGTCCCACAGAAAGGCCAAGCATAATGTGTACGCCTATATCCTCCGCGAGGGAAATACTTCCAGATATTCCGACGACGGCGAACCGCAGGGTACGGCGGGTGTCCCTGTGCTGGAGGTTCTCCGCAAGGAGGGTCTGACGGACGTTTGCTGCGTGGTAACAAGGTATTTCGGAGGGATACTGCTGGGCGGAGGCGGTCTTGTGCGGGCGTATTCCCACAGCGCAAAAATTGCCGTGGACGCTTCTGAACGGCTTATTATGTGCCTTTGCCGTCCCGTGACTGTCACGGCGGACTACAATTTGTACGACAAGATCAGCTATGTGCTGCCCGAATTTGAGGTCAAGGTTCTGGACACGGACTACGCCGAAAATGTGACGGTGAAAATGCTGGTGAAAAAAGATTTTGTACAGCCGCTTACCGAAAAGCTTACAGATATCACCAACGGAAGCATTTCTATTGTACAAGGTGACGAATATTACGACAATTTTGTGTGATAATTTGGTTATTGCTACAAAGTTTGCACCCAAAAGAGGTTTATTTTCCACGAAAATTGTATATATAAGTAGATACTGAATTTGCTGTTTCGGAGGTGCGGATATGACAGTACGCGAACAAACGGAAATTACAGAGCTTGGCATTCTGTGCGAGGACGCCTGCACGTCAAAGGGTACGGGCAGACGCGTTCGCAGCGAGCCTAAGTGTCCCATGAGAACCGAGTTTCAGCGGGACAGGGACAGAATTCTGCACTGCAACTCTTTCAGACGGCTGAAGCAGAAAACTCAGGTCTTTCTCTCCCCTGTGGGCGATCACTACAGGACGCGGCTCACGCACACGCTTGAAGTGTCCCAGATAGCGCGGACTATCGCAAGGGCATTCAGGCTGAACGAGGATCTGACTGAAGCTATCGCTCTCGGACACGATCTTGGACACACACCTTTCGGTCATTCGGGAGAGGACATCCTCAACGAAATATGTCCCTATGGCTTCAAGCACTATCTGCAAAGCGTCCGCGTTGTTGACTATATCGAAAAAGACGGCGCGGGACTTAATCTGACCTACGAGGTGAAAAACGGTATAGCCTGTCACACAAACAAGGTCGCCGTCACTAAGGAGGGCTACATTGTTCGTCTTGCGGACAAGATCGCTTACATAAATCACGATATCGACGACGCGATAAGGGCGGGAATGCTTCGTGAGGAGGATTTGCCAAAGTCTGCAACGGACGTTCTCGGAAATACTAAGAGCAAGCGCATAACCGCGCTGATAACCTCCATCATCGAAAACGGCGTTGAGGATATCCACATGAGCGACGAGGTGCAGAAAGCGCATGACGAGCTGCGGTCGTTCATGTTCGCAAACGTGTACAAAAATTCCGCCGCAAAAGCCGAGGAAGCTAAAGCCAAGGATATGATAGAGCGGCTATACCTTTATTTCCACAGACACCCTGACAAGCTTCCCGACGAGTACAAGAAGATCATGGCAAAATTTGACAAGGACAGAGCCGTCTGCGACTATATCGCCGGCATGACCGACGTTTATTCCGTAAACCTTTACACCGAACTGTTTATACCGAAAGGCTGGAAAAAATAATGGCGATCCCCGAGCTGTTCATTCAGGAGCTTAAACAGAATAATCCTATCGACAGCGTGATGTCCTCATATGTCAGCCTTATTCGGCGCGGCAGAAGCTGTGTCTGCCTTTGCCCGTTCCACTCGGAAAAATCGCCCTCCTGCACGCTTTATCTGGAGAACAACAGCTTCTACTGCTTTGGCTGCGGCGCGGGCGGCGACGTCATTACCTTTGTAATGAAGATCGAGAACCTTGGATATATCGAGGCGCTGAAGTTTCTCGCCGAACGTGCGGGAATGTCTATGCCCGAGGACGCGAGAAACAACGAAAGCTCGCGGATAAAATCCCGCATTCTGGAGATCAACAGGACTGCCGCAAGATTTTTCTTCGATACCTTGACCCGTTCTCCAGACGGCGAAAAGGGGCGGCGGTATTTTGCCGAACGTCAGCTCTCGGCGGCAACAATTACCAAATACGGACTTGGCTACGCCCCCAACGGCTGGTACAATTTGTCAAACCATCTGCGCTCAAAGGGGTTCAGCGAGGAAGAGATGATCTCCGCTTTTTTGTGCGGACGGGGCAAAAACGGCGGCGTTTTCGATATTTTCCGCGACAGAGTGATGTTCCCCATTATTGACCTGCGGGGAAACGTTATTGCTTTCGGCGGACGCACCATTGACGGGGACGGCCCGAAGTACATAAACAGCTCGGACACGCCCGTGTTCAAAAAAAGTCAGAACCTTTTCTCGCTGAACTTCGCAAAAAAATCCGAGGAAAAGCGGCTTATCCTTGCGGAGGGCTACATGGACGTTATCGCCATAAATCAGGCGGGCTTTGAAAACGTTGTCGCCACCCTCGGCACGGCTCTTACTCAGGAGCAGGCGCGGCTTATGTCCCAGTACGCGGAGGAGATAATCATTGCCTACGACTCGGACGGCGCGGGTCAGAAAGCCACTCACAAGGCTATCAACCTGCTTTCCGAGGTGGGAGCGCGCACAAAAATTATCCGCATGGAGGGCGCAAAGGACCCCGACGAGTACATAAAAAAATTCGGCGCGCTGCGGTTCAAGCAGCTTCTTGACAAGTCGGGCGGAGCGATAGAATTTGAGCTGGAAAAGTGCCGCGCGGGACTTGATACCGACACGGACGAGGGCAGGATCGAGTACCTGAAAAGATGCGTAAACGTGCTTGCGGACATTACTTCGCCCATTGAGCGGGAAGTCTACGCGGGCAGGCTTGCGGAGGCGAACAGGGTCAACAAGGAAATGATCGTCCAGCAGGTAAACGGCGTCATCAGGAAACGGGTCAATCAGTCGAAAAGCAGGGAATGGACGGAAATACGGACGTTCCAGAAGCAAATGCGGAGCAACCCCGATTCCTACCGAAAGCCAAGGGAATACAAGGCGGAGGTCGGCATTATTTCCTATCTGGCGGCAAATCCCGAGGACGCGGACTATATCGCTTCAAAAATCGCTCCCGAGCAGTTTGCGACAGATCTCAACAAAAAAATCTACGCGGTTATGCTCGAAAAAATAAAAAATTCGGAGTTTTCGGATATTCTTTCGCTGCAAAGTGAATTTACCGCTGACGAAATGGGTAAAATAACCGAGATTGAAGTCAATAGAAAAGATGTAAATATTAATAAAACTGCGGTTGATGATTTTATTAATATTCTTATACATTTCGCTGACAATCCCGCGGACGCTAAGGATATGTCCGATGATGAATTTATAAAATTTACACAGAATCTCAAAAGCAAGAAGTAGAAAGGATGACCCTTATGGCAAACACTAAACGGACTATAGAAAGTCTCATGGAACAGGGAAAGGCAAGCGGCAAGCTGTCGGCAAAGGAGATTACCGACGTGCTGGAGGAGCTTGAATACGACGTTGACCAGATGGAGGCGTTCTACGACAGCTGTTCAAACCTCAACATCGAGGTCATCGAGGATTTCAGCATCGACAGCGATCTGTCTATCCCTCTGGACGCTACGGCGGACGATCTGGAGCTTTCCCTCTCAACCGAGGGTATTGCTATCGACGACCCTGTTAAAATTTACCTGAAAGAAATAGGACGCGTTCCCCTGCTCACCGCTGAGGAGGAGATCGAGCTTGCGGAGCGTATGGCTCAGGGCGACATTAAGGCGAGAAAGCGTCTTGCCGAGGCTAACCTCCGTCTGGTGGTTTCCATTGCAAAGCGTTATGTGGGACGCGGTATGCAGTTTCTCGACCTTATTCAGGAGGGAAATCTGGGTCTTATCAAGGCTGTTGAAAAGTTCGAC
>JAAVHL010000099.1 GCA_014799735.1 Ruminococcus sp.
GGCCAGTTCTGATTGTTTGTAAGGAACTTCTGCTTTGTGATGTCCTTGTACTGCTCATCATAGTTTACAAGTCTGTTTACGTTGAACCAAGCCTTTACACAGTCAGCGTTTTCGCTGCCCTTTACCCACATATGGGAGAAAATTCTCTTGTTCATGTAGTAGGTGTCGGAATTAGGATCCTTCGGGAAAGGAACTATCTGGATGTAGTCATCGGGAACAGCGCCTGCCGCGCCCTGATATGCCCATGTACCCATAGAGTAGAACAGGCAGTCATTGGATACGAACGCAGCCTCGGGGCCTACCCAGCCGCGCTTTACAAGTCCGCTTGTCCAGATGTCCTGAATAACGTGCTGAGCGCGCTCAACCTGCGAGCTGTAGAGGTTGTTGGTGAAATTTGTTCCGTCATACTTAACGAGAGTGTCTCCCGATGTATAAACAAACGCGTTTGCCCACCAGCCGGAAATACCGTAAAGGCTCTCGTCGCCGCCTGTGAAAGTTTTCATCATGTCAACGAAAACGTCCCAGTCCCACTTGCCTTCCTCGTAAAGCTCATAGGGATCATCAAGACCCATTTCCTCAACAGTGTTTCTGTTGTACATAAGTATCTGGAAGTCGTTGAAGCCGTAGCCGAAAGGAGCAACGTAGTGTTCGCCCTTCCATGTGAACATATCAGCCTGATCCTTTACGTCAGCCCACATAGGATCGCTCCAGTCAACGATAGAGTCGATAGGCTGATACTGACCCTTGTTTATATCGTAGGGGAACGAACGCCAGTCGTACACGAAGATATCGGGGGACTGTCCGCCGAGGATAGCGGTGGCAAGGTCGTCAAACTGAGTGGAGTTTGTTGTCTGAACATACTCTATCTTTGCGCCGTATGTATCCTCGAAAAGAGCGACCTCTGTGGAACGCTCGGGGTTATCGTTGGTGGGGTTAAGGTCGTAGAAGCCCATCCATTTCAGGGTCTGACCCTCTATGTTTATATCGGACTGAACGGCGTCATCGGCAACCGTTACCTCGATATTATCACCTGTCCATTCGGTTTTTTCGGTGGTGGATTCGGTAGTCACATCAGCGCTGCCGCTTCCGCCGTCGCTGCTGTCCGAGCAGGCGGAAAAAGCAGTCAGGGACGCTGCCGCGAGAACACCCGCAAGGATTCTTGAATAAGTTTTCTTCACAAAAAATACCTCCTTTGATTTTTAGCTTATGCAAACGTTTACAAAAATTTGCACAAAAATAAAGCTGATAACGCTACAATAATTATACCTTATTTCCCGATTTGGAATAGACCGTATATAGGCGACATATTGTACAAATTGCACGCATGACGCTGTGTCATTTTATGAATATTTTAGACAAAAGTTACATAAAGGCTAAAAAACAAAAAATCGGCTCGACGCCCATAGTCGGTGCGCCGAGCCGTGCTTTCAGTCAGTTATTCTTCGGACATATCGGGTATTTCCGCGATACAGTCAAACCACTTCACATATTTTGCCTCTTCTATTTTAGGGTCGTCCCTAAAAAGTATTTCCGCACGGTTTCCAACAAAACCGTTGTCACACTCGGGCGATAAATGCTGTGAAGTTCCGTCACTGTTTATTATGTATTTATTTCCGTTGTAGGCATTATCTGTAAGGTTCATATTTTCATCGTAAAATTTCGGAGTGGTGGGCTTTTCGATCTCCCAGTTTATAAGAGCGTCATAATCTGCCACAATGTCGTCGGGAGGAAAGATATACGCTTCATACTCGTTAAATATAGGTTCGTCGGCAGCCGCTGTCATTGTCAGGTGAGTAAGCTCCGCTTCAAACACCTTTTCGCCGTTTTCGTTTTTGAACACAAGAGGGATAGGGTCGGGTATTTCGGGAACGGTAAAGTTAAAAATAACAGTTCCGTCGTCAACGGTCTCATAATCCCCGCCGCCGTTTTCGGTTTTGATAACAAGCTTCTGCACGCCGTCAATTTTCACTTGCAGCTTATCGCCCGATTCAATCTTGCGTGGCAATTGTTTGTATGTGCGGGTAACGATCCATGAAAGTCCGTCGTCGCTGACTTGCGTGCGTGCGCCGCCGCTCCAGACTTCGCCGTCAATATCTGTTATATCGGGAAAAACAAGCTTGTCATTAAAGGAAATTGACAAAAAGTCCGCTTGTGTAAATTCGCTGCCGTCAGCTTTTGTAACTATAAATTCCGTTATAAGAGTGTTTCCGTCGCAGATAAAATTGCCCGCAGAAAAATTAAACTGATTTGTAGAGCCCTCGTTTATTTCCGAAGAAAATGCGTAAGGCTGTATCTCGTCGTTTCTGTCGGGGAAAACCCTGCCTATCAGGTCGGAAATGCTCCAAAGCCCCATAGCCGAGGCTGACACCGCAAGCAGCATTGCCGCCGCAATCGCCGCAGCGCAAACTGCTGCCGCCTTTTTAAATTTAAAATTCTTTTTCATTTTTATTGACCTCCTGTTCCTCAGTTCATTGAAGGTCATGCTTTCAAGCTCCTTGTCGATAACATTTTTAAGGTCGGTCATAATAACACTCCTCCAATGCTTTTCGCAGTAATTCTTTCGCTTTGCTGACACGGAACGTCATCGCGCTCTGGCTCACGCCCGCAAGCTTCGCCGCCTCCTTTAGGGTGAAGCCGTTGTACAGGTGCAGTACGGCGGCTTCGCGGTATATGTCGTGCAGGGACATGAGAGCCTGCGAAACGGCGGCTTTTGTCTCCGCGTCGGAATACTCGTCCCTTTCGGAAACCGTATCGGGTATCTCCCCCTCCGCGCTTGTCCTGTAGGCGGAGGATTTTAATATGTTGCGGCAGACGTTCACCGCTATGCGAATAAGCCATGTCTTCTCGTCAGCTTCTCCGCGAAATCCGTGAAAGGCTGAGAAAGCTTTTTCGTATACGGTCATAGCCGCGTCCTCCGCAAGAGCGCGGTTGCGCAGTATCAGCATACAGGTTCGGAGAATTTCGTCTCCGTATTTTTTGAAGAGCTCTTCTGTTTTTTCGGCGCCGTTTTTCACATTATCTCCTCCCTTCACTTTATTAGACAATCGGGAAAGTGGTTTTCACAGCGGATATAAAAAATTTTTTCGGAACGTGCAAAAAAGAAGCTTACATCAATTCCGATGCAAGCTTCTTGTGTCGATACGGACGCGTCCGTCCCGAAAATATCAGTTTTAGTTTTCCTGCGAAGCAAGCGATGCGCGGATAAAGTCCGCGAAAAGCTTCTGAGGCTTATTGGGTCTGGACTTGAACTCGGGGTGGAACTGCACACCCACGAACCAAGGGTGATCCTTTACCTCCACGATCTCGACCAGTCTCTCGTCGGGGGAAATACCCGCAATAGTAAGTCCAGCGTCCTGTAACTGCTGGCGGAACGCGTTGTTGAACTCCCAGCGGTGGCGGTGTCTCTCGTAGATAAGCGGCTCGCCGTAAACCCGCGCGGAGATAGTTCCCTCCGCAAGCTTGCAGGGGTAAAGTCCCAGACGCATTGTGCCGCCCTTTTCGGTAATAGTTTTCTGATCCTCCATAATGTCGATAACAGGGTATGGAGTATCGCCGAACTCGGTGGAATTAGCGCCCTCCAGACCGAGAACGTTTCTTGCGTACTCGATAACGGACATCTGCATACCGAGACAAATTCCGAAGTAAGGTACTTTATTCTCTCGTGCATACCGAACCGATTCGATCATACCCTCAATGCCGCGGTCGCCGAAGCCGCCGGGGACGATAATTCCGTCACAGCCTTTAAGCATGTCCGAAGCGTTATCGCGGGTTATCTCCTCGGAATTAATCCACTTGATGTCAACCTCCGCGTCGTTTACGATACCGCCGTGACGGAGAGCCTCGGCAACGGAAAGATACGCGTCGTGAAGTACAACATATTTGCCCACAAGTCCGATAGTGACCTTTTTGACCGCATTTTTAGCACGGTTGACCATTTCCGTCCATTCGGAAAGATCGGGCTTGCGGTTTTCAAGACCAAGGTGGTGGCAAACCACGTCGGCAAGACCCTCTTTTTCAAGCCAGATAGGCACTTCGTACAGGGACGGAGCGGTAAGGTTCTGGATAACGTCCTCGCTGCGGACGTTGCAGAAAAGGGCGATCTTGTTCCGCATATCCTCGGGGATTTCCTTTTCCGAGCGGCACACGATAATATTCGGCTGGATACCGATAGAAAGCAGCTCCTTTGTGGAGTGCTGAGTAGGCTTTGATTTAAGCTCCTCCGAGCCTGCGATATAGGGGACAAGTGTAACGTGAATGTAGATGGCGTTCTCCCTGCCCACCTCGGTAACGACCTGTCTGATAGCTTCAAGGAAAGGCGTAGACTCGATATCGCCCACAGTTCCGCCTATCTCGGTGATAACTATGTCGGTATTGGTTTCCTTGCCCACACGGTAGGCACGTTCCTTTATTTCGTTTGTGATATGGGGGATAACCTGAACAGTGCCGCCAAGATAGTCACCGCGGCGCTCCTTGTTGAGGACAGTCCAGTATATTTTACCGGTAGTAATGTTTGAGTTTACCGAAAGATTTTCGTCGATAAAACGCTCGTAGTGACCAAGGTCAAGGTCGGTCTCCGCGCCGTCGTCGGTAACGAAAACCTCGCCGTGCTGATAGGGGGACATGGTACCGGGGTCAACGTTTATGTAGGGATCGAACTTCTGGATAGTGACCCTGTAGCCCCGCGCTTTGAGCAGACGACCGAGAGAAGCGGCGGTGATACCTTTTCCGAGACCGGAAACAACTCCGCCCGTTACAAAAATATACTTTACCGGCATAATAAAAGATTCCTCCATTGGTTTAGATGATTATTACAATATTATTTTTATTGTATCATTTTTCGGCAAAAAAAGCAAGTAGAATTTAGTGTTTTTAATACCTTATATTTTGGCACTTTTAACGATGGCGGGAAATTTTGATTTTACGCACTAACTAAAAGTCCTCGCGCGGCGAAGCCGCCATGGAAAAGTTTCGTCCACCTTTTCAAAGGTGGCGAGTTTCCAAAGGGCAGAGCCCTTTGGTCGCCGTCCGCAGACGGCGAAA
>JAAVHL010000100.1 GCA_014799735.1 Ruminococcus sp.
AAGACTATTTTTGGGAGGTTCGTACAGAATGGCTAGTTTATCACTCAGATCCATTTATAAGAAATACCCCGGCGGCGTAGTTG
This sequence comes from Ruminococcus sp., assembly GCA_014799735.1. Classification (GTDB taxonomy): domain Bacteria; phylum Bacillota; class Clostridia; order Oscillospirales; family Ruminococcaceae; genus RGIG8773. The sequence goes on from JAAVHL010000100.1 coordinate 84, forward strand.
CCGTTTCAGACGTTAACCTTGAAATCAGAGACAAGGAATTCGTTATCCTTGTAGGCCCTTCCGGCTGCGGTAAATCCACAACTCTCCGTATGATCGCAGGTCTTGAGGAGATTTCCGAAGGCGAGCTCTATATCGGCGACCGCCTCGTAAATGATGTTGCTCCTAAGGACAGAGATATCGCGATGGTTTTCCAGAACTACGCTCTGTATCCTCATATGACCGTATACGACAACATGGCGTTCGGTCTTAAACTCCGTAAGGTACCCAAGGACGAGATCAACCGTAAGGTTGAGGAAGCCGCAAGAATCCTCGATATCTCTCACCTCCTCAGCAGAAAGCCGAAGGCTCTCTCCGGCGGTCAGAGACAGCGTGTTGCCCTCGGACGTGCAATCGTTCGTGAGCCTCAGGTATTCCTCCTCGACGAGCCTCTTTCCAACCTGGACGCTAAGCTCCGTGCTCAGATGAGAACCGAGATCTCCAAGCTCCACCAGAAGCTGGGTACTACATTCATCTACGTAACTCACGACCAGACTGAGGCTATGACGATGGGTGACCGTATCGTTGTTATGAAGGACGGCTTCATTCAGCAGGTTGACTCTCCTCAGAACCTCTATACAAGCCCTGTTAACCAGTTCGTTGCGGGCTTCATGGGCTCTCCTCAGATGAACTTTGTTGACGCTGTTCTCAGAAAGATCGAAGGCAAGTTCACTATCGAATTCGGCTCCGAGGACACCAAGACAAGCCGCGGCAAGAAGTACTATGTTGAGCTTCCCGAGGCTAAGGTTGAAGAGGCTGTACTTGACAGCTATGTTGACAAGGAAATCGTTATGGGTATCCGTCCCGAGAACATTCACGACGAGGAAATGTACCTCTCCGCTGCTAAGACCGGCGTGATCGACGCTAACGTTGAGATCACCGAAATGATGGGCGCTGAGACATTCCTGTACCTGAACTGCGAGGGTATTCCTCTCACAGCTCGTGTTGATCCTCGTTCGACTGCTCGTCCTCAGGATACTATCAAGGTTGCGCTTGATCCTAATCACGTTCACATCTTTGATAAGGAAACCGAAAAGACTATCGTTAACTGATTTAGTTAAGATGACCCCCGCTTCTTACAGGGAAGCGGGGGTTTTGTGTTAATTGAAAACCGCTCGTCACAAGACGGGCGGTTTTATTTATAGCGTTTTGAAACAGAGCTTCTTCCCACAAGATAATCTATGTTTACATTATAATAGTCCGCAAGCTTTATCAAAAGATTAAGAGGTATTTCGCGTTCGCCTCTTTCATATTTTGAATAAAGCGACTGGTCGCACATCAAGTATTCGGCAATTTGTTTTTGCGTCAGGTCTCTGTCCTCGCGCATATCTCTTAGTCGCAGTCTCACTATAATATCACCCAAACAAAATATGATTATTTAAGAGATTTCAAATAAACCGACAGCAATTCAAGAGCAGTTTCTTTTTGCTTTTCGGTACACTCATCGAGCTGTTTCAGCAGTTCACTCTGTTTAACTGCAAAGCTTGGATTTTCCTCAGTCAAAATAACATCGGGAGTTATTTGCAGAGCATCGCAGATTTTCAGTATCGTTTCTATTCTTGTATTAACATCGCCGCGCTCTATGTCGGCATATGTTCTGTCGGAAAGACCCGCCGCCTCTGCGACCTCACTTTGAGTCATTCCGCTTCTTTTGCGTATTGCAAGCAGCTTGTTTCCAATTGCTCTGAAGTCAAAAATAAGCACTGTAGTTCCTCCTATTTGCTTTATACAAGAATTATACTTCTTATTTCACTTGACATGTAGGAAGTATTATAGTATAATTATAGGAAGAATAGTTCTTATAAATTCAAATCGGCAACTACATTTTGTTCCATATAACTTATCGAAAAGAGTGATAAACAATGAAAGTTGCAGTAATAGGTTCTCGAGGTCTTACAATTGACAACTTGGAAAAATATCTTCCGCCCGAAACCACCGAAATAATTTCCGGCGGAGCAAAGGGTATCGACACTTGTGCAAAGGAGTATGCAATTGCCCATAACATAAAGCTGACGGAATTTCTGCCCGAATACGAAAAGTACGGAAAAAACGCGCCGCTGAAACGCAACATCACCATAATCGAAAGTGCGGACATAGTTCTCGCGTTCTGGGACGGCAGATCAAACGGCACAAGATTTGTTATAGAAAAGTGCCGAGAATTCGGTAAAGAGATAAAAGTTGAAGTTATTGCATAAAAATACCCCCTGCCGAAAGACAGGGGGTAAAGTTTTCCTTATCGGAAATTAAAGCTCTGCAAAGTACTTGATAGTTCTTACCATCTGAGATGTGTAAGAGTTCTCGTTGTCGTACCAAGAAACAACCTGTACCTCGTAGAGGTCGTCAGCGATCTTAGCAACCATTGTCTGAGTAGCGTCAAACAGCGAGCCGTACTTCATGCCGATAACGTCGGAGGAAACGATCTGCTCCTCGTTGTAACCGTAGGACTCGGAAGCAGCAGCCTTCATAGCAGCGTTGATGCCGTCCTTAGTAACGTCGCTGCCCTTAACAACAGCAGTAAGGATTGTTGTGGAGCCTGTAGGAACAGGAACTCTCTGAGCGGAGCCGATGAGCTTGCCGTTCAGCTCGGGGATAACAAGTCCGATAGCCTTAGCTGCGCCTGTGCTGTTAGGAACGATGTTAGCAGCGCCTGCTCTTGCTCTTCTCAGGTCGCCCTTTCTGTGAGGACCGTCGAGGATCATCTGATCGCCTGTGTAAGCGTGGATTGTGGACATGATACCGCTCTGGATAGGAGCGTAGTCGTTAAGCGCCTTAGCCATAGGAGCAAGGCAGTTTGTTGTGCAGGATGCAGCGGAGATAATTGTATCGTCCTTAGTAAGTGTGTTCTCGTTTACGGAGAATACGATAGTCTTAAGGTCGTTGCCTGCGGGAGCGGAAATAACAACCTTCTTTGCGCCTGCGTCGATATGAGCCTGGGACTTCTCCTTGGAGCAGTAGAAGCCTGTGCACTCCAGAACAACGTCAACGTTAAGCTCGCCCCAAGGAAGCTCGTTAGCCTTAGCCATAGCGTAGATCTTCAGGGTCTTGCCGTCAACTGTGATAGTACCTGCCTCGTCATCAGCGGAAACTGTGTGGAGATTCTCGCCGATTCTTCCGCAGTAGCCGCCCTGAGCGGTGTCGTACTTGAGAAGCTGAGCCAGCATGGAGGGCTTGGTAAGATCGTTGATAGCTACGATCTCATAACCATCCGCGCCGAACATCTGGCGGAATGCGAGACGACCGATACGTCCGAAACCATTGATTGCAACTTTAACTGCCATAATAGAATTCCTCCTAAAAGAAATTTGGATTTAAGGTTATCTGTAAAAGACAACCGCATATATCTATTTTAACCTATTTTGCCCGAATTTGCAATACCTTTTTGGAAATTTTTTTATCATTTTGACGGTAAAAAATGTTTGTCCCCCTTTTGGTTGTTATGAATGTACATATAGTATGTCCGATTTTGTGAAAAACGGAGAAATTTTTAACATTGGTTGACAATGCTTTCGGGCTGGGGTAAAATTACTGTAACTAAAGTTTTTATTGGAGGGACGGTTTATGACCAATTACGATTTTTTTGACATTGAAGGAATAACACTTTTTGGTACCATATTAAATGCCGCTTTGCTGGGAGGACTGGTCTATCTTACCGTCAGAGTCGTCAGAACAGTACTGAAAAAGACGGAAGATAAAGATAACAAATAAACGGAGGTATATTAGTATGAACGTACAGGCAGTAAATTCTAATTTTCGTCTCATGAGCAGTCTTGACCTTAAAAACACCGATGTTCCCGTTATAGACTTTGCGGATTTTGTGTTGGAAAGCGGAATGTTTTCCTCCAGAAAGGAGCTTTCGGAATACATAAAGAGAACAAGCATACCCTATGTTGAGGGAAGCGAGGATTTTTACCCCAACGGAAGCATGCACAGCGAGACCTACGAGGAATACTGCAAAAGAATGGAGCGGAACGCGCAAAATGTTGACAGGTCGAATATTGCTGTTATAAATATTCCCGACTATGAATACTACACCGGAAACGAGGGCTATACAAGCTGCGTTCAGGGAGATCCGAGCGACCCCATGATCGCCGCCCAGAACCGCGCTGTAAACTACGGCATGAGGTATAAAAGCTCCTGCTTTGATTTTACCAATCAAAATGATTACCTTGCTCTTACAAAAAGCGCAGACTATACGGGCATGACCGCTGCGGAAAAGTACAGAGCGATCTATGAAAAATATCAGCACTGCTACGGCAGAAATTTCCTTGACGCGCTGGCAATAAACTATACGGCTCCCATGCAGAACGACCCCTATACAGAGCTTTGCGAAAAGTTTGAGACCGAGATCGCAAACGTCTGCGGTCTGAGCGGGGACTATTCTGAAAGAGCAGAACAGCTTCGGCAGTTAAGACGTGAAGCCTTGTACGGAGAGGAAGCCTCGGACGAGGAAGTCCGTCAGATGATAACGGAAAAATATCCCCCAATGGGAGAAATAACCTTCCGTGATTTTTACAAAATGACAAATGAAATGGAAATGTGCGGAGTAGGCGGACACGTCAACAATTGGATAGGCGAGATATTCAGCAGCGTTGGCGGATACTACTCCAACGGTTCGGGAGGATACGATCTCAGGGAAAATATGATGGACACAAAGGTGACTTTCGACCATCTCAGGTTTATGCAGAAAAGCTATAACGGAAGACTTTCATCCGGTATTTCAATGCACTCCGATTTCGGTACGGTTCTGAACGAGCTTATGGCGGCGTACAGGAGCAGTTCTGCGAACGAGCGCAGCAGAAGCGCAATATCAAACTCTCTGCTGGAGGAAATGCGCAGCCGTTCCGTTGGGGTAAGGGCAAGCGTATAAACTGTACAAATAAAAACAGATACTGCTGTTTTGGCAGTATCTGTTTTTTTGTGTCAGGATCTCTTTTCCGCCAGCAGGATAGGATACCCGCTTTCATAGGGCTTGACGATATCGGGGTGGGAATCCGCGTAAGCGAAAATTTTCTCCGCCAGACCGTTTTTCTCTAACTCCCCGCAAAGCTCCGCAAGCGGCTTTGCGTACATGGTGGGACATATTGAAGCCATTGAAATGACCCTGTTCCCGCCGAAATCCATAACGCGGTAGGGCCATATGCGGCAGTCGAAAGGCTTGTCGTCGCCCAGACGGCAGCCCGTTTTGTGGTCGAGCATGGGACAGTAGTAAAGCTCGTCCTCGGCTTCATCCATGCGGAATATCCAGCCGTCTCCCTTTTTCACAAAGGAAACATCGGGGAAGCGTTCCTCGACCTGAGCTTTCAGACCGTCCTCCAGAACGGGGGTCTCCCATATATCGTATTTGTCGAATATACAGCATATCTTGCAGGACGCGCAGTCCTCGCCCTTTAAAATATTTTTAAGCATAAAACCTGTCCTTTCATGTCCTTTCGGGAATATTCTTTCCGCTTTGCGGGACAATAATACCAAGCGCATTTTTTATGCGAAGCGCAAAACGGAGGAATTTTTATGAATGTTTCAAAACAGCAGTACGATACGCTTGTGAAAAAAATATCGCCCAATTCCAAAAGCTGGATCGACATACCGAAGGCCTTTGTTATCGGCGGTATTATCTGCTGCATAGGTCAGGGTCTTACAGACCTTTACGGACGCGCAGGCTTCGACGACAAGACAGCCGCCGCATGGACGTCCATTACCCTTGTTTTTCTCAGCGCCCTGCTGACGGGTCTTGGCTTGTATGAAAAGATCGCCAAGCACGGCGGCGCGGGAACTCTCGTACCCATAACGGGCTTTGCCAACGCGGTGGCGTCTCCCGCTCTGGAGTTCAAAGCGGAGGGCTTTGTCCTCGGCGTGGGAGCAAAAATTTTCGCCATCGCGGGACCCGTTATTCTTTACGGTACAGCCGCGTCGGTTCTGTACGGACTTATCTACTATCTGTTTTTAAGATAGCATACTACTTGTCCGAAAAACAAGTTACAGCCACAGCCGTGATATTATCGCGGCTGCCGTTTTCTACAGCGCGCTTTACCATGTCCGCAAGTCTTTTCGGGAGGCTTTTCGGCTGAGCAAGTATATCCTCGAACTCGCCGTTTGTAAGGCTGTCCGACAGACCGTCGCTGCACATCAGTATCACGTCGCCGTGGAGCAGTCCGCCCTCAACGGGCATTATCTGGGGCTTTGGGTCGTCGGAAAGGCTTCCCAGCACGGGGAAAATCACGTTCTTTTTCGCGTGTGTACGCTTCTCCTCGCCTGTGATTATGCCCTGATCGTACAGCATCTGCACCAGCGACTGATCGCGGGAAAGCTGTTTTATCTTTCCGCCGCGGTAGCGGTACATTCTGGAGTCGCCCGAGTTTATCATCACGGCGTTGCCCTTGTCGTCAACAGCAAGAGCGCAGAGGGTGGTCTGCATATTTTCGGTATTGTGGGTTATTCCGTATCGCTTGAGGGAATTATGCACAGACAGAATTTTCTTTTCGTAGTCGGTCTTTGGCGACGGTTTAAGACCCGAGAGCAGCTCCAGAGCCATACGCGAAGCCACCTCGCCCGAAGCCTCGCCGCCGACGCCGTCCGCAACGGCAGCTATCATCGGCGCGGAGACATTGCTTTCCATTTCCGCCGAGGACATTACAATACGGTTTATGAGAAACGCGTCCTCGTTATTTTCGCGGACAGAACCCTTGTCCGTGATGCCGCAGCAGTAGAACACTAAGCCGCCCTCCTTTCGTAAAAAATCGCATATGTATATTATATACCAAAATCGTCTGTTTTTCAAGGGGTAAGCGAAAATTTGCGCGGAAATCAAGTTAAAGGATAAATTTTGATTTAGCGCACCACGCACTATGTAACAAACCTTTAGGCGGCGAAGCCGCCGACATCAG
>JAAVHL010000101.1 GCA_014799735.1 Ruminococcus sp.
AGATTTAGTTTACTTGAAATCGCTAAAAGGGGGAGCGGTCGTGTCCGCTCCCCCTCGAAATGCTGTCGCATTTCTCACCCCTTTCACCGTTTCGGACGAAAGGGATTTCGCGCTCTGCGGAGCGCGACCAAAGGGCTCTGCCCTCTGGACTTCTGCCAGCTGGGCTCAGCTGGACCAGCTGATGTCGGCGGCTTCGCCGCCTGAGAACCAGCACGATAGTGCGTTAAATCAAAATTTATCACCTTTATCTACAAACTGTCTTAATTTTAACTAAAAAAACCGGACGGATATTTATCCGTCCGAAATATTTTATAAAATTATTGCCTTGTTATTTACAGCAGCACTCGCCAACGGGAACAGTCCACTTGTGAGTATCCTCGATCTTGCCCCACTGGATACCGGTAAGAGTATCATAAAGCTTCTGGGAGATCGCGCCGATCTTGCCGCCGTTTATGGTCATTACCTTATCGCCGTATTTAAGCTCGCCCACGGGAGAAATTACCGCAGCCGTACCCGTGCCGAACGCCTCGTCAAACTTGCCCTCGTCGTAAGCCTTTACAAGCTCGCCGATCTCGATATCCCGCTCCGTAACCTTATAGTTCATTGACTTAAGCAGCTCTATGCAGGACATTCTTGTGATACCGCTGAGTATAGAGCCTCTGTCAAGACTTGGTGTGATTACCTCGCCGTCCACAACAAAGAATACGTTCATTGCGCCTACCTCGTCGATGTACTTTTTGTGTACGCCGTCAAGCCAAAGCACCTGCGCATAACCCTGCTTCTCGGCTTCGTCCTGAGCCTTGAGAGAGATAGCGTAGTTCGCCGCAGCCTTTGTGAAGCCCGTACCGCCCGATACTGCACGGACGTAATTTTCCTCAACATAAATCTTTACGGGAGCAAGTCCGTCTGCGTAATATGCGCCAACGGGGGACATGATTATCGCAAAGATAAGATGCTTCGCGGGGTGTACTCCCAACATGGGGTCAACCGCAAAAATGTAGGGACGGATATAAAGAGACGTTCCGTCTGCATGGGGTACCCAGTCCTCGTCAACCTTGACAAGAGTTTTTACCGCTTCAACAGCGAAAGCCTCGTCGATCTTGGGTATGCAGAGACGGTCGTTGGAAACGTTCAGTCTCGCCATATTTTTGTCGGGACGGAAAAGCTGTATCCTGCCCGAAGCAGTCCTGTAGGCTTTCATGCCCTCGAAGTCCGCCTGACCGTAGTGCAGGCACATTGAAGCGGGATCCATGGGGATAGGTCCGTAGGGGACGATCCTTGCGTCATGCCAGCCCTGACCCTCGTCGTAGTTCATCAGGAACATGTGGTCGGTAAATATTTTTCCGAAGCTGAGCTTGCTTTCATCGGCAGGCTTTGCTTTGGGAGCTTCGGTTCTGGTAACCTTTATTTCCATCATTTGTAATTCTCCCCTTCTTTTCTTGTAAAAGATAAATTTATTATAACACACTTTCCGACACATTTCAATATTAAAATCGCACTATGTTTACTGAAATTTGCAGCTTTGAAAAGTAAAACTTGCATAATTTCGGAGCCTAAAGGTTTGAGACAGTACACAAATTTAAATCTTTAAAACGAACGATTTACATAATGTTTCCTCCATTCCCTTGACTTTTTTGCCCGCTGACACTATAATATATGTATCGGTAAAAAATAATTTGGAGGATTCCTATGAAACAATATTACGACAACAGGGAGCTGTCATGGCTCAAATTCAACGAAAGAGTTCTCGAAGAAGCGGTGGACAAACGTGTGCCCCTCTGCGAAAGGCTTATGTTCGCGGCGATCTTTCAGTCTAATCTTGACGAGTTCTTTATGATACGCGTCGGCTCTCTTTTCGACCGCACTCTCGTGGACGCCGACGACCGCGAAAACAAAACCGATATGACCTGCGCCGAACAGCTTGAAGCTATCTTCAAGCGTGTCTCCGAGCTTAACCCTATGCGGGACAAGGCGTACAGCGGGATAATGTCCGAGCTGGCAAGCAGCGGCGTAGAACAGGTGGACTTCAAGGCTCTCTCCAAGGACGAGGAGAGCTACCTTAAAGCCTACTTTACCGCCGAGATACTGCCTCTTATCTCCCCGCAGGTAATCGATAAGCGCCACCCTTTCCCGTTCCTTAAAAATAAGGAGATTTACGCCGCCGCTCATCTTGAATCAAAATCATCTTCGGTGACGATAGGTCTCGTCCCCGCCAGCGGAGCGTTTTCCAGAATAATTTTTCTGCCCGGAAGCAAGTGCCGCTTTATGCTTGTGGAGGAGCTTATTCTCCACTATATGCCCCTTATTTTCGAGAACTACAAGATACTCGACAAATCCCTCATGCGTATCACCCGAAACGCTGATATCAACATGGAGGAGGCTCTCTACGACCACGACGTTGACCTGAGAGATGTAATGTCCGACCTGCTTAAAAAGCGGAAGAAGCTTTCTCCCGTCCGTATGGAGCTTTCCAGAAAGCTTGGCTCGGCGGCGGTGGACTGCCTCTGCGAAAAGCTGGAGCTTAAGCACAGTCAGATATTCCACCTGAAATCCCCTCTCGACCTTTCCTTTGTGTACGCTCTCAGAGCCCGCCTTGAGGAGGGCCAGCCAACGCTTTTCTACGGCAGAGCAGACCCCCAGCCCTCCCGCGAGGTGGACAGAAACGCGTCCATGATCTCACAGATACAGAAGCGGGATATTATACTGTCCTATCCCTTTGAGTCAATAAGACCGTTTCTGAGACTGCTCCACGAGGCCGCAAACGACCCCGCGGTGGTGTCCATAAAGATAACTCTTTACCGCGTTGCTTCCGATTCAAAGGTTGTGGACGCTCTTATCTCCGCAGCTGAAAACGGCAAGGACGTTCTGGTGCTTGTTGAGCTTCGCGCCCGCTTCGATGAGGAAAACAACATCGGTTGGTCAAAACGTCTCGAGCACGCGGGATGCAGCGTTATATACGGTCCCGAAAATTTAAAGGTACACTCCAAGCTGCTGCTTATCACAAGAAAAACAGGCAGCGGAAAGATCGAGTACATATCCCAGATAGGAACGGGAAACTACAACGAAAAGACCTCCGCGCTCTATACCGACCTGTGCCTTATGACCGCAAACCGCGAGATCGGCATGGACGCTCTCATGGTGTTCAACGCGCTGTCCACAAATACACTTGCCGAAAACACAAGCAAGCTTATGGTTGCGCCGCTGTGCCTGCAAAACAGGATAATCGAAATGATCGACGCCGAGATCGCCGCCGCCGAGCGTGGCGAGGAAGCCTTTATCGGACTGAAAATGAATTCCCTGACCGATAAGGTTCTTATCGACAAGCTTGTGGAGGCTTCACAAAAGGGCGTAAAAATACGCATGGTGATACGCGGAATATGCTGTCTTGTGGCGGGAATACCGGGCTGTACCGATAATATCGAGATAACCAGCATTGTGGGACGTTACCTTGAACACAGCCGTATCTACATCTTCGGCGCACCCGAGCGCATGAAGATATATATAAGCTCCGCGGACTTTATGACAAGAAACACCCTGCGCAGGGTCGAGGTCGCCGCGCCGATATACGATACCCACGTAAGAAAGCGTATACTGCACATCTTCGACGTGCTGACAAGGGACAACGTAAAGGCGCGCAGAATGCTTCCCGACAGCAGCTACGTACACGTTGAGACCGCGGGAGAGCCTGTGGATTCCCAGTCGGCGTTTATCCGCGAGGCATACGAAAACGCCTCCGCAGCCGCCGCGGGAAAGGGCAGAAAGGTAAAACCCACTCTGGTGCAGAGACTGAAAAATACTTTGAAGAAAAAATAAAGCGGCAGTGCCGCAAAGCCGCAAAAAAGCTTCCCCGCATACAGCAGGGAAGCTTTTTGTTTGTGATCATGCGTCCTTTACGCCAAGGTCTTTAAGGAAGCTTATGTTGTCGCTGTCCTCCTGAGAAATGTCGATGTAGTAGTCCGAAAGCTTTGAGCCGATATAGTAGAAATAAATAGTGTAGGTGTAGAATCCGTCGGTGTCAGTCTCGTACAGATATCCGTCGGTGATTATTTTTCCGCCGGCCTTTTTCGACGCTCTGTCAAGTATATCGAACATATCGTTCGTATCCTCAAACTGCTTGTTTACGGTTTTCAGAAGCTGTTCGTCGGCAAGACGTACCGTAACAAATGTACCGCCGTTTTTAGCCGCTTCGGCTATCTTGTCGGCAAGGATACTTTTTGCTTCGTTCAGAGTTTTGGCGTAAAAGCCGTATTTTCTGTAATAGTCGCCGTCCTCCGATTTTGCGGCGGGAACGTAAAAGCCTCTGTCCGTCTGAACATGAGAGCTGCTGATGGTACTGTCGCTTATCATAAAATATTTATAGTATTTGTTGTCTTTAAGGTTGCCTACGGGATCGTCCCATGTAACGTCCACATTGTACCATTTTTTATTATAGTACACCTTGTTCCATACGTGAACCTCGCTCTCGCTGGCACGATCCTTTGTATAGCCGTAAGCCACAGCGGTGCGTATCCCCGCCTTTGCGCATATGTAGTCAAAAGCGTGAGTGTAGCCGTCGCACTTTGCTTTTCCCTTTACAAGAGCGTCGTAAATGCTGCTGTTGGAGTTGTTGTCGTAGTACTCGGTGTTGTCAATTATATAGTCGTGGATAAGCTTTATTTTTTCGTAATTCGTGGTTTTTTCGGTAAACTGCGATATTACCTTTTCCGCAGCCTTGTCGGATTTTTTTATGATAAGGTCGTAGTTTTTCTTGCTGTAGAGATATTTGAACATGACCTTGCTTGTCATTTCGGTATCTTCATAATAATAGTACTCAAGGCTGTCCTCTCCGACGGGATAATTGAAGCTTGTCAGAACGTCCGCATACATAAGGATATTTGAAAGCTTTTCCATAGTGGCGGTGGGTATTTCGATATCAAGTGAGCTGCGGCACTCGATAAAAGCCGTCCTGAGCTTAAGGTAGGCAAGCTTTTCCTCGTCCGTAAGCTTTTTGTAGCAGTACGGGAGCATGGTTTTGTTGTAGCTTGCGGCCTCGGAAACAATGGAAATGTCAAGGGGACTTTCGGTGAAAACCGTTCCGCTTACAAGGGAAAAAGCCATAACGGCACACAGGAAAAACGACAGGAATTTTTTCATATTCGGCAGATCCTTTCATTATTGCAGGACGCTTAGCAAACGTCCGTCTGTATATAATTATACCACAGATTTGAGAAAAAGCAATAGTTTTCCTATGAACGAAAAATCTTTCCATTACTGCGGAAAACGCAGTCCGCGGACGTTACGGAACAGACCGTTCCGACCCTGAAAAAAATAAAATGAAATGTGAGAAACAGAGAGAAACAGAGCAATTTGCAGAGATTTAAAGAGATACAGGGATATATTTTAAAAATTCGGCAATTTGACCGTTGACTTTGGCTTTTTCTTCATGTATAATTGACAATGTTGCGTCGGACGGGCGCTTATGCCCGAACCGGTTTTCCCGTATCAGCGGTATTACGTCTGAGAGGGAGGAAATATTATCAAAAGGAGAATGATTATGTCAACTTATATGCCTAAGGCAAACGAAATCAGCCGCAAATGGTATGTGCTTGACGCTGCGGATAAGTCTCTCGGACGCGTTGCCGCCCAAGCTGCTTCCATACTCCGCGGTAAAAACAAGCCCACCTTCGCTCCCCATGCGGACTGCGGCGACCATGTCATCATCATCAACTGCGCAAAGGCTAAGCTTACAGGCAAGAAGCTTGAAAAGAAAACCTACAAGTGGCACACAGGCTGGATCGGCGGTCTCAAAGAGATCAAGTACAGCGATATGATGAAGAATCAGCCCGAGAGAGCAATGATGATCGCAGTAAACGGTATGCTCCCCAACAACACGCTGGGAAGAGCCGCTCTGAAGCGTCTGAGAACCTATGCGGGCGCAGAGCACGGTCATGAAGCTCAGAAACCCGAGAATTACGAGATATAAGGAGGCGGAGTAAATGTACGAATCTAAACAGCCTTATTTTTACGGAACAGGCAGAAGAAAAAGCTCCGTTGCAAGAGTAAGAGTTTACGCGGGCAGCGGTAATATCACGATCAACGGCAGAAGCATCGACGATTATTTCGGTCTTGAGACCCTTAAGCTGATCGTTAAGCAGCCCCTTATCCTTACAGAGAATTCCGACAAGTACGACATTGTCTGCACAGTTGCGGGCGGCGGTGTTACAGGTCAGGCGGGCGCTATCCGTCACGGTCTGTCCAGAGCCCTGCTCCAGGTAAACGAGGAGCTTCGTCCCGTTCTGAAGAAAGCGGGCTTCCTCACTCGTGACCCCAGAATGAAGGAAAGAAAGAAGTACGGTCTCAAAGCTGCGAGACGTGCTCCTCAGTTCTCAAAGAGATAATTATTGCCCTTACAAACCACACAGTTATGCGGTTTGGGGCGAATTCAAAAGCGATTTGGTCAAATTTGGATAATTACTAAAGGCCATATTGATCTCCCTGTTTCGTGCAGGGAGATTTTTTTATTTTACAGAATTAAAAAAATTCTTGGGACAGTTGCTTAAAGCTGTCCCAAGAAGCATTTTTATAGCACCTTTTATATCGTTATATTTTGTCAAACGCCTGCTTCAAGTCTGCAAGAATATCGTCGATATTTTCAAGACCCACGGAAAATCTTATCAGACCGCCGTCAATGCCCGCGGCAGCAAGCTGCTCGTCGGAAAGCTGACGGTGTGTGGCGGAAGCAGGGTGCAGAACGCAGGTGCGAATATCCGCAACGTGTACCTCGTTGGAAGCAAGGTTAAGGCTGTCCATGAACTTAACGGCGGTATCCCTGCCGCCCTTTATGGAGAAGGATATTACTCCGCAAGTTCCGAGGGGAAGATATTTTTTTGCAAGCTCGTGGTACTTGTCCCCCTCAAGTCCGGCGTAGGAAACAAAATTCACCTTGCCTGTACCCTTTATAAATTCCGCCGCTTTAAGGGCGTTTTCGCAGTACTGCTTCATTCTCACCGCAAGGGTCTCCAGTCCCAGATTGAGCAGGAACGAGCTGTTTGCAGCGGGATAGCAGCCGAAGTCTCTCATAAGCTGCATTCTTGCTTTTACGATATAGGGCGCAAAGGAATATTTTTCGGTGTAAACAATTCCGTGATAGCTTTCGTCGGGCTCGGTCATGCAGGGGAACTTTCCGCTTGTCCAGTCGAACTTGCCCGAGTCAACGATAACGCCGCCCACCTGTACCGCGTGACCGTCCATGTATTTGGAGGTGGAGTGAACAACAATGTCCGCGCCCCACTCGATAGGACGGCACAAAATAGGCGTTGCAAAGGTGTTGTCCACGATAAGGGGAACTCCGTGGGCGTGAGCGGCTTTCGCCCATTTTTCAATGTCAAGGACTGTCAGTGCGGGATTTGCGATAGTCTCGCCGAAAACCGCCTTGGTGTTAGGCTTGAATGCGGCGTTAAGCTCCTCCTCGGACGCGTCAACGTCAACCCATATGCACTCGATACCCATTCTTTTAAGGGTGAAGCCGAAAAGGTTTATTGTTCCGCCGTAAATGGACGAGGACGCGATAAAGCTGTCCCCCGCCTCGCAGATGTTGAGGATAGACAGCAGGGAAGCCGCCTGTCCGCTGGAGGTACACATTGCCGCCGCGCCGCCCTCCAGAGCGGCGATTTTCTTTTCAACGGCGTCGGTGGTGGGATTTTCAAAACGTGAGTAGATCAGGCTTTTTGTGGGGTCGTCAAAGACCGCGGCAACATCGTCCGTGGAGTCGTAAACATAAGTCGTACTCTGGACGATAGGCACAACTCTCGGCTCTCCGTTTTTGGGAGTGTAGCCTGCGTGCAGGCATTTGGTCTCGATCTTTGCGTTTGGATTAAGTTCTTTCATAATAAAAATTCCTTTCGATAAAAATAAAATTTCCTAAAAAATTATAACATATTTTCAGCAGGATTTCAAGCCGTGCCTTAACGGTCACGATGTCCCGCCTGTAGGATTACAATAGAAGCGTAACAAAAGTAAAAAAAGAGTAGCGGAAAAGCCAAACCTGTGTTACAGTTAAGTTGCGAGAAATAAAAGCAACAGGAG
>JAAVHL010000102.1 GCA_014799735.1 Ruminococcus sp.
TTCGGTCAAAAAAGAGCTTTGCTCGGTCATCACCGACAAGGACAGAAAATACTGCTGTCTGTACGGTATGCTGCTGTTCTGCAAAAGCTTTGCGCCCGATTCAATAGTTTTCCAGACGGAGAACGACCTTGTGTGCGGACTTTTCCGCAGCCTTGCCGACGACGTTATCGGCGGGTCGGGAGTTGCCGAGGTGAACGTTACGGAAAAGAAAAACGGCGTATCGCTTTACTCGCTGAGCATTCCCTCAGAAAGCTTCCGCGAGGAGATAATATACCGCTACCGTATCTCCAGCAGGACGCTCATCCACCGTATCCAGACGGATATTATCGACAACAACAGCGTTTTCGCCTTTATCGCGGGAGCGTTTCTCTCCTGCGGGAGCATTACCGAACCTATCAAGGAGTACCATCTGGAATTTGCCGTACCCTACTACGAGCTTACGCAGGACTTGCTTAATCTGCTTACGTCGGTAGGGATAAACGCAAAGTACACCGAGCGGAAAAACGTTTACGTCATTTACTTGAAAGACAGCGAGGCTATCGAGGATCTGCTTACCCTTATGGGCGCGACCATGAGCAGCATCGACCTGATGAACGTGAAGATCTACAAGGACGTGCGCAACAAGGCAAACCGCATTGCAAACTGCGATTCCGCCAATATCGAGCGCACTCTGAAAGCTTCTGAGCGTCAGATCGCGGACATCGAATACATCATGGAGACTGAGGGACTGGACAGTCTTTCCCCCGAGCTGCGGAACGCGGCGGAGATACGTCTGGAAAATCCCGACGTTTCGCTTAAAGAGCTTGGCGAAATGCTGGACAAGCCTGTTGGTCGTTCTGGAGCAAACCACCGTCTGAAAAAGCTTTCCGAGATCGCGGATAAGCTCCGTGAGGAACATAACGACAGGAGGAATGACAATGAACAAGGTCAAGACCGTAATTAAAATTTTGGTAACAGTGATATGTTTGTTTATCGCTTTTGAAATTCTGGGGTTAGTCGTGAATATCGTTGTGGCAAATTTCCAGACCTCGAGGGCGCTGTCGATCGTTACATCAAACAACGGCAGCAGAGGGTTCAACAAATCATTTGTGGAATGGGACGGACACAGTGAAAGTCTTGTTGCGCAGACGGTCATTGTATTCAGTTCAAGCAACAAAACCGATATCGAGGAAAATATTGCAAAAGACTTTGCAGACTGCCGATATGAGATAATTACCTTTGACGACGCGGTCAGCGGCAAAAATGCACGGACAAACGAATATTACCCTGATTATGAAAAGTACAAGGCCGACAGCAGCTTTGCAAAAAAAGACGGCAAGGATACCTGCTATGTGCTTGCGGTCTGGGACAAAGCTCCGTTCAGCCATAATCTTATCGGATATCTGATAAATTACCGACCCGCGGAGGAAAACGAGCCGTAAGCGTTTTCCGTCCGCCGAAAGGATAACCCTATGTCTTTTGTTCATCTTCATCTGCATAGCGAATACAGTCTGCT
Source organism: Ruminococcus sp. (assembly GCA_014799735.1). Lineage (GTDB taxonomy): Bacteria > Bacillota > Clostridia > Oscillospirales > Ruminococcaceae > RGIG8773. The sequence continues at coordinate 1,496 of JAAVHL010000102.1, forward strand.
TGACGGAGCCTGCCGTCTGAAACAGCTTGTTTCACGGACAAAGGAGCTGGGACAGACTGCTGTTGCTGTTACCGACCACGGCTGTATGTACGCAGCCGTGGATTTTTACAATGAAGCGGTCTCCCAAGGCATAAAGCCCATAATCGGCTGTGAGGTATACGTTGCGCCGCGAACACGGTTTGATAAGATACACGGGCAGGACAACAAGCCTTATCATCTTGTGCTTCTGTGCAAGGACAACGCGGGCTACCGAAATCTTATCAAGCTTGTTTCCTGCGGCTACACCGAGGGCTTTTACAGCAAGCCCCGCGTGGACATTGAGCTTCTGGAAAAATACCACGAGGGACTTATCGCGCTGTCGGGCTGTCTTGCGGGGGAAATTCCCCGAAAGCTTGCAAACGGAGAGTACGACAACGCCAAGGCTGTGGCTCTCCGATATCTGGAAATTTTCGGCAGGGACAACTACTATATCGAAGTCCAGAACCACGATATTTCCGAGGAAATACGCATACTGCCGCTTCTCTACAGGCTTTCCGCCGAGACAGGTATTCCCCTTGCGGCAACAAACGACGCACACTACATTCTGAAAGAGGACGCGGATATCCAGCGCACTCTGATAGCGATACAGACCAACACACCGCTGAGCGAACCAAATCCCCTGTCGTTCTCCACAAACGAGTTTTATATGAAGTCCGAGGAGGAAATGCGGCAGCTGTTTGCAAACGTCCCCCACGCCGTTGACAACACCGCCAAAATTGCGGAGCGGTGCAATGTGACTTTTGAATTCGGCAAGCTGCTTCTGCCGAAATTCACCGCAGACGGCGTTTCGGACAACACCGCGTACTTTACCGAGCTTTGCCGAAAGGGTCTGACCAAGCGGTACGGCGAGAACCCTCCCAAAGAGTATGTCCAGAGAATGGACTACGAGCTTGGCGTGATAACCCAAATGGGGTACGTGGACTACTTTCTCATTGTGTGGGACTTTATCCGCTACGCCCGCGAGCATGATATCCCCGTTGGACCCGGCAGAGGCTCGGGCGCGGGAAGCATTGCCGCATACTGTATCGGCATAACCTCCGTAGACCCCATGAAATACGGACTGCTGTTCGAGCGTTTTCTCAATCCCGAAAGAGTGTCAATGCCCGACTTCGATATCGACTTCTGCTACGAGGGCAGACAGCGGGTCATAGACTACGTTGTAAAAAAATACGGCGAGGACAGGGTCGCCCAGATAATCACATTCGGAACAATGGCGGCAAAGGGCGCGGTGCGGGACGTTGCGCGGGTAATGGGTATACCCTATCAAGCGGCGGACAAGGTATCCAAGCTGATACCCTACGGTCTGCACGTTACCCTTGACGGCGCGCTTAAAGACAGCGAGGACTTGCTGACTTTGTACAAAAGCGACGAGACCGTCCGCAGACTTATCGACACGGCTCGGAAGATAGAGGGTATGCCCCGCCACGCCTCCACACACGCGGCGGGAGTTGTGATATGTCCCGCGCCTGTCAGTAATTACGTCCCCGTGCAGAAAAACGGAGACGTTACCGTTACCCAGTACACCATGACCGCTCTGGAAAGTCTGGGACTGCTTAAAATGGACTTTCTCGGACTGCGAAACCTTACGGTCATTCGTGACGCTTCCGATTTTATCCGCAGGAAAAATCCCAACTTTGATATAAATAAAATTCCCATAGACGACCCCGAGGTGTACGAAATGCTGTCGCAGGGTTTGACCACGGGAATATTCCAGTTTGAAAGCGCGGGCATACGGCAGGTACTGATGCGGCTTAAACCCGAATCTATCGAGGACATTATAGCCGTCCTGTCCCTGTACCGTCCCGGCCCTATGGACAGCATACCGCGTTACATTGAGTGCCGACACAATCCCCAAAAGGTTACCTTTAAGCACCCAATTCTAAAGGACATTCTCAATGTTACCTACGGCTGTATCGTTTATCAGGAGCAGGTCATGGAGATATGCCGCAAAATGGCGGGGTACTCCTACGGCAGGGCGGACTTGGTTCGACGCGCAATGGCTAAGAAAAAGACCGCCGAAATGCTGAAGGAGCGCGGCATCTTCGTTGAGGGAGCGGCTAAAAACGGCGTATCCACGGAGATCGCCAACGAAATTTTCGACGAGATGGAAAGCTTTGCTTCCTACGCGTTCAACAAGTCCCACGCGGCGGCTTACGCCCATGTTTCCTATCAGACGGCCTATCTGAAGCATTACTATTTCAAGGAGTACATGGCGGCGCTGATGTCGGCTTTCCTTGAAAGCACGGGAAAAATCTTAGAGTACGCTTCGGAATGCTCCAAAAACGGCGTGAAGATTTTAAGTCCCGACGTAAACGAAAGCGGCTTCGGCTTCTCCCCCGCCGCAAAGGGAATACGCTTTGCGCTTTTGGCGGTGAAAAATCTGGGGTACAACTCCATACGCGACCTCTTGGACGAGCGTGAACAAAACGGCGCGTTCAAGTCCCTGAACGATTTCTGCAAGCGGATAAGCGGCAGAGACGTGAACCAGCGTGCGATAGAAAGTCTTATCAAGTGCGGCGCGCTGGACTGCTTCGGCTACACGCGCAGGGAAATGCTGGAAAATTACGACAAGATTTTCGGCTCGGTACAGCGGTACTCCCTGAGCAACATGGAGGGTCAGATAAACTTTTTCGATACCGCGGAGGACAGCGGTGACAGTTTTTCCTTTGAGCGGCTTCCCGAATATCCACTTGCCGTCAAGCTTGAAATGGAAAAAGAAATTACGGGGGCGTACCTTTCGGGGCATCCGCTGGAGGATTACCGTCCATATGCGAAGCTTTGCGGCGCCACCGATATCGCGCGTCTTTACGACGAGCTTGACCCGCCCAAGGACGGCAGTGAAATTTCCTCGTTCTGCACCTTGCAGGGCGTAAAGCTTTACACCCAGAAAAACGGCGCGAAGATGGCTTTCGTCACCCTTGAGGACATGACGGGCGAAGCGGAGGGAATTATTTTTGCGGATATACTGGCTGCAAACAGAGACATTATTACAAGAGGCAGATCGGTACACATAACCGCAAAGCTGTCCTACAAGGACGGCGACCCCAAGCTTATAGCCGAACAGATCGCCGACGCGGGACAGTTCGTCCGCGTACTGGAAAAAGCAAGCCTCTATATAAGGTGCCGCTCGGACAGCGGCGTCATGCAGGATATCCTGAACGTGTGCAGGGATAATCCCGGAGACACAAAGGTGATATTCTATCTCTCCGATTTGAAGAAAAAGCTTTCCCCAAAAGCTGTCGCGGGAGTTAAGATATCCGAAAAGTTTGCGGATATTATCGCGCAGATCGCTGGAAAGGACAATATTGCTTTAAAATAAGGACAATATTGACTTAAGCATTTTTTGTTGAAATCGGTGCTTGACAAATCTTTCTATAAATAGTATAATTAGAGATGTATGGTAAGTTATTGATATTATGTAATAAATTTTGGAGGAATAAGATATGAAAAGAATTGGCGTTTTAACAAGCGGAGGGGACGCTCCCGGCATGAATGCGGCTGTAAGAGCCGTTACACGCGCCGCTCTGGGAAAGGGCTACGAGGTCGTAGGCATCAACAGAGGTTATAACGGTCTGCTCCACGGCGAGACTGTGAACCTCGGCGCAAGGGATGTTTCCAACATAATCCAGCGCGGCGGCACGGTGCTCTACACCGCAAGATGTCTCGAATTCAAGGAATGGGACTATGTACTTAAAGCAAAGCAGAAGTGCGACGAGCTCAATCTTGTGGGTATCGTTGTTATCGGCGGAGACGGCTCGTTCAGAGGCGCTGCCGACCTTTCAAAGGCTGGCGTTCCCTGCATAGGTCTGCCAGGAACTATCGACAACGATATTGCCTGCACCGAGTACACCATCGGCTATGACACAGCTATGAACACCGCTATGGAAATGGTTGACAAGATCCGCGACACCGCTATGTCCCACGACCGCTGCTCCGTTGTTGAGGTAATGGGCAGAAACGCGGGCTGGATCGCTCTTAACGTTGGTACTGCCGTAGGCGCTATGGCTATCATTACCCCCGAGGTTAAGTTCTCTATGGACGATATTGTCAACAAGATCAGGAAGTCCAAGGAAAACAAGAGACAGCACTTTATCGTGGTTGTTTCCGAGGGCGTGGGCAATATTGAGGAAATTTCCAAGGAAATCCACGACAAGACGGGTATCGACTCCAGAACAACTATCCTCGGTCACGTTCAGAGAGGCGGAAGCCCCACTCTGCGCGACAGAGTTGTTGCAAGCGAAATGGGCTATTACGCGGTAGACCTGCTTGACAAGGGTATCGGAAACCGCGTTGTGGCTATGCAGCAGGGCAAGATCGTTGACTTCGACATCAAGGAAGCCCTTGCAATGCAGAAGCCCTTTGACGAAAATCTTTACAGAATTGCCGACGAGCTTTCGTTCTGATAGGCAAAGCATTTTAGCAAACAGCATTACAGAGTAGGCAAACGCGCGTACAGTGCTTGGCGGACGGGGAGTTGCCGCCTTGACGAAAAGTATCTTCAAAATGATACTTGCGGTGCGTTTGCCGCATCCCGCTGAATGCATAACAGGAGCTTTTCATAATTGTTTTCGTAAGAGAACGGTAACCGGTTTCGGAAGAAAACGGTAACTGTTTTCAGAAGAAAACAGTTTACTCCCGATTATGCAGTTAGCATAATTTTAAGGAGGTTTTAATATGAAAAGCTTTTTTTCCGATTTCAGAAGCTCCGCGGCGGAGCTTAAAAACGTCCGCTGTCTTACCGTGGCGGGAATACTTACCGCGGCGTTTATCGTGCTGGATATGTTCTCGTTCAGACCCACCGAATTTATCAAGGTCAACTTTGCGTTTATCGCTCTTGCGGCGGTGGGAATGCTTTACGGCCCCGTACCCGCTATGATTTCCGCTTTGGCGGGAGACCTTATTGGCTGTATCCTCAGCGGTCAGGCGCCGCTGCCCTTGCTGTCCATGACGGCGGTACTGACGGGATTTGTCTACGGCGCGCTGCTGTACAAAAAGGACGGCTTCAGGCTGGTGGTATTTTCCGTTATCGCCAGACTTGCGGACTCGTTCATAATTTGCCTGCTGCTCAATACGCCGATACTGATGTACTACGGTCTTATGTCGCGCACTGCGGGACAGCTATATATCCGGTACGGCAAAACTGCCGCCGAGCTTGTGTTCTTTATCCCGCTGACAATAGCGGTTCTTCCCGCGGTAAAGGCTGTCTACGGACGAACCGTCAGCCATAAATCAATATGAAAGGATATGTTCTGAATGGCTCTTTTTTCGGGCAATGCAAATAAATTAAAGCAGATAGAGCTGCAAAACATAATTTTCGGTACAGATGAAAAGAAGCTTATGGTATCCAACGAATTTCTTGACGAAATGACTAAGGTATACATTTCCAAAAGAATGAAAAGCATTAATACTGCAACAACGAATATTTCCACAACCAAAAGCCCAAGAGCTTTTTTCGGCTATTTTGATTCCATTCAAAGCAACCTTGAAGAGTTGATCACGCTGGAAAAATATTACCAGTTCAAAAAGCCTGTCCCCTCCGAGTTCAAGAAAAATCTTGAAGCGAAAAAGGATAAGTATATTCTTGCTATGCTCAACCGTGCATGGAAGCATACCAACAACAAAGCCAATTACGATCCTACGTCGGGTCTCCCCCGCTCTCCCGAACAGTTCGGCCCTATTCTTGAAGAAATGGTGGAGTTCCGCGATCAGTACACCGAGGCGATCTTCGGTCATGTGGACAGATTTTATACCTCTGTTTACGAGCACAGCATTGATTATGTCGAGCCTGAGCCCGAGCCCGAAGAAGAGCTTTCCGAGGAGGAGGCAGCCGCTCTCGCAGAGGGTGCAGAGGGCGCTGAAACTGCAGGAATTGACATAGATGACGGCATTCAGGAATTTATGCCCGAGGACTTTGATGACGACCTGATACTTAACGAATAATACAGACGCATAACGCTGAAACGGCGCAGGAGCTTTTTCCTGCGCCGTTTTTAATGTTAAAGAAGCTTTTTCATGAAGTCCTCGGTGGATATCCCCGCCGGACGGTTATACCGGTTGATACTCAGCAGACATTCGGGATTTCCGCGGGAAATATAATTCGGCTTCTCATTGCAGGTAAGCAGCGCTTTGAAGCCCATATCCCGCAGGATATCAACGCTGTCCTCGGATACAAAGCCAAAAGGATACGCAAAGGTCACGGGAGTTACGCCCGACTTGTCCGAAAGAAGTCCCTGAAGCATTGCGATATCGTCAAACATTGACTTGCGGTATTCCTCATAGCTTTCACCGTACATCTTTTTGCAGCCCTTGCGCGAGGTCATGGAGTGCATATTGTAGGTGTGGTTTCCTATCTCGAAAACACTGCTGTTTGCAAGCTCTGCGATCTCGTCCCACGTCAGGCTGGAATAGGCAGGATTATGCTCGTCCTGCTCGGTGGAAAGATCGGTGTACGTACCAACAACGTTCATTACACCTTTCAGACCGTTCTCTTTCATGTACGGGTACGCATAGGTCATAACGTTCAGATAGCCGTCGTCAAAGGTTACAAGCACGGGCTTTTCGGGCAGCGGAACGCCTTTTTCAACGTAGTCGATAAGGTCGCTTACAAAAACTGTTTCATAGCCGTTTTCGGTCAGATACCGCATATCCTCCTCAAAAACTGCGGGACTTACAACATAGTCCCCTGCTCTGGCAGGGTCTTTCAGCAAGCTGTGGTACATTATTGCGGGGACGAAGATTTCTCCGACGCCTACGGTTTCCGAAGTATCCGCGGCAACGGCAGCCTGCTCAAAGCCCTTTGCCGTAAGGAATGTTCCGCCTAAAAGCACTATAAGTACCCCCGCAAGGCACAGTGCGAATTTTTTCAGTCTGATACATACAAACATTAACATCACCAATTTAAAGCTTTTTCTACAGTGTATGTCCGACGGTGCAAAAAAATAACTGCGGAACGTTTTATTCCGCAGTTATTTTTATTGCCCCAGTAAAACCTGATAGCACACCCCGAACCACTCCCTGAGCCAATATGTAGGGAGCAGCCATATTGACGTTCTCGCCGAGACCGCGTAGGATTCCAGACCGTACTTGTCCGCTATCAGTTTAGCCCGAAGCTGGTGGAAATCGTTGGTAACAATAGTCACGCTGCCGCTTATTCCGTATTCGTTCATCTTTTCAAGTGAGAAGCGGATATTTTCGTCCGTACCTGTGGAACGGTCCTCCATGATAATCCTGTCCTCGGATATCCCCTGCTCAACCAAAACACGCTTCATGCTCTCAGCTTCGGAAATAAGCTCGTCGCTGCCCTGTCCGCCCGAAACGATACACATTGCGGACGGGTTTTTGTCAAGAAATCTGTACGCCGCCATGATACGCTGTCTCAGCATAAGACTTGGCTCTTCTCCCCTGACCTTGCAGCCAAGCACGATAACGGTGGTATCCCCGTCAGGAGGACGGTTTGCCGCCGATATCATAAACGCGGAAATTACCGCCGCCAGCACCGCCAAAGCCACGGCAAGCGCAATGACCGCGGTAAATATCACTTGGACGACCCTATGCTCCGACATAAAGCGGAAAAACCTGTTCCAGAATATCGCAAGGAAAAACAGCGCCGCGCACACGGACATTCCCGCGGCGTTTCCGATATTGATTATCCCTGCGGAAACGGGCGCGAAAAAAACCGCAAATCCAGCCGCAGACAGAAGCACAATGAAAATAAGGCACGTTCTTGCGAGCCCGCCTTTTGCGACCGTATCCATTAAAGAGCCTCTTTGAGAGCGATTGCAAGCTGGTCGGGACAGGACGTACCCTTGCCGTTGCAGTTGATACCCTCAAGACGCTTGATGGCTTCCTCCACCTTCATACCCTTTACAAGTGCGGCAACGCCCTGTGTATTTCCGTGACAGCCGCCCATAAACTTCACGCTGTCGATGATACCGTCAGTTACTTCTATTGTGATGTTTCTTGAACAAACCCCTCTGGGTGTGTAGTTGATAGTCATAATTTTTACTCCTTTGCATTTTATTTATAACGTTTTACTCAATTGTTTTGTACCAAGTCGGCACGGAACATTTCATATTATCAAACCATTTCAAAATGTCCATATTCAAATTCAGCACAGGCTTCAATCTGTCCGGAGCAAAATATTTTGCCCAGACGATCGAGATAATGGCGCTGACAGAAAGATAGTACGCCAACAGCCGCCAAAATTCTTCGGGAACACTGCCGCCGAAATAGCCGTCGATCTGTCCCGAAGCAAAGTACGGATACTCCAAGCCAATGCGGTTGCACTCATACCAAGGGTCGCCGACGTTGTCAAAATCCACAGTATGCCAGTCTATAACCGAGACTCTGCCGCCCGACAGTATCAGATTTCCCATATGGTAGTCTCCGTGATGATATGTCTGCGGACGTCCATCAAGCAAGCTCCTGTTGCTTTCGATGTAATCCAGCATTATATCCCAGCCGGCAAAACGCTCGCCCTCGTTTCGGAATGCTTCAAGCCTCTCGTCGATCACCGCGAAATAGCGTTCTTTCCATGTTTCCGAAACGTCTGCGGGAGCAAGGTCGTGAATTCTTTTCAGAATTCGTCCTGCCTCTTTTCCAATGCGGTACTGTTCGCTCTCTGAAAGCTTAGGGACAACCGTTTCTGCTTCCTCGCCGTCTATCCATGTGAGCAGGGTGTACACCTCCGCGCCCCCGCCGCAGACCCCGAAATCTACGGGCTTCGGCATGGGAATATCCGCAGACAGCTTCTTAATCAGAGCATACTCGGACTTTTTTCTTTCCAGTTCACTTATATCGGAAATCCGCAGCAGCAGCCTCTCGCCGCCGTTTGTGGTGACAAAATATTTCCTGTCCCCCGACATACCCTTTTTTATGGGCTTAATCTCATTAAATGTATCGAACAGGGGAATATCCCTCAAACCGTCCATTTACTTATTCTCGCAACGCCCGACTGCACCGCGGCTTCCGCGACCGCCTTTGCAACAGCTTCGGCAACACTCTTGTCGAAAGCGTCGGGGAGGATAAAGTCTGCGCAAAGCTTGTCTGCGGGTACGGCTTCCGCTATCGCTCTTGCGGCGGCACGCTTCATATCCTCGTTGATGTCCTTTGCACGAACCGCAAGGGCTCCCTTGAATATTCCAGGAAACGCTACAACGTTGTTGATCTGGTTGGGGAAATCGGAACGTCCCGTTCCCACAACAAAAGCTCCTGCCTCCTTGGCAAGGTCGGGCATTATTTCGGGAGTAGGATTCGCCATTGCGAAAATGATAGGCTTATCCGCCATGGAGCGTACCATGTCCTGCGAAACAAGATTTGGCTTGGAAACGCCGATAAAAGCGTCCGCGCCCGCCATTGCCTCCGCAAGACCGCCCTTGCGCTTGGTCTTATTTGTAAGCTTCGCCATTTCGTAGTGAGACGGATTTTCAAACTCGTCTCCGTCGCAGATTATGCCCTTTATGTCCACCATAATTATATCGCCGATACCCAGCGAAAGAAACTGCTTTGCGATCGCGCAGCCTGCCGCTCCCGCACCGTTTATGACGAGTGTCATGTCCTCAAAGCGTTTGCCCGACACCTTTGCAGCGTTGAGCATTGCCGCCGAAGCAACAACCGCCGTACCGTGCTGGTCGTCGTGGAAAACAGGGATATCAAGCTTTTCTTTAAGCCTGCGCTCTATCTCGAAGCACCTGGGAGCGGAAATGTCCTCTAAATTGATACCGCCGAAGCTGTAGGATATCAGCTCCACCGTGCGGACTATCTCGTCCACGTCCTTGGAATTTACGCAGATAGGGAACGCGTCAACCCCCGCAAACTCCTTGAACAGAGCGCACTTGCCCTCCATAACGGGCATTGAAGCCCGCGGACCTATATCCCCCAGACCAAGCACCGCAGTGCCGTCGGTAATTACCGCCACAAGATTTGAGCGGCGGGTAAGGTCGTAGGACAGCTCGGGGTTCTCGGCAATTTCCAGACAAGGCTTGGCAACTCCGGGGGTGTAGGCGTTGGAAAGCTGCTCGCGGTTCTCCACCTTACAGCGGGAGACCACCTCTATCTTGCCTTTCCATTCGTAGTGTTTTTCAAGAGACGACTGCATAATATCCATTGCTTAAACTTCTTTCTGTATTTAATTAATAAAACTTTTCTTCATTTTCGAGCCAGCGGTCATACGGACGACCGATATACAGCGATATTGACCCTCTCATTGCATATTTTTCCTCACCGAACAGATCAGGGTCAAAGTCCTTTCCGAACTTGAATTCGCCGTCGTTTGTGTAAATGCTCTCTCCGTCATATCCCATGTGGGAAACATTGGGAGTAATGTTTTCGTCCGATATCAGACGCTTGATTATGCCCTCAATATTTTTTGCAGGGAACCGGTGGTGAGGATCGGGGCAGAACTCCTCGCCTATTTTTGAGGCTTCAATTGCCTTTTGAAGATTTTCGTTTGCGCCGCAGAGATTGCCCTCTTCATCAATGTAAAGGTCGTTTATATCCTGACCGTAGCAGACTTCAAGGTTGCTCGCTATTGACGGATAGTACGCCGAGGAAACATATCCGTTCATGACCCTTGACGCAAATCCAATAAAAGACATTCCCAAACGGAAACTATTAATCACCGACTCAACGCTTTCGCGGTAATTCTCATCAGATATTTTTGTAACTGTTGCCTTATGAGTATTAATATCATGATCAAATTCAAAAGTCACATCTTTTGGAATTCCCGCTTTTTCAAGAGCTGACGAAAAATCTTCTCTAACGGGCTCTGTTATGTCATTTAAACATTCAAAATTGACCTTAGCTATGTCCTCGGGAGCGTCCGACTCACGCTTGTACCATTTAAGCTCCATAGGTGTGGCTTCTTTTAAGCTTTCACTGAACGCTCTCAGCGCTTTATACTTATCGCTGCTGAAATAATCTGTCTCCGGCGCTGACCGCGTAAATGTGTCAACGTTTGCACGCTGCGCCTTTGCGGAATTGGTATCAGAGTATTTGGAGACATTAACGTTTTTTTCTTTGCTGAAAGAACTGCGTATCTGAATATGCGTGCCGATTTGGGTTTCCATAAAAAATCGCTTCCTTTTTAAAAGACATTTTTTAAATTAAAATTTCATATTAATAAAACTTTTCTTCATTTTCAAGCCAGCGGTCATAGCCATCATTTTGGTGAGGACATAGCAAATGTATCAACATTTGCACTCTGCGATTTTGCGGAATTGGTATCAGCGTTCCTGCGGGCATTAACACCATTTCCCACGCTGAAAGAACTGCGTATCTGAATATGCGTGCCGATTTTGGTTTCCATAGAAAATGCCCACCTAAGCTGTGCGTAATACTGTCAAGATCATTTTTCCTTTTTATTGGCAAGCTTGATTATTCTGTCAATATTTTCCTTATCGGTGGTATTGCTGCCGATATGTGTGGGATACGCATTATAAAGCCCGTGAAAATCCGAGCCGCCCGTTACGATAAGGTTGTACTTTTCTGCAATATCAAGAATTTTCTTCTGCTGTTCCTCGTCGGCGGTGTAGTGGTACGCCTCCGCGCCGTCTATCTTGCCCTTTGCGGCAAGCTCCTCAAGCAAATCGAGAGAATCATAGTAAACAGGGTGAGCCATAACTGCAACTCCCCTTGCGGAATGTATCAGGTCAAGAACAAAGTTCACGTCGGGGTATTCGCGCTCAACGATACAGGTGCCGTTTTTAAGGTTGAACAGCTCGTCGTTAAGCTCGCCGTAGAACTCTGTGGTATAGCCGTAATCTATAAGAGCGTGCATGATATGCTGCTTGAAAATACTCTTTGAACCCGTCGCGTACTTCATAACGCTTTCCGCGGTAATGGGGTACAGCTTCATCACGTTTTCGACCATTTCCTTAGCGCAGGCCTTCCGTATCTCGCAGGCCTTCATGCACACGCCCTCGAGACGGTCGGGCTTCTGGGGCGCGTAGCAGAGAATATGTACCTTTCTGTTTCGGGACTTATCCCAAGCCGAAAGCTCCACTCCGGGCAGCACCTGAACGCCGTATCGCTCGCCGAGCACCTTTGCTCTCGAGACGGACGACATAGTGTCATGGTCGGTAATTGAAATAAAATCTATTCCGGTTCTTTTCGCCTGAACGATTATGTCCTCGATACCGAGAGAACCGTCCGACAGCTTTGTATGACAGTGAAGATCGCCGATCATATTCTCATCTCCTTTGACTGTTAGCGCCGCGCCCTGCGGCTCGTCATTCTATTGATACTATATTAATTTGTACCCTTTTAATTATACCACAATACGCTATACCATTGCAAGCATTTCATAAAAAATATAAATATTTTCGACAGAAATTCAATACATATGTAATTATCTGTAAGCTTCACACCATACTGCTGTCCGGCAGGAGTTTACAGAAACTTGTCCTCAAACCACACATTCCCGACGCGGAACTCTTTCCCGTCAAGATACGCCAGACAGCCGCTTTCCGTGGAAAAGGCAAATTTCAGCCTGTAGGAGTACAAAGCCTGTGTCTTTACTTTATATTCCTTATTTATCCTGTTTATTCCATATTTGCCGTCCCCCAAAAGCGGGCAGCCTATGTGCGCCATGTGGGCACGTATCTGGTGGGTGCGTCCCGTATCAAGCTTTATTTCCACTAGTGCAAGCTTCCCGTTGTCACGTATAACGCGGTAGCCTGTCACAATGGTTTTGTTTGTACCGCTTTTTCTGTCCGTGACCTTTACCGTGTTTGAAGCGGAGTCCTTTTCAAGATATGCGGTAAGGGTGTCCGACCTTTTGGGCGGCACGCCCACGGTTATGCAGAGATAGTATTTTTCTATCTCCCTGTCCCTGATCTTTTGGTTGAGGATACGCAGAGCCTCCGCATTTTTCGCGGCAATGACAATCCCCCCCGTGTTGCGGTCAAGACGGTTGCACAGCGCGGGAGCGAAGCTGTTCTCCGCATTCGGGTCGTACTCCCCTTTCTCGTAGAGGTAACGCTTCACACGATTGATAAGGGTATCGGCGGTGTTGTCGTTGTCCTCGTGGACTACCATGCCGTTTTTCTTATCCAGAAGCAGAATATTGTCGTCCTCATAAAGCACGTTCAGCGCAGAGGTCACGGACATGAACTCGGTTTCGGGAGCAGTGTCGAAAAACTCGTCGTTAAGGTACATCTGCACCGTATCGCCCTCCCGAAGCCGCGAGGATATCTCCGCACGCTTTCCGTTCAGCTTTATCCGCTTGTTCCTTATCGCCTTGTACATCATGCTCTGGGGAAGTCTGGGAACAGCCTTGACAATGAACTTGTCCAGCCGCTGTCCCGCGTCGTTGACATTTATGATAAATTCTTTCACTAATAACACCCACTCATTACGGTAAAAATATGGTCAAATGTACTAATTATCATTATATCATAATTTTTTTAAAAAAACATCTTTTCAAAAAGAAAATTTTGTAGTATAATAGTAGAAACGTTTGTTTTACAATAGGGTGCAAAAAAGGTGGTTTCGTAATGGGCGAAGAAAAGAAGGATAAGAAGGTCAACCTCCACGAGGGACACCGCGCAAGAATGCGGGAACGCTTCAGAAAAAGCGGCTTCAAGGATTTCAACGATCATCAGATAATTGAGCTGCTGCTGTTTTACACCTGTCCGAGGATAGACACCAACGACCTTGCACATAAGCTGGTGAACCAGTTCGGAAGTATTGCGGGAATATTTGACGCAAGCTTTGAGGATCTTACCGCGGTGAAAGGCGTATCCGAAAATACGGCTACGCTGTTCAAGATCATTCCCGGATGTCTGCCGATATACTATAACGCCCGCTCCGACGGAAAGGTTTATGACAACGTAGACAAGCTGAAAGAGCTTTTCAAGCCGCACTTTATCGGACTTAACCACGAAGAGTTCAGGCTCGCCTGCTTTGACAACAATCTGCGGTGCGTATCGAACGTGCTGATCGCGGCGGGAAGTCCCGACTCGTCGCCCTTTGAAATGCGGAAGATAACCGAAGAAATTTTCAAGGCAAAATCATCCGCCGTTGCGATAGCCCACAATCACCCCAAGGGCGTGCCGTCTCCGTCGGAGGACGACGTGGCTTCAACAAGATATATCAATAACACACTGAAATCCCTCGGAATAAATCTGCTCGATCACATTATCGTCGGAGAACGTTCTGTGGTCTCAATGCGTGAAATGGCTCACATAAATGTTTTTGATTAGAAAGGCGTTACTATGGATAAATTCAAACTTGTTTCGGAATACACTCCCGCAGGCGACCAGCCCGAAGCTGTGGACAAGCTTGTGGAGGGTCTTGACAAGGGCTTGAAGGAACAGACCCTGCTGGGCGTTACGGGTTCGGGAAAGACCTTTACAATGGCTAACGTTATCGCGCGGGTGAACCGTCCCACGCTGGTGCTTGCACACAATAAAATTCTTGCGGCGCAGTTATGCTCCGAGTTCAGAGAGTTCTTTCCCGAAAACGCTGTGGAATATTTTGTCAGCTACTATGACTACTATCAGCCCGAAGCCTACGTCCCCTCAACGGACAGCTACATCGAAAAGGACTCCGCGGTAAACGACGAGATAGACAAGCTTCGTCACTCGGCGACCTCCGCTCTTGCGGAACGTCGGGACGTTATTATCGTCGCTTCGGTATCCTGCATTTACTCCCTCGGTTCGCCCATTGACTACCGCACAATGGTCATTTCTATGAGACCGGGCATGGAGATGTCAAGGGAAGTCCTGCTTGCAAAGCTGGTAAGCATTCAATACGAGCGGAACGACATCAACTTTATAAGAAATAAGTTCCGCGTCCGCGGCGACGTGGTGGAGATATTCCCCGCGGCGTCAATGGAAAACGCCATACGCGTGGAATTTTTCGGGGACGAAATAGAACGCATAACCGAGTTCAAGGCGCTGACGGGAGAAGTTCTGGCGACACTTTCCCACGCGGCGATATACCCGGCTTCCCACTACGTAATATCCCGCGACAAAATGCAGGACGCAATTGCCGAGATCGAGCGGGAGCTTGACGAGCGCGTGAAATATTTCAAGGACAACGAAATGCTGATAGAAGCACAGCGTATCGCTCAGCGCACCAATTACGACATAGAAATGCTTCAGGAGATAGGCTTCTGCAAGGGTATCGAAAACTATTCCAGAATACTTGCGGGGCGCGAGCCGGGAAGTGTCCCCTACACACTTTTAGACCACTTTCCCGACGATTTCCTGCTGATAGTGGACGAGAGCCACGTTTCCCTGCCGCAGGTACGCGCCATGAGCGCGGGAGACCGCGGCAGAAAGAAAACCCTTATCGACTACGGCTTCCGCCTGCCCTCGGCGTATGACAACCGTCCGCTGAACTATGACGAGTTCTACGACAAGCTTAATCAGGTCATCTTTGTTTCGGCAACTCCCGGTCCGTTTGAGAGGGAGAAGTCCGCTCAGATCGTGGAACAGGTAATTCGTCCCACGGGACTTGTTGACCCCGAAATAATCGTCAAGCCCGTTGAGGGACAGATTGACGATCTGCTCCTTGAAATAAACGAGCGGACACGTAAAGACGAGCGTGTTCTTGTTACAACGCTTACACGAAAAATGGCGGAGGACTTGACCGCATACCTTGAAAAAATGGAGGTCAAGGTGCGGTATCTGCACTATGATATCGACACTATTGAGCGTATGGAGATAGTACGCGACCTGCGTTTGGGCGAGTTCGACGTGCTGGTGGGAATAAACCTGCTCCGTGAGGGACTGGATATTCCCGAGGTATCGCTTGTTGCTATTCTTGACGCGGACAAGGAGGGCTTTCTCCGTTCGGAAAGCTCCCTTATCCAGACCATAGGACGTGCCGCGAGAAACGCTCACGGACAGGTCATCATGTACGCGGATTCGGTCACACAGTCCATGGAGAACGCCATTATGGAGACCGAACGCCGCCGCAAGCTGCAAATGGATTTCAACGAGGCACACGGGATTGTTCCCCAAACTATCATCAAGGACGTGCGCGAGGTCATTGAAATATCCACAAAAGCGGAGACGGACAGGAAAACAGACGGTGCAAAGAAAAAGCGCATGACTCCCGAAGAGCGGGAGGCTATGATAAAGAAGCTTACCGAGGAGATGAAGAACGCGGCGAAGATACTGGAATTCGAGCACGCGGCGTATCTGCGTGACAAGATAAACGAGCTTAAAGAGGAAAGCAAGCCAAAGAGAGCTTTGCCGAAGCGGCGCGGAAAGTAATCTGCGATTTGCGGTAATCTGCTGCTTAAAATCCAAAAGCTAAAAGGAGAAAATTATGGCTATTGATAAAATTATAATCAAAGGTGCGCGTGAGCACAATCTGAAAAACGTAAACCTTGAAATTCCGAGGGACAAGCTTGTGGTCATGACGGGTCTGTCGGGGTCGGGAAAATCCTCGCTGGCGTTCGACACCATTTACGCGGACGGTCAGAGACGCTACATGGAAAGTCTTTCTTCTTACGCAAGAATGTTCCTCGGACAGATGGAAAAGCCAGACGTGGACAGCATTGAGGGACTTTCCCCCGCCATTTCCATTGACCAGAAAACCACGTCCAAAAACCCCCGCTCAACGGTTGGTACGGTGACGGAGATCTACGATTACCTCCGTCTTTTGTACGCCAGAATAGGCATACCCCACTGTCCCGTCTGCGGACGTGAGATCAAGCAGCAGACAGTTGACCAGATCGTTGACAGGATAATGGAGCTTCCCGCGGGGACAAAAATTCAGCTTCTTGCTCCCATTATACGCGGACGCAAGGGCGAACACGTCAAAGAGATAGAGCGGGCAAGAAAGGCGGGGTACGTCCGTATCCGCGCGGACGGTATCATCTACGACCTGTCCGAGGAAATAAAGCTGGAGAAAAACAAGAAGCACAGCATTGAAATTGTCATAGACCGTCTTGTCATAAAGGAGGGCATTGAGACCCGTCTTGCGGACAGCGTTGAGACCGTTTCCACGATTTCGGGAGGACTTGTTATCGCCGACGTTATAGACGGCGAGGAGATACTTTTCTCCCAGAATTACGCCTGTCCCGAACACGGAGTTTCAATTGACGAGCTTGCGCCGAGAATGTTTTCCTTTAACAATCCTTTCGGCGCCTGCGAAAAGTGTACCGGTCTGGGCGTGTTCCGCAAGATCGACCCCGATCTGATAATCCCCAACAAAGACCTTTCGCTGAGACAGGGCGCGGTAAAGGCTATGGGCTGGGCGACAACCGACGACAGCTCAATTGCAATGATGTACTTCAAGGGCATTGCCCAGTACTACGGAGTATCCCTCGACACCCCCGTAAAAGACTTGCCGCAGGAGGTCATAGACGTTATTATGTACGGCTCCGACGGCGTTAAACTTAAGCTGCACCGCTCCACCGAGTACGGCGGAGGCGTTTACTATCAGCCCTTTGAGGGGATTATCCCCAACATGGAAAGGCGTTACCGCGACACCAATTCCGAGTTCAGTAAAAACGAGATCGAGGACTGCATGACCGAAATGCTCTGTCCAGAATGTCACGGTCAAAGACTGAAAAAGGAAAGCCTTGCAGTCACGGTGGGCGGCAAAAACATCTCGGAGCTTTGTACGCTTTCCGTGTCGGACTGCATGAGCTTCATAAGCGGTCTGGAGCTTACAAAACGTGAAAAAATGATAAGCGGTCAGATAGTCAAGGAAATAAAGTCCCGTCTGGGATTTCTCCAGAGCGTGGGACTGGAATACCTTACCTTGTCCCGATCTGCCGGAACTCTCAGCGGCGGCGAAAGCCAGCGTATCCGTCTTGCGACCCAGATAGGCTCGTCCCTTATGGGCGTGCTGTACATCTTAGATGAGCCGTCAATCGGTCTGCACCAGCGGGACAACAACAAGCTTATCGCAACGTTAAAGCGTCTCCGCGATTTAGGCAACACCCTTATCGTTGTGGAACATGACGAGGACACCATGTTTGCCGCGGACTATATCGTTGATATCGGCCCTTATGCGGGCGTAAACGGCGGCGAAGTGATATGTTCGGGTACGGTCGAGGACATAATGTCCTGCAAAAAATCCATTACGGGACAGTATCTGAGCGGAAAGCGGTTTATACCTGTCCCCTCCGAACGCCGCGCGGGAAGCGGCTTTACCCTTGACGTTATCGGGGCTTCCGAGCATAATCTGAAAAATATCGACGTGTCCATACCTCTCGGCACTTTCACCTGCGTTACGGGAGTTTCGGGCAGCGGCAAGTCCTCACTTGTCAACGAGATAATCTACAAAAATCTTGCGGGAAAGCTCAACCGCGCAAAGATACGTCCCGGAAAGTTCGAGCGCATGGACGGTCTTGAAAATCTAGACAAGGTCATCGCTATCGACCAGTCCCCTATCGGCAGGACGCCCCGCTCAAATCCCGCAACCTACACGGGACTTTTCACCGATATCCGCGAACTGTTCGCAAACACAAACGACGCTAAAATGAAAGGCTACACAAGCGGCAGATTTTCCTTCAACGTAAAGGGCGGACGCTGCGAAGCCTGCGAGGGCGACGGCATAATCAAGATAGAAATGCACTTCCTGCCCGACGTTTACGTCCCCTGCGAGGTCTGCAAGGGACAGCGCTACAACAGGGAGACCCTCGATGTTCACTACAAGGGCAAGTCCATTTACGACGTGCTGGAAATGACCGTTGACGAGGGCGTGGAGTTTTTTGCAAATCTTCCCAAGCTTTCACGCAAGCTCCAGACCTTGCAGGACGTGGGTCTGGGATACATCAAGATCGGTCAGCCCGCCACTACCCTTTCGGGAGGCGAAGCTCAGCGCGTAAAGCTTGCAACGGAGCTTTCCAAGCGTTCCACGGGCAAGACCATATACATTCTGGACGAGCCTACCACGGGACTTCACACCGCCGACGTTCACAAGCTTATTGAAGTCCTCCAGAAGCTTGTGGATTCGGGAAACACGATACTCGTTATCGAACATAATCTGGACGTTATCAAGTGCGCCGACCACATTATTGATCTTGGCCCCGAGGGCGGCGACGGCGGCGGTACCGTTGTCAAGTGCGGTACCCCCGAGGAGATCGCGTCCTGCAAGGATTCCTATACGGGCAAGTACCTGAAAAAAATGCTGAAAAAATAAAACCAAAAACGGAGAACAGTCAAATCTGCTCTCCGTTTTAAATTTATAGTATCATTGCCGCAGCTTAATGATTATTGAAGCCGTTTGCCTTTATGATAGCCGCGTAATCCTTGTATGAGTAATCCAGGTCAACGTCGCCGTTTATGCCGTTCACCTTGCCGGTAGCTGAATACTGCCACATTCCGTAATGACCGTCGTAAAGCGAGTTCAGCCTTTCCTCGTCGCCCCAGCAGGCTATCCATATATCGTACTTTTTCAGCGTATTTTCGTTTATGCACGCCTTTATAAAGTTGGGAGAATTGTACACCATTGCATAGTAGCCCGCGTCCTCAAGAACGTCCATGAAAGCAACGATTATAGCCGTTACCTCCTTGCGGGACATACTCTTGTAGAAATCCTCCTCGATATCCAGCACGATCGGATAATCGGGACTGTAGCCCTTGATCTGCTTCAGGAAGTACTTAGCTTCTTTCTTTGCTTCTGCGGGAGTCGCAGCGTATGTATAGTGATAAAAGCCGTACGGGATATCGTATTTCTCGCAGCCCTGTACATTTTTGTCCAGCATTTCGTCGGTATGCTCGCTGCCGAAGGAGCTTCTTATCATAACGAAATCTATTCCCGAAACGGAAACCTTTTTCCAGTTGATATTTCCCTGCCACTTGGAAACGTCTATACCCCGCAGGATATCGTCGTACACCGTAACGTTCATCTCCGCCTTAACGCCGTTTTCCGTCTCGGCAGTGATGACCGCCGAACCTGCTCCGACACCGATTATCTTTTCGTCAGCGGTGACTTTCGCAACGCTCGTATCTCCCGACCTGTAGGTCAGATCGGCATAAAGTCCGAGAGGATAGAAGATAACGTCCGTCTTGAACGATTTACCCGCTCTGAGCATTATAAAGCCGTCCGCAAATTCAAGCCCCGTGACCTCGCCTTTTTCGGGCTCTGCGTCCACCTCGCCGTCGGAGCCTGTTACAACGAAGTAAACGTTCTTTTTCCTGCCGCCCGACGTTTCAAGCTGCACCTTTGCCTCGCCGTATCCCACAGCCGTAACAAGACCGTCCTGATCTACCTTTACAACGCTTTTATTGAAATTTCTGTATGTAACATAGTCGTCCGATTTCAGCGGAGTAAAGGCGTACTTGATCTGAAAGGTACTGCCTATTTTGATCTGATTTGTCTGCTGTACCTTGAGACGGATATTTCTGGCGGGAAGAGTTACCTCGTGAAAATCGTCCTCAAAGCCGCCCGCAACGGCGTTGTCGTCCTCAACAGCGGGAACATCGCCGTCGTAAAAATCGTCCTGCTCGCTGCCGTCCGTATCTGCGTCGGCGTCGAAATCTAAGTTTTCTCCGTCCTCGGTCAGATCGGCGTCGTCGGACATAATTGTGTCCACATCTTCAAGCTCTTCAGCAAAAACGGTAAGTCCTGCCGAACCGAACGCCATGCAAACCGAAAGCGCCGCGCCGACAAACCGTCCGAATAAATTTTTCTTCACTTTACCAGTCTCCTCCAATAATTGTTCCACGGCATAAGCGCCGTGCAAAAATACAGTATATATTTATTCTATAATAATACAGCCCCGATGTCAAGTATTTTGTCGGATTTCCATAAAAAACAAGGAAAAACGCCGCGCCCGATATCATTTGCTTTCGTCCAGATAATTCTGCACGCGGTTCTGTATTGTTTTCGCAACCTCCTCCGCGGACTTCTGTCCCGCGAAATATGCCCCCGCTTCCTCCTGAACTATCACGGAAAGATTTCTGTCCTTACGCTGCACCGTTTCGACAGACTTCAAAAATTCCATGGCTCTTTCCGCGTCCGCGGCGTCGGGGTAGCCTATGTCTATAAAGCCTCCGCCTGTGTAAAATCTGTTTTCCTCATCGTAATAGGTCTTGCCGTCGCCGCCTATGTACTCAAACGGCTTTTGCTCGTTCTCGAATTTTTTTTCAAGTGAGGAAAGCTTTATAGGCGAGCTGCCCGAATTCTGCTCCGAATACATATCCTGATATTCGTCGCTCAGAAAAGCTTTTACAAATTTCCACGCGCCGTCGGGTACTGCAGTTTTGGAGGATATGGCAAACCGTACCCCGCTCATATCGCAGAAGCTTGAGCCGTTGCCCTTTGAGGAGGGATAGCCCTTGAATGTGACCTGCTCGCCCAGATATCCCTTTTCCGCAGTTCGGAAGTACATTGGAGTGCCCGCAAAGGCAAACTCCATAAGCCGTCTGTCCTCCCTTATATTGGACATCAATTCATCTGTGTCGGGGTCGTATTCGGATTCTTCGTCCGGAAACTTATTGCATAATTTCAGTACGCTTATAAATTCGTCGCTGTCAAAATAGCATTTGCCCTTGCTTCTGTCGATATAGCTGTCGCTGCAATTGTACAGGAACTGGTTCAGTAGATAGTCCTTGCGGTATTCGCCAAGTATCTCCCTGCCGGTGAGGTTTTCGGTAATTGCGTTAAATTCCTCCATAGTCCAGCCCGGCTCATCGCCAAGACGTGAAGCTTTTCCGAAAAGGGTGATAATATCGAATACGGGGACGATCTCATAAAGCTTGCCGTCAACCTCATAGGCTTTAAAGTAATTTTCCAGATAATCGGAACGGTCAAAATCGGGGTCGTTCTTCATGAAATCGTACATATTCGCAAGCAGACCCTTTGAAATGTAGCTGTCCGCGGGAATGTCGTAAAAAAGCTCGTCCTTGCCCAGAATAAGCACGTCGGGGACGTTTCCCGAAATCATATCCATGTTCATGCGCTCCGAGCCGTTTTCGTAGTCGGCATAGGAGGTCAGCTCTATTTCGTATTCAAGATTGTTTCGGTTGAAGCTCAGTATCTGCTGTTTTACGTCATTGTCAAGCTTCAGGGCAAACAGCTTTATAAGCTTTCTGTCGGGAAGCTCTTCTGGCGGTATCTCTGTAAGCAGCGATATATACACGTCGTCATAGTTCAGGTCTGCGCCGCTTCCGTGATATTTATACGCATTGTTCTGACAGAGTATCCTGCCGTCGGGGAGAGCGTTAATGGTATCTGTGGGTATCGAATTCGTGTCCATGCCTGATTTTATCCAGTCCAGAATGACCTCGGTCTCACCCGTTTCAATGTCGTAGCCCGCAAGCCCCGACACGCGGGAAATAAGCAGGTCGTATTTGTCCGTGCCGTTTATAAAAGTGCCGTTCGTGGCAATATGATACCGCTCGCCGAGCTTTTGGGCTTCAAGGTCAAGCTCCACAAGCTCGGACTCATCTATCCAGCTGGGTATGCTTTCGTCCCATGTCATAACGGTGTACACCATAAAAGTTCTGCCGTCGGTCGTTTGGCACAGACCCGAAATGTAAGCTGCTTCGGCGGGAGTGTTGTCCTTAAAGACCGTTTCCACCTCTCCGTCCGCGGTAATGACTGCCGCGCCCGTACCCGCTCCGATAAGGTAACGACCGTTTTCAAGTGGGATAAAGCCTCTGATAATCGAGAGATTTCCGCCCATGACATCTTTAAAAGCATTGCCGACGCGGAATTTTCCAAGCATTTCCCCGTCGGAAGAAAAGCGGTAGACGGTAAGACTTTCGTCGGAATAGCTTTGTATAATAATTGATATAACGCCGTCGCCGTCCACGCAAACCTCGGAGATGTGCAGAGAATAGCTTGTGACGTCGAAATCAAGCTCTGTCTCCTTTTCGACAGTGCCGTCAATATTTATAACGCTGAGGATATAAGATACGCTCTGAAAGAAATCGTCCTCGCCGTAAATATATTTTGTACCCAGCATATAGATCTTTTCGTCCCTGCACATGACCTTTTCTATTACGTCCAGACCGTCCGCAAGCTCTATCCTGTCCTCCCTGTAGACGTGGGCTTTCGAGGCTGTTTCCGGTTCGGGAGCGGGCTTTCCGCAGGACGATACCGTCAGGCACAATGCCGCCGCGGTAAACGCCGCAAAAATTCTTTTAAACATAGTAATTCTCCTTTAGCGGTTCTCGTCAAGATAATTCTGAACGCGGTTCTGAATAGTTTTCGCGACCTCCTCTGCGGATTTCTGTCCCGCAAAATACGCCCCCGCTTCTTCCTCAACTATCGCCGTAACATATCTGTCATTGCGTTGTACCGTCGTTACGGTCTTGATAAAATTCATCATTCTCTCTGCGTCCGCCTCGTCGGGGTAGCCTATGTCGATATCTGTCGTACCTGTGTAGTACCAATTTTCATTTATATATTGTGTAACTCCATTGTTATCTACATATTCATAAGGCTTCTGCTCATTGGCGTATTTCTTCTCAATTGCGGAAAGCTTTATGGGTATTCTGCTGCCCCCCTGTTCCGAAAATTGCTCTTGATATTCGTCGGAAAGGAAGGACTTTACAAATCTCCAAGCCCCCTCGGGTACTGACGACCTTGACGATATTGCAAATTTTATTCCCAAATGATCAATGAAGCATGAACCGTTCCCCTTTGAACAGGGGAAGCCTTTCAGCGTTACGCTGTCCCCGAAATCTCCCTTTTCAAGAATGCGTATATCGCTCGGCGTGCCTGCGCCGCTGTCCCACAAAAGCTGATTGTCCTCCCGCAGAGACCTTGCCGTTTCATAGACGTAGGGATAATCCTCGGGAGCGGGATTTTCCTCTAAAAATTTATTGCAGAATTTCAGCACGCTTATAAATTCGTCGCTGTCAAAATAGCATTTGCCCTTATTTCTGTTGATATAGCTGTCGCTGCAATTGTTCAGAAACATTTCCAGAACGTGATCCTTGCGGTATACGCCGAGAATTTCCTCTCCCGTCATATTTTCGGTAAGAGCAGAAAATTCCTCCATAGTCCAGCCCTGTTTTTCTCCCACACGGGAGGTCTTTCCTGCAATAGTAACAATGGTGAACGTCGGGGCAATTTCATAAAGCTTGCCGCCGACCTCGTATGCCTTAAAATAATTTTCAAGATAATCGGAGCGGTCAAAATCGGGGTCGCTGTCCATAAAGTCATAAAGATTTGCAAGCAGCCCCTTTGAGATATAGCTGTCTGCAAGGATATCATACCCTGCGCCGTCCTTGCCAAGCACAAGCACGTCGGGAACGTTTCCCGCAATCATATCCGCGTTCATTTTATCCAAGCCGTCCTCATAGTCTGCATAGGAGGTCAGCTCTATTTCATATTCGGGATTGTTCCTGTTGAATTCCAGCATTTGCTGCCTTATGTAGTCACTCAAGTTCAGAGCGAACAGCTTTATAAGCTTTCTGTCGGGAAGCTCCTCGGGCGGTATTTTGGTAAGGAGCGATATGTACTCTTTGCCGCGGTGTCCAATGCTGCCGTACCATTTCATATCGGTATTCAGGAACATTATCCTGCCGTCGGGGAGAATATTTATTTCCCCCTCAATATTGCCCTTGTCAATGCCCGATTTTACCCAGTCAAGAATTAATTCCGTGTTCCCAGTTTCAAGGTCGTAACCCCAAAGCCCCGAGTCGCGGGAGATAAGCAGGTCGTATTTGTCCGTACCGTTCCGAAAACCGCCGATTGACGCAATACTGTGGCTTTCACCCATTTTTCCGCCCTCAACGTCCACCTCAACAAGCGCATTTTCACTTACTGCGCTTGAAGCCGTTTTGTCCCACCAAAAAGTTTTGAGCGTCATAAATATCCTGCCGTCTGCGGTTCTGCACAAGCCTTCGGCATAGCACTCTTCTGCCGGATTGCTGTCCTTGATTATCTTTTCTATAACGCCCTCGGAGGTAATTACAGCCGCGCTCTTGCCCGACGTTACCGTAACAAGATAACGTCCGTTTTCAAGGGGCAGAAATCCGTTCAGATCCAAGCTTCCCATGCTTTTCAGCTCTTCAAGACCCTCATCTATCTGCGCACTGCCAAGCTTTTCTCCGTCACTTGAAAAGCGGTGTATCGTAAAGCCTTCGGAAACAAAATCATTTATGACAACGGATATGATACCGTCACCGTCAATGCAGGCATCTTCTATGTAGGGAGGGAACACCCCGCTGCCAATGTCCATCTCGAATTCCTTTTCAAGCCCGCCGTCGGTGTTCATAACGTCAATGATGTATTTTACCGAATAAGACCCGTCTTCGTTATCGGTGCTTTTTGTTGCTAACAGATATATCGACCCGTCATGGTACATTATTTTGTTTATTTCGTTCAGTTCTTCCGCAAGCTCTATCCTGTCCTCCCTGTAGACGTGTTCCTTTGAAGCGGTCTCGGGCTCGGGAAGCTGCTTTCCGCAGGACGAAATTGTCAGGCAAGTAGCCACTGCTGTTACTGCCGCAAATATTCTTTTAAACATAAAAATTCTCCTTTAACGGTTCTCGTCCAGATAATTCTGCACGCGGTTCTGTATAACAGCGGCGGTTTCCTCGACCGGTCGCTGTCCCGAAAAATACATTTCCGCCTCCTCCAGAATAATGTTGTAGACGAAGTTCTCGGAGGTGTCATCTCTGCGGCAGGCCGCGCCCTCTACAAGGTCGATAATTCTTTGATTGTCCTCGTCGGTGTTTGGGCTGAATGCGTCGCTGTAATCGTCCAGATACGACTGATAAAATCCCTTTTTAGCGTCCTCCGCCGCAAATTCAAGCGCAGACCTTTTCACGGGAAAAGCGTCGCTGTTAAAAATAAGCTCTTTCTGATATTCGTCCGTATAAAAATATCTGAGGAATTCCCAAGCCCCCTCTTTAACGGGAGAATTTTCAAAAACCGAATAAAAATTATCCGCGTTTATAATCGCACCGTTTCCCCCCGCATAAGGATAACCGATCACAGCGGCTCTTTCGCCGAAAACTTGATCTTCCAATTTGCGCAAAGAATAAAAATCGCTTACGATCGCACTCATACCGTATGAAGCAAAGAGCGTTTTTTCGTTACGCAGATCGTCCGCTTCGTTTCTCCGCCAGTTAGGTTCAAACTGGTAGCTTTGGTCAACCTTATCTGGGAAAGTATTGCTGAATTTTAGTATGCGGTAAAACCTCTCATTGCAGAAATCACATTTGCCCGTGTCCTTGTCAACAAAGCTTTCCCAGCCCCGCATCATAAAGAAACCGAATGTGTAATCCTTGGTAAATTGCCAGTCCATAAATTTTTTGTCGGGATACTTTTCCGCAAGGCCGATAAAATCGTCGGAAGTCCTGCCCTGCATTTTGCCAGCAATGGACTGTTTACCCGAAATGATATCCAGATAAAA
>JAAVHL010000103.1 GCA_014799735.1 Ruminococcus sp.
TAGTCGGCGGCTTCGCCGCCTAAAGTTCTTTTTAGTTAGTGCGTAAAATCAAAATTTATACGTTTTTAAAAGACTAACGCCGTCCCGCGCTAATGACCGCGGGACGGCGTTTCTATATTATAGAAAGAAGGAGTAGAACAAGCTTTATTCGTCTTTCGGCGCTTCGTCGAGAATTATTTCAAGGTCGATATTTCCGTCGCTTCTGGCAAGAGTTACCGTCATTGTTTCGCCCGGCTGGTGGGAATTTTTAGCTGCGACAAGAGCGTCGAAATCTTCAATATCCTTACCGTCCGCGGCAATTATAACGTCGCCCTCTTCGATGCCCGCAATGTCCGCGCAGGAGCCTTCCTCAACAGATGCCACAAGCACGCCCGCGTTCACGGGAAGATTGTAGTACCGCTTTGCCGCCGAGTTGATAGTAGTACCCGAAATACCAAGCTTCGGAGTCGCAACATAGCCTTTTGTCATAAGCGAATCAAGGATAGGTATTGCGTCGCTGATGGGGATAGCAAAGCCGATACCCTCAATGCTGCTGCTTGCAATTTTCGAGGAGGTTATGCCAATGACCTCGCCCTTGCTGTTGAGCAGAGGGCCGCCAGAGTTGCCGGGATTAATGGAGGCGTCTGTCTGGATAAGGGTCATGGTGACAGTCTTGCCGTTGGAAAGCTCGGAGTTGATCTCCTTGTCAAGACCCGATACCATACCGCCTGAAGCGGAAAGTCCCAGACCGAGGGGGTAGCCCAGAGTAAGCGCCTTTTCGCCCAGCTTCAAGTCATCGCTGTTTCCGAGAACTGCGGGGATAAGTCCGTCAGCGTCGATCTTGAGCAGAGCAAGGTCGGTATTTTCATCGCTGCCAACCACTGTTGCCTTATGCTCCGAGCCGTCCGACAGAGTTACGGTTACCTCAGAGGCTTTCTCGGTCTTTGTAACAGTCTCGTATCCGCCGCCAAAAAAGCTGAACGGTTTGTCAAAGGGATTTCCGCCGGTGCTCTGGTACGTTTCGTAGGAAGTTTCGATAACGTGCCAGTTAGTGATTATATAGCCGTCGGAGGAAAGCACAATGCCCGTGCCCGTACCCTTTCCCGACTGAGGGAAAACCGAGGTTATCAGAGTTACCGAGGGTGTTGCTCTGCGGATCACTTCCTCGTCGGAAACGCTGTCCGAGCTTGAGGAATCAATGTTGAGGAGATTTCCCAGAGAGGTGTCGCCGTCGCCGTTATTGCTCTGGGGAGCGGTCGTAACGGTCTGGATAGTTTCGCGGGATTCCTCCGTATCGTCGTAGGAAGCGCTTACGCTGTCCGCAGGGACACTGTTGTCGGCGGACATACTGTTCGCCATATATGCGCCGCCGAAGCCTGACGCTCCGCCTGCAAGTACAGCTGCAAGTATCACAGCGGCAGTCTTTGCAGCTCCGCCGTTTTTCTTCGGCTCGGGTTCGGGGGAATAATTCGAGGTATAAGTATAGTTATTATCTTCGTACATAAATGTTACCGCCTTTCAGCAATGCCGTCCCCGTATTGTACGGACGGTTTGTTTTTTGATTACGGTTATATAATAACGCGCAAATGTGTAAACTGTGTGAAACCATTACGAAAGATATTTAAAAGACTTGTTTAAATTTGTTTTAAAACAGGTGAAGCTTTTACCAACCCGTAATTTCGGAAATTTTCCCGATAAGCTTTTCAGCGGCTTTTTTATGGGTGACCGCGTTGGGGTGACCGCCGCTTCCCGTGCCGTCCGCTTCAAGCTGACCGTCCAGCTCCAGCGCAAAAATTTTTCCGTCGGACAAGTCCGATACCGCCTTTTCAATCGCGGGGAAAAGCTCCGCGCCCATCATTCCCAAAGCGCAGACAATATATGAATTTGGATTTTTCTTCCGCACGTCTGCAATAAAATCCCTGTATGCGGAGAAAAATTCCTCCTGCCGTTCGGAGATACCTTTAGTATAGCTTGCGTCGTTCGTACCGAGATTTACCACGATAACGTCGGGGACGAAGCTTCCGAAATCCCAAGAGGTACGGTCTGTGACGCCCTCAATGCCCACGTCGGCTGCATCGTAAATCATGGGCATTATCCAGCCGCCGTTTCGGGTATCGTCCTTTGTGTCGCTTGACCATACGCCTATGGTGCTCCATGAAATAAGATTAAAGTCCGCGCCGAAAGTTTTCGCAGTCAGGGCGGCGTAGGTGATATCGGAATTTTCCTCGGCGGTGCGGAAGCCGTCCTCGGCGGACTTGCTTTCAATGCCGAAGCCGCAGGTAATGCTGTCCCCGATAAATTCCATGCGGCGGGGTTTCGGCTCGGCGGGACGTATCTCGCCGTCCGCGGAAATACTCACGATACCCATTTTGCTGAACGCAGCTTCGGAAAGCTTTGCAAAGCGGATAACGACCTCCTCGTCCGTGTCGCTTTCATACAGGACGTAGCTGTTCGTACCCTCTTTAACGGGGAAACGCTTTCTCGGCTCGGGCTCGCCGTTCACAAAGACCGCAGCCCACGGCTGGAAAATTTCTTTCCACGGCTCGTCAAAAGTCCAGTCCGTCCACAGTTCGGCGGAAAGGCTTGTACCTTTGAAAACGAACTCAACGCCCGAACAGCTCCAGCTGAGATATCTTGCGGAATTGTGGACTATAGTCCGTCCCAGAGCGCGGACGTGCTTGTCGTCGGCATAAAACTTATTCATGACCAGATGCCCTCCTCGTCGATATTTACATCAATGTAGCTGTGGAAAAGCTCGTACACGTCGGGGTACTCCTTTTTGGTGCGGACAGGCTTCAGGTTCAGGTCTGTGAAGCAGTGCCTTGTCTCGCCCGTGGCAAGCAGCGCGCCTGTTTCCTTGTTAAAGACCCGATATGTGACCGTCATTTTAAAGCCGTTGAACTCGGAAATTTTGGGTATGACAACTATCCTGTCCCCGAAGCGCGCGGATATTTTGTAGTCGCAGGACGCTCCCAGCACTACTATCATAACGCCCATTTCCTCCATCTTGTCGTAGGAAAAGCCAACCTTTTCAAGGAAGTCCACCCGCGCGTCCTCAAACCACCTGATGTAGTTTGAGTGGTGGACTATCCCCATCTGGTCGGTCTCGTAGTAGCTTACCCTGTGTTCATAAAGGCTTATTTTTTCCATAATGATATCTCCTGTTTTTTATGATCTGTATAAGGGATCGTTTGTCTTATCGTTGACCTCAAAAAGAAGTTCTTTAAGCGCGTAATAGATCTGCCAATTGCATGTGTATACCGTACCGCCGTTATAGATCGCCGCGTCGGGGTCATAGAACTTCAGCGTCATTTTCTTTCCGCCGTTAAGCCGTACGATCACATCAAGAGAGAAGTCATCAAACTCAGCCGAATATTGCTCATAGGCTCTTTTGAATTTCAGCTGCCGCAGATGATCAAGCGAGCGGTCGAAGTATTCTCCTTTTGTAAATGACGATTTTAAGTCTTTGAGGCTGGCTGAGTGCCAAATGAGCTGAATCTCCTTAATGTCCTCGGCTTTAAGACCTTCAAAGGGAAGCTTGTCGGACTTCGGTTCTTTATCGGTAAGTTTGAACTCAGCGTATCCGACCCCGCCTACAAAAACGGCATAATCGCCTGCTTCAAGCTTTGACGTGTCGTAAAAATCGGACAGATCAAAGGTCAGCGCAGTCTTATAGTATGCATTGAGCGTCGTATATTGGGGGGTGACCTCTGCGGGATAACGTTCTGTCTTGTCCTGAACAGCTGTCCATTTTCCGTTTTCCTTTTTGTACAGGTATATCAGGTCAGTACGTATTTTCACGGGATCGTCAAATTCGTTATACACGGTAAAGCTCACGGCTATATCGTCGCTTTTCAGGCTGTACTCTTCGAGCCATGAAGTCAACGTGAAAGTGATGGTGTGAAAGGCTATGCTGTAGTCTTTGCCGCCGAGGTTCAGCACAGCCTTGTAATACTCTGCATCTGCGGTAAATTTTACGTCGATCTTAAGCTCGTTTTCATTATCCGTATAGCCTGTGGAGTACCCGTTGATCTTACAGCTCTCCCAGCCGGATACGGTTTTTTTCATAAGCTCAAGCTTGAGAGAATCCGCCAGAGCGTCGGGCTGTAAAGCTTTCTTTTCGGAATATGTCTTAACTAAAATGCTCATCTCGGTATTTCCGGAATCGTCCGCAAGATACGGCTCTTCCGGCATACTGACTTCGATCGGAGGAACAGCTTCAAATATTGCGTAAACTTCTTTTTTTTCGTTGGAATAACCGCCGACGTATGGAATGCATATGCGGTAGAACCCTGCGGGCATATTTCCGCCCATATAGCGCTTGGGATAAAATGTCATCGTTGCAGAGTCGGGCGAATCGTCGTCTGTTCCGCCGATAACATATTCAGTGCCGTCAACGGCGTATTCGGAGGGATTGCCGCAGCTTTCCCATTTGCCGTTTTTCAAGCGTTCCATTTTTTCCGGACTACCTGCAATATGCTTATATGAATTATAATTTTCACTGTTTACGGTAATTAAAATTTCTTCAGCGTCCACAGAAATTTTTGGGGAACAGTCTGCGTCCAGTTCATAATAATATGGTTTCTCATTTGAGGAAGAGCTAATTTTGTCAAAGCGGTATATTCCACCCTCTCTCCGGACTTCGCCCTTCATAGGATAGCCGTTAATGCAATATACTTCTCCAATAGGCTCGCAATATCCGTATTCGTTAAGTTCCGTATATAGTTCTTCCCAACCGGTATACGGAACGCCGCGTCGATAGCATCTTTCCGTTTTTGACCAGCCCCAGTATTTTCCTTCACAGTAGCCGTCCTCGGAAAAATCGTAATATATACCGTCTATCTTGTAAGGCTTGCCCTTATACGGAACGCCCTCCAACAAATACTGCCAGCCTTTCTCATCGCTTGACCAGCCTGTGTATTTCGGCGTATCGGTCTCGGTATCAGCAGACACCGAAATTCCCGCCGCCGAGACGATCATAACCGCCGCCGCAATGACAGCCGTAAGCTTGCTTGCAAAGTTTTTCATATTTAGTTCCTCCGCTTCTAAAATTTATTCCATAATAAATACAATCGGGAGGCGCGAAATTTTTCATTTGGTACTATAATTATAAATAAAAATCCGAAAAAAGTCAAGGCGGGAAAAATTCCACTTTCCGTAGAGCCGTTTTCAATATCGCGGTTATTGCCTTGGAACAAATTTTACGCTATACTATAACCATAGCAGCGCTGCCTAAAAGGCTGAGCCTTTACCCCTATAGGCATACATTGTCAATAATGGTAAAATGCTCCCATGGGTAACATACTTCTGTATCGTTACATGCCTAAATTTTAAGGAGGACTTTTTATGACCCTATACATCGGAGAAAATCTAAAAAAGCAAAGAAAGCTTCGGGAGCTTACGCAGGAGCAGCTTGCGGATATTCTTGGAGTATCCTTTCAGTCGGTCTCGAAGTGGGAGCGGGGAGAGGGCTATCCCGACATAGAAATGCTCCCGACCATAGCGAACTGCTTTGGGATAACCGTTGACGAGCTTATCGGCATGAACGAGGTACGGGACGCGGCTGACGTGAAAAATATCCTTGATAAAGAAAAGGACAATTTGTCCAAGGGGCTTATTGAGGAAAATATTAAGCTTCTTGCAGAGGCGGTAAAGGTTCATCCCAACAATTATAAATTGCTTTCGCGGTATGCATTAAATCTTACCTTTGTCGCTATTGACAATAAAAGCGAGGAGTACCGCCAGAATAACAGGAAAGCCGTGGAGATAGCGGAAAGAATTCTTGCGGAATGTACCGACCCCGAAATACGAAACAGTATGCAGGGCGAATTATGTATTTACTATCGGAATTTAGGGGAAACCGACAAGGCTGTTGAAGCGGCGTGCAAGCTTCCGTCAATGTGGAAAAGCAGCGAGATAATAAAGATGAACATTCTTAAAGGCGAGGAACTTGTAAGGCACAATCAGAATAACATTTGTCAGCTTACCAATATCATATTTTTGTGTTTGCAGAATATGGCGGATATTAATGCAGAAAACAATCCGGAGCTTACTTGGGAGCAGAGAATTGAGATACTCCGAAAAGCGATTGCAATATATGATATTGTGTTTGACAAGGGAGACTATAATGTGTATGCCTATAATCTTTCCTTCCTGCACCGTGAGATATCGGCAATGGCAATTAAAGCAGGGGACTTCGGTCTTGCACTTGACAGCATTGAAAAGGCAGCGGAATATGCAAAATATATTGACTTGCTTCCCGAGAAAAAGCCGTATGTTTCCTTACTTTTAAACAAGTTGGAGTATAAAGCTGCAAATACGGGAAAGAATTTCACCAACACGTTCAGCGAAGAATTTTTGATGAAAATGTCCGACAGCAGATACGACGAGATACGTGACGACCCGCGCTTCAAAGCGGTGGAAAGCTCACTGAAAGAGCATATCAAATAGCATATTAAAAAAGACGTACTGCCGCATAATACGGAAGTACGTCTTTTAATTAGAAGCTTTGATAAAGTCCGCAAAAGGCAAGGCGGGAAAAATTCTAACTCAGGTTGAACCGCTCTCAATATCTAAGTTATTGCTTTGAAGCAGATTTTAAGTTATACTATAACCATAGCAGCGCTGCAAATGTTTAAAGGAGGACTTTTTATGACCCTATACATCGGAGAAAATCTTAAAAAGCAAAGAAAGCTTCGGGAGCTTACACAGGAGCAGCTTGCGGATATTCTTGGAGTATCCTTTCAGGCTGTCTCGAAGTGGGAGCGGGGAGAGGCTTATCCCGATATTGAGCTGCTGCCCACCATTGCGGAGTATTTCGGCATAACCGTTGACGCGCTTATCGGCATAAACGAGGTACGGGACGCGGCGGACGTGAAAGCTATCCTTGACAAAGAAAAGGACAATTTGTCTAAAGGACTTGTTGAGGAAAATATCAGACTTCTTGAAGAGGCGGTAAAAACATACCCGAACAATTATAAACTGCTTTCGCGGTATGCCATAAATCTTACCTTTGTGGATATCGACCATGAAAGCGAGGAGTACCGCCAAAATAATCAGAAAGCCGCCCGTATAGCGGAAAGAATTCTTGCGGAATGTACCGACCCCGAAATACGAAATATAATGCAGAGCGAACTGTGCAACTACTATCAGAATTCGGGTGAAGCAAGCAAGGCTCTTGAAGCCGCGAATAAGCTTCCGTCAATGTATATAGGCAGCGAAATAGTAAAGATGAATATTTTTAAAGGTGAGGATCTTGTCAGGCTCACACAGGATAACGTTTACCACCTTATGCATATTTTCTGTCTATGTTTGCAGCGTATGGCGGATATGGACGAACAAAACGATACCGGGTTTACTTGGGAACAGAAAATCGAAATATACCGGAAAGCTATCGCAATGTTCGATATTGTGTTTGACAAGGGGGACTACAATATATGCTTTCACAATCTTTACTATCTGCACAGAGATATATCGATAATGGCAATGCGGGCGGGGGACTTTGAGCTTGCCTTGGAAAATCTCGGAAAGTCGGCAAAATATGCGGCGGAGGTGGACAGTCTGCCGGACAAAAAGCCCCATGTTTCCCTGCTTGTGAATACTCTGGAATACAACTCTGCCCATAACGGCAAGAATTACAGTGATACATCCTGCCAAATGCTTTTGAAGCATTTGTCCGACAGCGTATTTGACGGCATACGTGACGACCCACGCTTTAAAGCGATTGAAAACTCCCTGCAAAAATAATAAAAGGCGGAGATACGTTCTCCGCCTTTAGCTTTAATTATTTTCCTGTGAAGCAAGTGAAGCGCGGATAAAGTCCAAAAAGCTTTTTCGCGGACTGTTTCAGCCGCCGCGCACATATAGTTGATATATCACGAAACGGAGGCGCGAACGGTGGCATATCCGAAATATTTTATCTACAGCAGAAAATCGGTCTTTACGGGAAAAGGCGAAAGCGTGGAAAATCAAGCCGAAATGTGCAGACGGTATATCCTGTCAAAGCTTTCGGACGGCTCGGCGTCCGACGCGGATATTGCCGTTTACGAGGACGAGGGCTTTTCCGCAAAAAATACCGACAGACCCCGTTTCCGCATGATGCTTGACGACCTGCGGAAAAACAAGCCCGACTATCTGGTGTGCTACAGGCTCGACCGCATAAGCCGCAGCGTCAGCGATTTTTCCGCTCTTATCGAGGAGCTGAACAGCAGGGGGATATCCTTTGTCTGCATAAAGGAGGAATTTGACACCTCCAAGCCCATGGGAAAAGCCATGATGTACGTTGCCTCGGTCTTTGCCCAGCTTGAACGGGAAACCATTGCGGAGCGGGTGCGCGACAATATGCTTATGCTCGCCAGAACGGGACGCTGGCTCGGCGGGAATACACCCCTCGGATATTCCTCCGAAAAGGTACGGGAAATAATTATCGACGGCAGAATAAAGACTGCCTGCAAGCTTAAAGAAAACGCGGAGGAGCTTGCGGCGGTGGACATTATCTTCGGCAAGTTCCTTGAGCTGCAAAGCGTTTCGGGGGTGAGCAAATACCTTATAAGCCAAAATATCAAGTCCCGCAGCGGAAAGTATTTTTCCCTGCCGGGGATAAAGGAAATACTCCGCAACCCTGCATACTGCACCGCCGACAGGGACGCGTTCGAGTATTTTTCCTCGGTGAACGCCGACCTGTGCTTCGAGGAAAAGGACTGCACAGGCGAGTTCGGACTGCTTGCCTACAATAAGCGGGACTACCAGAAAAAGAACGCTCCCCGCCGCGCCGCGGACAAATGGATAATCGCCATAGGAAAACACCGCGGACATATTTCGGGTCGGAAATGGGCAGCGGTGCAGAAAATTATCGAGGACAATATCCCCACGGGAAAAAAGCCTGCAAAAACGCACAACGGCTACGCCCTGCTTTCGGGACTGATACGGTGCGAAAACTGCGGAAGCCGAATGTTTGCAAAGCCCCGTTCTGCGAAAAGACCCGACGGCAGTCTTTACGACTATATATGCGAAAGCAAGCTGCGCGGGGGGACAGGGCTGTGCGGCTGCTCCAATTTAGGCGGGAAACAGGCTGACGCTCTGGTCTGCAAAAGCATTGCGGGATATGCCTCGGAAAGCCCGCGGATAATAAGGCGGCTTGAACGTCTGAAACGTGAGCTTAAAGCCGCGGAAAGAGAAAGTCCCGCCGCCGCGGTTGAAGCCGCTATAAAGAAATGCTCCGACGAGGCGGATAATCTTATAAATACTCTGTCGCAGGGAAACTTGGGGGCAGCGTTTGTTCAAAAGGTAAACGCGCGCATAACCGAGCTTGACGAGGAGATAAAAAGGCTTGAAGCCCAAAAAGAAGCCGCCGAAGCGGAGGAAAGTTTTGCGCCCGAAAAATCGGAGCGGGCAGCGGCTCTTGCGGAGGAGCTGTCCGACCTGAAAAAGTGTCTTGTCTCTCCCGATATACTTTCGGTGTGGGAAAAGCGTTCCATAGTGCGGCTTATGGTGGCGGAGATCGTCCGCGACGGAGAAAATATGTATATCTGTATCGGCAGGAATTAATGCTCCGTCGATCAGAATGCAGAAAGTATAAATTTTGATTTAGCGTGCTACGCACAAAGTAACAATCCTTTAGGCGGCGAAGCCGCCGACTAAAGCTGGTCGAGCTGGGCCCAGCTCGCAGAAGTCCAGAGGGCGGAGCCCTTTGGTCGCGCTCCGCAGAGCGCGAAATCCCCTCCCCGCGCCCGCAGGCGCATATCGTTCAAAACGGTGAAAGAGGTGAGAAATGCGACAGCATTTCGAGGGGGAGCGGACACGACCGCTCCCCCTTCTTGCGACTTTAAACAA
>JAAVHL010000104.1 GCA_014799735.1 Ruminococcus sp.
ATCAAGGGTCAGCCCCGTTTCGGACAGCACATTTTTAGCATACTGAAGCGCATAAAGAACGTCCCCGTCGTTTACCCAAGGGTAGGACACGGGCTTCGGTACAGCGATTTCCTCCGCTGTTTCGGAAGTCTCTCCAACCTCAAGCGGCATAATGCCGTTAAGCTTCAAGTCCAGCGCAAGCCGCAGAAGCTGAGGATTGTTGGGGTAATAGTCGTCGGCAACGCCGTCGGTCATCATCATAAGCGAGGTAAGCTTTCCGCGGCGTATCTTGGTGCGGCTCATAAGGCTTTCGGGATTTCTGAACTGCTCCGAGGTGATGAATTCGGTCTCGCCCGCAAAGCTGCCGCTGTCCGCGTCTCCGAGGATTATCAGGGGGTTCTGCTCCGCATTTTCGTCTATCGCTGCGATCATGCCGTCCCCAAGCTGAATGGACGCGGTAAGGTACTCCCTGCCGTTTTGGGTATCAACGGGAATTATCACCGTCACCAGAAGCGTGCAGGAAAAATCCTTAAGTTCGGGCTTTCTGCCCACCGCAGCTTCAAATTCGGGATCGTCAACTCTCTTTTCCAAAGCCGCTTCAACGGAAGCGAACGCCTCCGCGCAGCTGTCCCGAAGCATACCCGCTATCTGAGAGCACACCGCGCCGAACCCGCCGCTGTCAAGAGCGCCGCCCAAATCCTTTCGGAATTGGGGAAAGTCCCTCTTGATGGCTTCGAGACGTATTTTCGAGTACTTTATCACCGCTTCGCAGGAAACCTTTGCACCTATCCGCGAGAAAGGCTTAGAACCTGCTCCGTCCGAAACTGCGGCAATAACGATATCATCTGTAATCTCAAATGCAAAGCCGTCGTCACGGTTCGAGCCGTCGTGCTTGTGCTTTTTTCCGCGGACAGCCGATGCCGTCACCGAAAAGCTTCCCGCCGCTTCCGAGCGGAATATCGACTCGGGGTACGGTTCGGGACTTTCGGGTACGGGATTGTATTTCCACATTGCGGCGGTGTGAGCGGTAACATCGCTGTCGGAAAGCTTTTCCTTGTCGGGTACAACAGGGTCGGCAGTAGCTTTTTCCTCTTCTGCGGGAATTGCAGCCGCTGCTTCCGCCTGAATTTTGTTGGTATTATTATCCATTTAATCCTCCCAAGCGTTACGGAACGATCACAAAGCCCTGCGGCGGCGGGGGAAGCTCGATATTTGCGCCCGGCTTAGCGTCAAGGCTCTTCGAGGACATCTTGACGGAGCTTGAAACCCAAGCAAAGAACTGCGCCAAGTCTCCCGCGGAAAGGGTGTTCATCATAAGCACGCACTCGGTTATCTCCTTAAGCACGGTTGTGTCGGCATATGCTCCCGCGGCGCAGGCGATGATGTTCGCAGGCTTTGTGGATTTGAGCATTGCGGCAGCTTCACGCCAGTCGTCGGTGGGCGCGCCGTCCGTGAGGATAAACACAAGGGGTCTCCAGTCGCCCTTCTGGGTCTCGGTGGACTTTCTCACCTCGGATCTTATGCAGTCCGAAAGCAGTCTCAGAGCCGCGCCGAGGGCGGTCGCTCCCCCTGCTGAAAGCTGTGGCTCTTTAAAAAGCATAAGCTCGGTAAGGGGTGTGACCTGTCTTGCGCTGGAATTAAATGTAATTACGGAGAGATAAGCGGTCTCCAGAGCCTGAGGGTCTCCTCTCAGCTCGGAAACAAGGGCGCGGACGCCGTGTCTCACCGCCTCGATAGGGTCGCCCTGCATGGAGCCTGAGACGTCCAGCAAAAGATAAACGGGAAGCCGTCTTGAAAATTCTGACATTTTAGTAACCGCCTTTCGGGTAAAAGTTAAGTCAGGAACGTGCAGACCGTCAATTCTGCGCGCCGCCTGTTATAAGTTACGGTCAAGCATAGCAATACATATTAAGTATAAACCATATTGAAGAAAATGTCAATTAAAATTTGATTACAGACGCGGAAATCAAAATTTACCGCCGAATTGAAAACCGACTTCCGCGCTTATTTCGGATAACCGCTTGACAGCACGCGCAAAAACTGCTAAAATTATTCAGGAGGATATGCCGTATGAACAAAACGCTTTATATTTCCGACCTTGACGGAACGCTTCTGACGAGCGGTCAGTTCGTTTCCCGCAAAAGCTTTGAGACACTGAACAGGCTTTCCGAGCATGGTTTGCTGTTTACATATGCAACGGCGCGTTCGCTGATAACAGCTTCAAAGGTCACGGCGGGGCTTGATGTGAAAACGCCTGTGATCGTGAACAACGGTGTGTTTATAGTTGACAGTAAGAGCGGTGAAAAGCTTGTAAAAAATATTTTTTCATCGGCACAGGCTGAGGATATTTTTCAAGCACTGGCAGAATTTGGCATTAATCCGCTGGTGTACTCCATTATTGACGGTACGGAAAAATTTTCCTACATACCGCAAAGGCTGACGAGGGCTACGCGGGATTTTCTCGATACGCGAAAAGGAGATCCCCGTCACCGTCCGCTTTCGGGCGAAATCGGTATGCTTGACGGCGAACTGTTTTACTTTGCTTGCATGGACGAGGCGGGCAGTATGTCCGAAGCCCACGAGAAACTGAAAAATCGGTATTACTGCGTTTACAGCAAGGATATCTACAGCGGCGACCAATGGCTGGAAATTATGCCGAAAACGGCAACTAAAGCCAATGCGGCAGTTCAGCTGAAAAAGCTGCTTGGGTGTGACAAGCTTGTTGTATTCGGCGACGGCGTGAACGATATTCCACTGTTTGAAGCTTCTGACGAGTGCTGTGCCGTCTCAAACGCAGCTCCCGAACTGAAAGCGATCGCCGGCACAATAATCGGCAGCAACAACGAGGACAGCGTTGCAGAATACATATCACGGCATTTCAAATCGGAATTTTGAAGCACAGCGAAAGGTTAATAAAAAATTCACAAAAAAATTTTAAAAAAGCTTGACAGCTCTGAAACAATGTGATATAATAATTAAGTCGTTAAGATTTATAAAATATGCGAGTGTGCTGGAATAGGCAGACAGGCACGTTTGAGGGGCGTGTGTCTTTGACGTATGGGTTCAAGTCCCATTACTCGCACCAGAATAAAGTCCGCAAATGGCGTAACAAAGCCGTTTGCGGACTTTCTGTTTTTCCGCTGTTGTGATTTGTCCGTTATTTGTCCGTTATTTTTAAATCTGACCCATTTGGAGCCTGCTGCTATATGGCAACAGGCTCCTTTTGGATTTTTAAAACTCAAAGCGTTTTCAATAACGCCGGGTGTGCGTCCTTGATTTCGTGAATACAGACTTTCATCGTTTGATGTCAAAAGAGACATTATTTATGTCAATTAAGTGAAAAATCTGTCGTTTAAGTGAAATTGGTTGAAAAACCATACAAAAAAAGTGTAAAATTTTATGAACAATAAAATCAGGAGGTACTTTTATGAACATCCTAAAAACTGTCAAAGGCAAGCTGCTTGTGCGAATTTTGTCGGTAGTTGTTATCGGCATTGTTGTGATCGGCATTTTAGGCAGCTATCTGAACTTACGCAGCACTCAATCAACGCTTGAAACCACGCTATCTGAACTTGCGCTTCAGGCAAGTGTACGCCTGGAGAACCGCTTGTCCCGTTATGTTGCGATCGTCAAGGAGATCGGTATGGATCCGCGTATGGGCGAAAATTACACCTTAGAAGAAAAGCTTGAGCTTTTGCAGGAAAGAGCCGACACCTACGGCTTCTCCGAACGCGGTTATATCGACAAGGACGGCTGGGGATACGAAACTCTTGATGACATAATTGATTACAGAGAGGATCATTGCTACATAAAAGGTATGAAAAACATAGAATTTGTGTTTGGTCCTCAGGACGTCGGAGGAAGACCGATCATATACTTCTGCGCTCCCATTAAGGCAGGCGGACAAAATGACGGTGAGCTTATCGGTGTTGTTTATTTCGGTATCGAGGGTTCTATACTTCACGACATTATTGGTGAGATCCAGGTTGGTCAGTCGGGCGAAACCTATATTATGGACGAAAACGGTACATATATCGCCTGTATGGAACAGAAATACGTCGACGAGGGAATGAACAACGTCAATCACACCCACAAGGATAACGATGAGTACGACTGCCTCAGCGAGCTTGAAGCTCAGGCAATTTCAATGACCGATAACGAAAACACTGTATTCGGTCAGGTCAGCGGCGGCGGTGTTGACAGATACCTTGCTTACTCCCTGATCGAAGGTACGGACGGTTGGGTGATCGGAGTTACAACCGAGGTCGATGAGTGGATGGACGAAACTTCATTCTCTATCGTTATTACGATCATTGTAGGTCTTGTTGTTATTATATTTGCGAGCGTTATCTGCACTGTCACCGCGAACGGCATTGCAAACCCGATCAAGAAAACGGTTGACGTTATGAACGCTGTGGCTTCGGGCAACCTTAATGTCAGCGTTGAACACACGTCCGATGATGAAACGGGTCAGCTTGCGGACTCGATCAACAGGACAATAAACTCACTGAACGATTATATCGGCGAGATCTCACGTCTTTGCAAACAGCTTGCGGACGGTGACTTTAACATTCAGGGACAGATCGAGTTCAACGGTGATTTCGTAAGCATAATTGAGGCTCTGAACAGCCTTGCATACGGGCTCTCGGATACCATGCAGCAGATCGATATTTCCGCCGCGCATGTTAATCAGGGCGCTGTGCAGATCTCAAACGGAGCTACGTCTCTTGCGTCGGGAACCACCGAACAGGCCTCTTCTATCCAGGAGCTTGCAAGCATTATCGGTGCGCTTAAAGACAAGGTTGACACTAACGCTCTGAACGCCGAGGAGGCTAACCAAAAAGCAAATCAGGCGGGCGAAAAGATGTCGCTTTCCAACAAGCATATGAATGAAATGGTTGTTGCGATGAACCATATTTCCGATAAATCCAACGAGATATCCAACATTATCAAAACGATCGAGGACATTGCGTTTCAAACCAACATTCTCGCGCTTAACGCCGCTGTTGAGGCTGCGAGAGCGGGCGCTGCGGGCAAGGGCTTTGCCGTTGTTGCGGACGAGGTCAGAAACCTTGCGTCCAAGTCGGCAGAAGCCGCCACCAATACGACCGGGCTCATTGAGCAAACCATTCAAGCGGTTAAGAGCGGTTCGCATATTGTTGAAGAGACCGCTGAGTCGCTTAACTCATCCGTTGAAGTTACAAATCAGGCGATCAAGCTGATAAACGATATTTGGACAGCTTCCACCGAGCAGGCAGCTATGATCGAACAGGTAAACACGGGTGTGGACCAGATCTCGTCCGTTGTTCAGACCAACTCAGCTACTGCCGAGCAGTCCGCGGCTTCTTCCGAGGAACTCAACAGTCAGGCGACCGCGCTTCAGGATCTCACAAGCAAATTTGTTCTTAAGCAAAAATAAGTATCCGTTTGCTGTGGTGAACAGGTCAGGTAAAAACGGACAACAGAAAAAACCGCTTATGATATAATAAAAGATGTGCCGCCCCTATTTGTGCTGTCCGCATAAATTGGGGCGGCACAACCATAGGCGGCCCTTTTTTCATTGTTCATGTTTATCGGTTCGGGTCAAAACAAAATAAATCATTTTACAAAAATCATATTATATGTTAAGAAAAACATATTTTTTAATATTGTAAAATTTCCGAAAAAATAGTAAAATAGTATTGAACAGTAAGGTGCAAACGGCTTTTACAGTGATAACAAAAATCAATAGCTTAAATTTGCCGTTTAATACGGTTAAAATGCCGGAGGCGATGATATGAATATTTCAATACAAAATATTTTTGGAAGAACAACCGTAAATTTCAACTCGGGCTGGCGGTTTATCAGGCTTACTCAAAAGGACGGCCTTTCCGAACTTCCTTTTGAATCGGCGGATTTTGATGACAGCACATGGGCTGAAATTTCCCTGCCCCACACATGGAACAATATTGACGGCGCGGACGGAAAGTCATGCAGCGGCGAAGAAAAAGAGGGATATTACCGTGGTATGGGCGGTTACAGAAAAACCGCTTATTTCCCCGAAAGCAAGTACGGCGGAAGGTCTGTTTTCATTGAATTTGAGGGTGCAAACACCGTTGCCGAGCTTTATGTAAACGGCAGCCCTGCGGGCAGACACGAGGGCGGTTATTCGGCTTTCAGATTTGATATTACGTCCCTTATTAAGCTCGATTCGGAAAATATTTTCGCCGTTAAGGTAAACAATGCCCCCACGGACTATATTGCGCCGATTACAGATCAGGGCGATTTTACAAAAATGGGAGGCATATACCGTGACGTTAAAATCATTGCGGCAGAGCCCGTACATATCGACCTTATGGATTTCGGTTCGTCGGGAATTTATGTTACTCCTAAAAATATTTCGGAAAATCACGCCGATGCCGACGTCCTTGTGAAGCTGTCAAACGACAGTGCGGAAAACAAATCGGTAAGCGTCACCGTAAATATTGTTGATACGGACGGCTGTGCTGTCATTTCCGAAAAACAGGAAATATCCCTGTCCGCAAATAATAAATCTCAGGTCGGATTTACCCTGCCGATCAATGACCCGATCTTATGGAACGGCATTGAAAATCCATATCTTTATACCGCCGAAATTACTGTTGAGTCGGAGGTCAAAGTTCTTGACGAATACAGACAAAAATTCGGAATACGGACATATCACATTGACCCCGAAAACGGCTTTTTTCTCAACGGAAAATATCTTGATTTACACG
Source organism: Ruminococcus sp. (assembly GCA_014799735.1). Taxonomy (GTDB): domain Bacteria; phylum Bacillota; class Clostridia; order Oscillospirales; family Ruminococcaceae; genus RGIG8773. Next base: position 6,714 of record JAAVHL010000104.1, read on the forward strand.
GTGTAAATTATCATCAGGACAGCTTTGAAAACGGCTGGGCAATGGCCGACGAGCAGCGGGAACGGGACTACGGCATAATGAAAGAAATGGGCTGCACATCTGTGAGAATGGCGCATTATCAGCACGGTCAATACGAATATGAGCTTTGCGACAGGCTTGGACTTACGGTATGGACGGAAGTCGGGATAGTGAACAAAATGTCCGCAGGCGAAAATGACAGCCTTGCAGTTTCGGATAAATTTGAGGGCAATGCCAAGCAGCAGCTTACCGAGCTTATCCGCCAGAATTACAATCACCCGTCCGTAATAGTTTGGGGAATTTCAAATGAGCTTCATCAGATGACAGACGAAATTTTCGGCATATACACAGAGCTTTGCCGTCTTGCAAAAGCAGAGGACAAAACCCGTCTTATCACATTTGCCGACAACCAGTTCTGGGGAAAATTTTTGGAGCTTCCCACAGATGTCGTTGGATACAACAGATATTTCGGCTGGTACAAGGACGCAGGGCCTGCCGAAAAATTCGGTGAATGGCTGGATTCATACCACGGCACAAGGGACAGCCGTCCCATATGCGTTTCCGAATACGGCGGCGGTGCGGCAACGTCCCAATTCAAGGATAACATTGACTGGCAGGCGGACATTGACCCATGGGGCGAGCGGCATTATCAGAATTACCAATCGGCAATGCACGAAAAAATCTGGGCGCAGTTTGCGGAAAGAAAATATCTTTGGGGAAAATATATCTGGTGTATGTTTGATTTCGCTTCCGACGGACGCAATGAGGGCGACACCAACGGTCAGAACGACAAGGGACTTGTTACCCGTGAACGTATACCGAAGGATTCATTTTATTTTTACAAGTCCGTGTGGAACGGCGAACCCATGCTTCATCTGACGGAAAAGGGATTCAGCCGCCGCGGAAGCGTTGTTCCGCAGATAAAGGCATACTCCAATGCGGACAGCGCGGAATTATTCATAGACGGCATTTCGCACGGGACAATCAAGCGCGCCGGCCTTGACAGCGCATTTTCAACGGTATTTATCTGGGAAAATGTTAAAATTGCAGAGGGCAGAGAAAGCGAAATACTTGTAAAAGGCTTTTTTGATGACGGAACAATTCTGGAGGACAAAGCGATGTGGACGGGAATTCATTCCGAAGTCTGAAGCATACGGAGAAATTAATCAAATAAAAAATAACCGCTCAAGGGCAATTGCTTTTGAGCGGTTATTCTTTATATTTACAGCAGTCCGGCTGCCTGAAAGCCAAGTATTCCAAGTGCGCAAAGAATACTGCCTATCAGGTTTATTCCGGTGGGTCTTGTGCTTTTTCTGAACAGATCGAGAATGAAAATTACAATAAGTATCATAGGCTGGATAAACGAATAATTTGTAAGACTTTGCGCTGCAACAGCGTTTTCTCCGAGAAGTCCGAGAGCGTTTGGAAGCTTGCATAAAATCACGATCAGCACGCCCTTTCGCCCCTCGGGACTGTCCGCGGCGATCGACAAAGGCTTTGCGGACGGAATAAGCACGACCGCAAGAACAATAAGTGCAAAAAGCAGCGTAAGCGTTGAGGATATGTAGTTTTCCGCCGCCTTCATAATAAACCCGTATCCGAATTTTACAGAAATATAAATTATCAGCGGAATAATTATTTTTGAATATCTGACCTTTTTTCTGCCCGACCTTGCGATCATTATAAGTCCCGCGGCGGTGATGATTATGCACAGTATTTTTAGTATGCTGATACTTTGACTGTACATGACCATATCGGTAAAATACGACATAAAAAGCGTTATCCCAAGCCATGCCTTTAATTCAAAAACCGACATTTCGCTTAAAATTTTTGCGCTCATGGAAAATTCAAAATATTTGCACGCGGCTATCAGCAATATAAAAACAAATGTCAGCGGCGATAATGAAAACGTTCTGTCAAAAAACGGCAGCAGCAAAGCAAGAAACGGAACAGTTCCGACAGCCATTAAAAACGCAAGCTGAGAACCGTTAAATTTTGCTTTGCTGACTGCATATTTATCGTTAAGTGAACAAATCGTATATAACGCCACGACCGACAGCATTATAAGCATTTGTACCCCTCCGATAATTATTCCGCAAGTATTTTTTCGATTTCAGCAATTTCTTCCGCAGAAAAATCAAGCTTTTCGATACAGGCGGCATTTTCAGTTATCTGCTCGGGACGGCTTGCTCCGATAAGAACGGTTGCCACAGCTTCATTGTGCAGGACCCATGACAGAGCCATCTGCGAAAGCTTCTGTCCGCGCTTTTCGGCAATTGCGTTAAGCCTTTTCAGGCGTGAGACCATTTCGTCATTAAGCTCGTTGCCCAGCCATGTCGCACCCTTGCCTACCCTTGAATCCTGCGGTACACCGTTAAGATATTTGTTTGTCAGCAGTCCCTGATAAAGGGGCGAAAATACCGCAAGTCCTATTCCGTTTTTCTGCACATATTTATCAAGTCCGTCCCTTTCTATCCAGCGGTTCAGCATGGAATAGGACGGCTGATTTACAATAAACGGCGTGCGCAGCTCACGGAATATTTCTGTGATCTCCTCCGTCTGCTGTCTGCCGTAATTGGATATGCCAACGTACAGAGCCTTGCCCTGCCGTACAGCGTTATCAAGCGCAAGAGCGGTTTCTTCAAGCGGCGTGTTCGGGTCAAAAATGTGATGATAATAAATATCAACATAATCAAGCCCCATACGCTTCAGGCTCTGGTCAAGAGAAGCGGTAAGATATTTCCTTGAACCGTTTCTGTCGCCGTAAGGCCCTGCCCACATCTCATAGCCTGCTTTCGTGAAAATACACATCTCGTCGCGGTAATTTTTCATGCCGCCGAGAATTTTCCCGAAGTTTTCCTCCGCGCTTCCGTTGTACGGATTTCCGTAATTGTTCGCAAGGTCAAAATGGGTTATACCGAGATCAAAGGCTGTATGAACCATATTTTCCATATTTGCAAAGCAGCCCGTATGTCCGAAATTCTGCCACAAGCCGAGAGAAACGGCAGGCAGTTTCAGTCCGCTTTTTCCGCACCGTCTGTAAATCATTTTATCATATCTTTTTTCATCTGCAATAAACATATCCTATTTTCCTCCTTTAAATTCGTGCAGTTCGCCAAGAGCAATAACATATTAAATGCTTTTAACCGTTAACGCCATTTCCGCCTGTAATATGCCCGATATGCCATACCTCAAGCTATCGTCCCTAAGCTTCTGCACGGTTTTGTCCGCAGCAGCGCCTCACGAACGGTCAGACGCTGAAAAAGCCGATACGCCCGCAGGCGTAGCCGCCGTAACTTTTTCTTTATAATATTTAATTATACACCGTTGACTTGTAAAAATCAATAGTATATAATATGATTATATTAACATATCGTAGGAAGTGAAAGCTTGATTATTATAAGAAGAATGGGCTGCGGCGCCGAACATGACGGGAACTTTGAAGTAAACAGACCCGACGGATACGACTGCTGTCTGCTGCTGTTCTTAAAAACAAAGGCGAAATTTATTCTTGACGGCCGTGAGGTCATTACAGAGCCCGACACATTTATTGCATTTAACAAATACTCTCCGCATAAATACAGCGCATATGAAGGGAAATATATCAACCATTGGCTGCACATTGAATTTCCCGATGAAATTTATTCAAGCATGAGCGCCCTGTTTGACCGCCCTGTTCACATTGGCTCGTCAGTAAAAATTGACGAATACATACACCTTATAAGCGATGCATTTTGCCGTACGGGAACCGAGAAAATATGCGCCTGTCTGATTACCGCAATGCTTGAAGAGATCATGGACGTTTTAAACCAGCCCCATATGCAGAGTACCCATTTTTCAAATCTTGTCGCCCTGCGAAAGGACATATACGCTCACCCGGAGCAAGACTGGACGATCAGGAAAATGGCAGGAATAATTCACGTCAGCGAGCCGTATTTTCAGGAGCTTTACAAAAAAGCCTTTGAAATATCCTGCGGAACGGATATTATTTACAGCAGGATAGAGTCCGCAAAAATACTGCTGACAGGCACGCTGCTGACGGCTTCCGAAATTGCAATCAAATGCGGATATAACAGTTCCGTTCATTTTTCAAGACAGTTTAAACAAATAACCGGATACTCTCCTGTGGAATACAGAAGAAAAATGCTGTGAATATTCTTTCATGTAATGCGTCGGAATTTTTGCGATCTATATTTTTACAGGCGCATTATTTCATAAAAAGCAGCCGTTCTTGACACAAAAGGCAAAACATTATATAATGTATTCATCTTATGTAAAGGAGCGGCTTTGCCATGAAAGATCATATCTACAGCATATTTTCGGAATGCTTTCCTCAGCTTCCCGTGGGGAAGGACGTTTTTTTCAGACTTCTTGACGCGGATAACTGCAAGCTTTTTATGGACGATGACAGCGGCGCTCCTGCGGGATTTTCGGCTGTCAGCGGGAACTGTATCCGTATTTTATGCGTGCGCCCCGCTTTTCGCGGAAAGGGTATCGGAAGCCGTCTGCTCCGCGAAAGCGAGGAATTTATCGCCCGAAGCGGCTTTGACCGCGCCGTCCTCGGAGGGACTGATTCGGGACTTTTTATCGGCGAAGTTGTTCCGACCGACCTGCCCGACTACGCGTCGGCCACGCTTAATTCCTTTTTCGGACACAGGGGCTACCGCTCCGAAAGCGGCTGTATGGAAATGAAAATGCCGTCGGAAAGCTTCGACCCGAACAAGCTTGATATACCGCCGTGTCCTGACGGTGTAAGCTTTGTGCTTGCGGACGGCGGAGACATGGAAAGCCTGCGCTGCGCCGTTGGAGCCGTCGATCCCGAATGGGTGCAGTATTTCACCGCAGAAAGTCCCGTGCTTATCGCAAAGCTTGACGGAGAAACGGCGGGCTTTTGTATCATTGACGAAAACGCCGACACCGTCATAACAAGCGGAGAAAATAACGTAGGCTCTATAGGCTGCGTAGGGGTAGTCCCGCAAATGCGGAAAAAAGGCATAGGACTTGCCATGGTCGCCGAAGCTATGCGGCGCTTAAAGCAAAACGGCTGCACCGACGTGTTTATCCACTACACATATCTTGATTGGTGGTACGGCAGGCTGGGCTTCAGGACTTTCCTGCGGTACAGCTTTTCCGAGAAGATTTTTTAGACTTATAGATTTTCCCGCCTGATATGTTCGAGAAGTCCGACACAGCCTTTGTAGATATCGTCGAAAGCCACGTCAAAGCGACCGCTGTACCACGGGTCGGAAATATCCCCGTTCCCGCCCGAAAATTCCGACAGCCTGCGCACCTTTCCGTCCGGATCGCTGCCGAAAATACGCATGATATTTCTAACATTATTGCCGTCCATAACAAGGAAAAGATCGTATTTTCCGTAATCGCTTTTCTTCACCTGAACAGCTTGTCTGCCGCCGCAGGGTACACCTCGGCGGCTTAATTCCGCTTTCGCGGGCGGATATACGGGATTTCCGATCTCCTCGGTGCTTGTTGCGCTTGAGGCTATAAAAAGCTCCGTATCGGGACATTCTTTTTTCACAAGGTCTTTCATAATAAATTCCGCCATTGGAGAGCGGCATATATTTCCGTGACAGACGAACATTATGTTTTTTATCATTGATGAAGCTCCTTTCGGTGTGTGTTTTACATTGTAGCACATTTTACGTTTTCGGTCAAGAAGTTAAGCGCGGACGCAGGCAGCTGTGGAAGTAAATTTTGATTTAGCGCGCTACGCACAAATTAACAATCCTTTAGGCGGCGAAGCCGCCGACATTAGCTGGTCGAGCTGAGCCCAGCTCGCGAAGTCCAGAGGCGGAGCCTTTGGTCGCGCTCCGCAGAGCGCGAAACTCCCCTCCCCGCGCCCGCAGGCGCA
>JAAVHL010000030.1 GCA_014799735.1 Ruminococcus sp.
AAATTTGATATTGAGTTTGCGAAAATCCTCTCCGAAACACTTAAAATGAAAAAAGGACTATCCGAGGATAGTCCGAAACAGAGTATTTATGAGTATTCCGAGTTTCTTAGGGTTAAGGAGAATGGGCTTAGGGAGTTGGCTGAATTGTTATTAACGACAAGCGTCCGCTAACTGTATTTTGATTTCTTAAGAATTGAATACTATTGCAAAGCAAGCCTCCCGCCCTCAAGCCGATAAACACGGTCAACCAGATCTAAAATTCTCTCATCGTGCGTAACCATAACAGCGGCTTTTTCGCGTTTTTTTACTTCCGTTCGTATCATTTCCACAACTTGCCTCCCGTGTGCTCCGTCAAGGCTTGCTGTAGGCTCATCGGCAAGAATGATATCTGGATCGTTTACAAATGCTCTGGCAATAGCGACACGCTGCTTTTCGCCGCCCGACATTTCCAAGGGATATTGATTTCTGCATTTTACTATGTCCAAATCTTCAAACAATCCGTCAATATCCGCAGCATTATGATCGTTTTTTGCTTGAAATGCGGTGAGCTGCTCCCTTGCTTTGAGATATGGCAAAAGCTGATGATTCTGAAAAATAAATCCTATATGCTCACGGCGAATTTGCGTCCACTGCCTTTTATTAGTATCAGACACGTTCTTTCCCGCAATACTGATCTTGCCAGAGTCGGGAGCAAGCAACATTCCCGCGATAGTAAGCAGTGTGCTTTTGCCCGAACCCGAGGGACCTATCACCGCAGCAAATTCACCCTTTTGAACGCTAAGTGAAACATTATCCAGCACAACATTTTCCCGCTGCCGCGCCGCTCGTCGGTTTTCTCCCGATTTCCCTCAATGCTGAATACGGGAAGCAGATTGCGTTTTTTGTCAAACAAATCTATGTACTCACCGTCTAAAAGCGTTCCGTTCGTGAATATCGGAAATATAATGTTGGGATAATCTCCCGCCGCTTCGATAACATCTTTGCGGATAAGCGGCTCGCCGCCCGCAAGAAGAATAAAACTTATCCCAAGCCCACTCGCCTGCGTAAAAATACTTCTCCAATCATCGGAGGTCAGCTGATCGACAGGAGCGCAGTCAGTACAGGCATTGTTATGCCGCGCATAGCAGCCTGCGCAATGAAGATTACAGCTGCTTGTAATGCTTGCTATCAGGAACGGCGGGATATTTTCGCCGCTGCTTTCTGCCTCAGCACGTTTGCGGGCTGCTTCGCGGCTCGACAGCGCAAACCTCGCCATAAACGCGCTTTCCCTCGGATCGGTAAGCGTTGCACGAACAGCTCTTTTTACTATTCTCTCGATACCGCCCGCCAGATACTCGCCTAAGCTAAATTCTTGCTTTTCCATTATATTTTCCTTTCTGCAAGCATTACTTCGTCAGTTTGCCGATAACTTCATAAAGAGTATCGTAAAGCGCTTTTGCCTTTTGTGGGTCAAGCTCAACGCAGGCTCCAAGCTTTTCGGGAACATGGACGGCTTTTTCTTTCAAAGCCGTCCCTTTGTCCGTGACAGTGACGATAAGGTCACGCTCGTCCTTTTCGGAACGCTTCCTTGTAACAAATCCCTTTTCCTCTAACTTTTTTAAAACCGACGTAAGCGTTCCCGAATCGAGATAAAGATGCTCCCCTATTTCCTTAACGCGAAGCTCCTTATGTTCCCACATTACCATCATAGTGATATACTGGGTATATGTAATGTCAAGCTCATCAAGGTACGGTTTATAGGCTCTGACTACCTCCTTGGCGCAGACATAAAGAGGAAAGCAAAGCTGGTTTTCAAGCTTCAGAACATCATATTTACCGCTCATTACTTACATCTCCAAAGAATCGACCCATTTTTTCCACTCTTCTGCGCTTTGCTTGCCGTGGATCACTATCCCCTCTTTGATAACGGTACTATCGTCAACGCTGGCTTTAAGATCCGCAGCCGCTTTATCAAATCCGCTGCTTCCCGAAGTGGCAAACAGTATGATAGTTTTTCCCGAAATATCATAGCTTTCCAAAAAGGTGTTAACAATAGTGGGAGCTGTGTACCACCAAATAGGAAATCCGAGAAAAATCATATCATACTCCTCCGCTTTCGCATTTTTATCTGCAAGAGCGGGGCGGAATGTTCTGTCATTCATCTCCACGGAGCTGCGGGAATTTTTGTCCTGCCAATCAAGGTCCGCGGCGGTATAAGAAACCTCCGGACAAATTTCATAAAGATCGGCATTTGCCGATTGCGCAATTTTCTTTGCAGCGTCAGCAGTCACACCGCTTGCGCTGAAATATGCAACCAATTTTTTACTCATATTAATATTCTCCTTCTCAAATTGAATTAAATTTAATTGAATACAATTGATATTTACATTATACCCCATTAAAATGGGTTTGTCAATACCTTTTTGGAAAATTTTTTCGGTCTGGTATTTATCCTAATAACCAATAAAAGCGCAGATAAAAAATCTGCGCCCAAATCATAAAAAAGTTAAAACTTTTCAAATTTTTGCGCAGATTTTTTGTCCAGGAAGCCGGAACACCTTTTTATACGGAAGCGTTAAGAGCAATTTTATAGATCGTAACAGCGTCTTCCTTTGTCAGCTTCACAAAACCGCCTGTAACTCCGTTATTTCCGATTTTTGTCACGCTGAATTTTTCGGCAAACCGCGGAATATCTTCTTCCTTTGCTCCAAGCTCTGCAAAATTTACGGGCATACCGATCTCGTGCAGAAATTTTCGGAACGCTTTAATTCCCAGTCTTGCAGTTTCTTCGGGAGCTTCAAAATTCATAGCCGTACCGAATACTCTTACAGCAAGCTGTGCAAACCGCATTACATTATGCGGCATAACAAATTCCATCCAAGCAGGCATTATTACAGCCAGTCCCGCACCGTGAGCGCAGTCATAAATACCCGACAGCTCATGCTCCAGACCGTGACTGTTCCAGTCCTGCTCCCTGCCGACGCCGCAGACGTTGTTGTGCGCTACAGTGCCTGCCCACATAATATTCGCTCTTGCATTGTAATCCTCAGGATTTTTCAGTACTCTCGGCACTTCCTTTATAATTGTACAAAGAACGGCTTCGCAGAGCCTGTCGGTTATCTCAACCTCTTTTGTGTTGGTGAAATACCTTTCAAGCACGTGCGCCATAATATCCGTTGCGCCGCAGGCAGTCTGATATGCAGGCAGCGTATATGTCAGCTCGGGATTCATAACAGAAAATTTAGGTCTGAGCGCATCGCCGCCTGCGCCCCGTTTCCACATACCGTCTGTTTTGGTAATGACCGTATTTCCCGAGCCCTCGCTTCCCGCAGCCGCAATGGTAAGAACCGTTCCCACGGGGAGAGCTTTTTCAACCGCCGCTTTATTATCGTAAAAATCCCAGAAATCTCCGTCGTACAACGCGCCGACTGCAATTGCCTTTGAGCTGTCGATAACCGAGCCTCCGCCTACTGCAAGAATAAAATTCACACCCTCACTCCTGCAAAGTCCGATACCCTCATAAACCTTGGTATCAATCGGATTAGGCTGAACTCCCCCAAGTTCGACAAAAGGAATATTTTCCGCCGCAAGGGACGCCTTGACCCTGTCAAGCAAGCCGCTTCTTACAACAGAGCCTCCGCCGTAATGTATTAAAACCTTAGTGCCGCCGTATTTTTTGACGTATTTTCCACATTCGCTCTCTCTGCCCTTGCCGAATACAAATTCCGTGGGGCTGTAAAAATTAAAGTTATCCATAAAAAATCTCCTTTATATTTAAAATTTATAATAATTAAATAAACCGCTTAACATTCTCTCCGTTAAGATTTTGTGATACCGCCGCATAAATACCCCAGTACAAAAACTGCGGAAGAATTCCAATAAATCGTTATCTCGTTAAGCGAATAGCAGTCAACATTGTCGGCATAGCATTTCATAGGCGGAGTACCCTTCGGAATAAGCATTTCAGCAGCCCTGTCGCCTGGGAAACGGTTCGGACCGCCGCTTACCATTCCGGGAATACATTCGTCGATACCGTCCGCATTGGCGGGGCGAAGATGAGGATAATTACAGCGGAATTCGCCGTTACCAGTAACATAGCTATAGCCCGTCGGATTTACTCCCAAAAGATAATTAAGCTGCGCGGCGGCGTAATTTTTATAAGTGCTTTTTTTCTCAAAATAATCGCTGACCGCAAATATCATGCCACGTACCATAACCAACATATTGCTTCCCCAGTAGAAATCCTTTTCCTCCATTGCACAGCCGTACCCGCATTTATCGGAAATATTTTTCAGACGCTCCGCTTCACGGCGGAAATTATCCGAAAACTGCTTTGCAAGAACCTTGTCAGTCTCATAGCCGCAAAGCAAATATGCCAGCGCGCCAAGTCCGCCCATTTCGGTGTACCCCATAGCCGTAAGGGGGAAATTGTTTTCAAGAGATTTTTTTATTTTATCATGGTACTTTTTATCGCCTGTCAAAGCGTACATTTCGGCATACAGCCAGAAGCGGTTGGAGTAGTCGTCCCGCTCTCCGTAACCTCCCGTATTGCAGCCGTCGGGATTTTTAAAACCGATAAATTCAGGATTTTTCTCCAGCCACAAGCAGGCTTTTTCCGCTGTAATGCGAAGCCCTTCGGAAAAGCTTTTATCGTACTTTTCATATATCCCGCTTGCAAGAGCGCATACCGCGCCGCAGTCCGCAGTTGCCGAAGAGGAAACCGCAAAAACATAAAGCTGCCCATTGTCGTCCTCGGGCATAACAAAGGGAGCGTGGCGTTCGGTTGTTACCTTGTGATAAACGCCGCCGTCCTCACGCTGCATTTTCATGAGCCATTCCAGCTCGTAACGACATTCCGCAAGAATATCGGGCATACCGCTTTCGGGAATATTAAGCTGCCGCTTTTCAAAAGCCGTCGGAAACATCTTGTAAGCATAAAGCAAATGTGCCGCCGCACAAGCTCCCGCAGTAACATATCTTCCGTAATCTCCTGCGTCATGCCAGCCGCCGGACACGTCCGTTTCCGTTTTTTTATCATCATAAAGCAAAGCGGGCGAAGTGTGGCATTTTCCGTGCTTGTACACTCCCGCATATTTTTCCTCAAGACCGCAGCCGCAGCGCAGATAATAAAACGCCTTTAAAACGTCCCCGAAAACCTTGTCGTACACATTTTCAGCAATGGAAAATTCTGCGGATTTTTCATTTCCCGAAGTCACACGATATGTACCCTCTTCCGTAAAATCGGTAAAATCCGCTCTGTAGACCGTATCTCCCGAATTTTCATCATACCCGAAAAGCTCCGTCTTGCCCTCATATCGGCATACCTCGCCGCTGTCAATAATGCGGAAGCTTTCGCAGGGGAAATTCATGACCGCAATTTTTCTGCTGTCGGGATAATAACCTGTCTGATTTACAAAAATTTTAAAGGGACACCTTTTTACCGTTATTTTATCCATAATATTTTACCTGCCTTATTTTCCGTATGGACTGTCAAATTCCCTTTCTGCCTTTGCGACCGCTTCTTCAAGTGTAAGCCCCGTAAAATAGGGCGCGTTGAGATAGCGTCCCGACTTTTTGTCGTCAACGAATGCGCCCACGGCAATTCCCGGTATTGCGCTTTCCGGAGCGTTGGGAGCATGAGGTCCGCCAAGATCGGTCCTACACCAGCCGGGGTCGGTGAGATTTATCATAACGTCTGTACCCTCTACTTTTGAGCCTAAGTCGATAGTTATTTTATCGAGAGCCGCCTTACTTGCAGAATACCCCGCCTGCTCGGGTTCAAGACGTATGCCACTGGTGGTGTTCACAATTCTTCCGAAACCCCGCTCGACCATTTTCGGCATAAAATGATAGCATATCATGGCAGGGGCGATCGTATTTATTTTAAAGCTTTCGGTGTAATCCGAAACGGGAGTTTTGTAATAATCCGTGCGGTATGCTATCTGCATACCCGCATTGTTCAGTACAATATCCACCGCCATACCCATGCGGTCTATCTCGTCAAGCATATTCTGCACGCTGTCCGGGTCGGAAAGCTCCGCTTCAACAGCGTAAGCCTCGATACCCATTGCCTTTACCTCTTCAAGAAGCTTTTCACAGTGCTCCTTTTTTCTGCTGTGAAGTATGAGATTGCAGCCCTGTTCCGCCATAAATTTTGCCGTAAGATATCCTATTCCTCTTGACGCGCCTGTAATAACTGCCCAT
>JAAVHL010000105.1 GCA_014799735.1 Ruminococcus sp.
GCACGGTTTAAACGAGTGCGTTTTCCTCATTTTTATCTTTTGGGGCTGATTTTTGGGGACTGTTTTTATTCTTTCTCCTGATTATTATTATCAGAATAATTACAACCGCCGCCGCTGCCGCAGAAGCCGCGGCAATTATCAGCACCGTATAGTCCCTTTGGGAAACCGTCAAAACCGCGCTGTTTCCCGAGATTTCCACAACAAGATATTTTCCGTCTACCACCGTCTCGGCTATCCGCTGAACGCCGTTTTCCGTGACGGTCACTACTGCCTTTGACGGCTTTAGTGAGGGAAGAAATCTTACCTTGTGGCTTGCCGAACCGTCATTCGGCAAGGTTATGCTCCAGCTTTCACAGGAATTGTCCGTTCCGTTTTCTGTGACCGAAATGCTGTCGCTGCTTGTGAAATTGCCCTCCGCGACAAATATAGGAAGTCCGCTGTCACGTTTTTCGACGGATTCAAGAGCCGTGATAAATTTCTCGTAAACCGCATTTATCTCCGCGCTGAAGGTTATATTTTCGTAATTGAATTCCTCCCATTCGCCGAAATTTCCGCCCTTTTCGGGTACGCCGGGGATATCCGCCGCAGCAAGGCTTTCGCCGTATCCAACAGGCACGACCTTTACGACCCCGTCCTCCGAAATAAATGTAAGCTCAATAGTTTTGAATTCCTTGGGAGTATTCTCCAAGACTATCATCTGCTCATACGGCACAGGGTATGCAATTCCGCTGTAGCTTATTCCGTCAACTGCGCCTATGCCGCCGTCCACAAAGGTGTTGTTTGCAAATTCACCATCAAAGTCGCTGTACCCCGCAACCGCGCCGATACGCTCTGTGCCCTCCTCAATAACAACAAAGCTTTTGCAGTCTATCATATCATGTGCAGTTCCTGCAATGCCGCCCACAAAATTCTTTCCGCTTACACGGCATTTTGCGCTGCACCCTTGTATAGCGGCCTCCGATTTGCCCGCGATACCGCCGCTGTAGTCGCCGTCGGCGGACTTAACGTCCCCGAAGCCGACGCAGTCAATAAGACAGCCTGTGGACATTTCTCCTGCAATGCCCCCCGCTCTGCCCTTTTTTGAAATGACCTCGCCGTAATTGACGCTGTCCCTGACAACGGTTTTGGACTGGTATATAAAGTTTGCGGAACGTGTTCCGATCCTTTCAATGTCGCCCTCGGGGTCGAAATCGTACTCAACAGCCATAGAGCCTGCAATTCCGCCAGCGCAAAGGTCGCCGTTTACCTCGCCGTAATTTTTGCAGCGTTCAACCTTGCCGTCCGACTGTCCCGCGGAATCCTCGGAGGAAATGTCGTCTGTGTAGTCTGAAATATCCGCCGAGGTCTCGTTTATTTCGTCCACAATGTCAAGTATAGTGTCGGAAATTTCCGAGGTCTTGCTGTTTATCTGACGGAAATTTTCAGCAACGGTACTCATAGCCGAGTCTGTGTTGTCGCCGAATTCTTCTCCGAGGCCGACAATGTTTCCGAGAGCGGTTGAAAGCCTGTTTCTGACGGCAATAATTTCGTCGTCCGCTCCGACAAATTCTATTTTATCCTTGCCCGAAAAATATTCCAGAATGTCAACGGTTTGGGAAAAGGCATCCTTTATCTGCTCAGCGGAAGTCCTTGCGTTTTCTGTGCAGTCCTCCGCAAACCATACCGCGGCAACAAGCTGTGCGGAAGCTATGTCAAAATATTCCCACGCATCGGTAATGCGGCTTATTATGCTGTCGGCGGAGGCGGCAGTTCCGTTAAGATCCTGATTTGCTTCTCTCAAATATCTTATGAAGCCGAACAGACCCGAAACGTTTACCTGCTCCGTTACATCGCCTACGGAGCCTGAAAGCTGTTCCCCCGAGCCCTGCAGATATTTAAGGTCCTGCCCCAGTTCTGCGGAAACATTTTTAAGCTGTTCGTCAAGATTTTTTGCAGCCGTTGACGACATGATATTTGTGAACGCTTCGGTAATTTCCGAAAGACTTTCAAATATGTCTACCATCGACTGGTCGGAAAGAATATTTGCTATCTCCTGAAGATACAAGCCTATGGTATACTCGTCAAAGTCGCCGCCTATACCCCATGAAAGGCTTGAATTTCTTATCCGCTGAGCAAGTCTGTCAGCAGCCTCCGAAAGCCGTCTGAGCTGCCTTTCTATTTCCTGCTTTTCCATATCTATGGACGGGTCGCTTGCAAATTCGTTCAGAGCGTCGGCAAGACTTGCCGCCGTTCCCGAAAGATTTCCCGCAGCGTTGGATATATCCTGTATCGAGTGCCCGAGATTTGTCAGCGCTGACTCCATGCCCTGCTCGTCGCCGACGGAGCTTTGAAGCTCGCCGAATGAATGATCCAGCGAAGAAGAAGCCTGCTTCAAGCTGTCCACAGCGTCCGATAAGTCCTGCAAAATCGGGAACAGGGTTTTCATTCCGTCGTCCGCAGTCTGCAAGGAATCCGATATTAACTGTACCGAATTTTTCAAATTGCCGAACGCATCGGACATTGAGTTTGAAGCTTCCTCAAGGCTTTCCGCGGCAGGGGCAGCCATGTCGATAAAGTCGGAAATTCGTGAGCTTAACTCGTTTATGGAATCAATGTCAGCGTTTATGATATCGTCCGTTTTGTCAAGAAATTCGTCGGATATCTTCCTTGCATTTTCAAGCTCGCCGCATATCTCGTCCCAGTTTGCGGAAATTTCCGAGGAATCCGCGTCCGCGTCGTTTATGGTGCGGTCGATAAGAGCGTTAAGCTCTTCAAGCTGTGTGCGGAGCTTGCTCATGGAACGCTCCGAGAACAGCAGGGAAATATGGGGCTCCGCCTGACCAACAATGCCGCCCGTGTCCTTGCGTCCGTTTATAACGCCGTAATTTTTGCAGCCGCTTATGTAGCCCTCCTGCCTGCCGGCAATTCCGCCTACGTTGTAGCCAACGTGAATGTAGCCCACATTACCGCGGTTTGTGCAGTTCTGGACGTTTCCAGTGGAGTACCCCACAATGCCGCCCTCGTCGGTAATTTCCGTTGCGTTTTCGGTGGAGTAAATGTCCTCAATGTTGATATTTTCCAAGTCCATTGAGTCGTCAAAGGCCATAACGTTTACCGAGGATTCGTTCTCGCAGTATATGATAATGCCCGAATTTTCCCCTGCAATGCCGCCTGTATAGTGCCTTGCCTGAACAAGTCCCGATGCTTTGCCGCCTGCTATAAAACCCGTTTCTTCGTTTACGCCAGTAATTCCTCCGCAGCGTTCCTTGCCGCTTACCATGCCGCTGAAGGAGCAGTTCAGTATCTTTCCTCTGTTTACTCCCGCGATACCTCCGCACTCGGAGGAGCTTCCCGAGGGAGCGACCCTGCCGCGTACGTTAAGGTCTTTTACAGTACCCTCTTTTTCAATGTACCTGAAAAGACCCGTGTCGGAGCCGCTTTCCGCAATATTCAGTCCCGAGACGGTATGACCGTTTCCCTCAAACATTCCGCAGAATGTAGGTATCGGCTTGAAATCGTAGGGAAGCTCAATGTCGCATTCCAGAGAGTACTTTTTGCCCCTTGTGTTGCTGTCAAGGACGCAGCTTTTCACAAATTCGGCAAAGTCCGCCTCCGAAGCAATGTGTATCTCATTCCTTGCGTTTGTTTCCGCAAATACGGCGGCGGGAGCGGCAAATGTCAGGGTCATGGCTGCCGCCGTTAAGAATGAAAATATCTTTCCCAAACGCTTTTTATTCATTTGTGACCGCCTCCCTTTCTTCAAAAAATTCCACGGTATCAGGGGATTCTCCTGCAAGGGTCTGTACCGCTTCTCCGCGGGGATTTTCAATTCTTGCGTCAACGTCTCCCACAATAACGGCCTTGATATAGCCCTCAACTCTGCCGTTGATGTTACCGTGTATAAGACCGCTTACAACCATGCGATTGCCCGATATCTGAGTGCGTTCCGCCTTTTTGATAGTAAAGGACGTGCGCTCGATAATTGTGTCGCCCAGAAGAAGTATCTGCGGCAGTACGCCCATAACGAGAATGATAGAAATTATCGTGCCGCGGCCGAGACATACGCCGATAGACGAAATCGCGCCGTCGGAGGAAAGCTGACCGATAAGAATTCCCGCCGCCGCAAGAATAGTTCCCGACGTTATAATTGTGGGGAATGCCTGATTAAGTGTCTCGATAACCGCCTGCTTAATGGGCATTTCCTTTTTAAGCTCCATGTAGCGGCTGGAAATAACAATAGCGTAGTCGATATTCGCGCCCATCTGAATGGAATTTACAATAAGATAGCTAAGGAAGTACAAGCTGTTCTGCTCCAGATAGGGGAACGAGAAGTTCATCCAGATACTGCCCTGAATTACCGCAATGAGCAGAACGGGAAGTCCCGCCGAATTAAATGTGAACAGCAGGACGATAATTACAAACAAGGCGGAAAGTATGCTGATTATAAGGTTATCCGTGGAGAACGAGCTTGACAGGTCCCTGTCGCTGGTTGAATTGCCCGCAAGGAAAACTTGGTCTGCGGGGTAGAATTTCTCCGCTTCGGTGTGGACGGTATTCAGAAACTCAAAGGTCTCGTCGCTTTCCTCGGGCAGCGCAAGGTGCAGCAGGATACGGCTGTAATTGTCGCTTTTAAGCTGCAAAAGCGCGTCGCTGAGCTGACTGTGCAAATCTTCAAGGGTATCCATAAGCTCGTCGTCAAGAGTAACATATCCCTTGTCTACCTCGTCATAGGTGAACATGAACATATCTATCAAAGGCACGCCGTATGCTTCAAGACCGTTCACCACTTCGCCGTAGTTCTCTTCGTTTATGGCATATGCGCCGTAAAGGACTTTTGCCACCTCGTAATCAAGCTCCACAAGCTCGGAGAACTGCCGCGGGGTAAGCTTGTCGGTAAGCATATAGCCGTCCATAGCCTCCGTGTTGGCAAGTCCCTGAATGTAGTCCACCTCGCCGTATCTTTCAAAGCTGGCAATAAGCCTGCTCTCCGCCTCGTAATCTCCCGACGGTACCATAAGAGCCACAAGGTTTGTGGAACCAAAATTGTCCTTTATCTTCTGCTCGGCAATTTTCGTTTCACTCTGCCGCGCGGTCTGCAAGTCCGTAGTACCGTAGCAGTACGGACACTTGCCCGAAAAGAAAAACGCCGCCACGGTAACTATAACAAATATCGGCGGAATGACAAATCTTGAAACATAAGCAAATTTGCCAACAGCGGAAATTTTCGGAACAAAATTTTTGTGCACAGTCTTGTCGATAAGCTTTGAGAAAAGCATGATAAGTCCCGGCATAAGGGTAAATACCGACAAAAGGCTGAAAAATATCGCCTTTATAAGCACGACGCCAAGGTCTGCGCCGATACCGAA
>JAAVHL010000106.1 GCA_014799735.1 Ruminococcus sp.
TGGATGCGGCTGTGCTGTGCCTGAAAACGGGAAACACGGTCATTCTCCGCGGCGGCAAGGAAGCTTTCAATTCCAATAAATGCCTTTGCGATATTATGCGTGACGCTGTTGAAAAAAGCGGTCTGCCCAAGGACGCGGTGCAGTTTGTGGAGGACACCTCCCGCGACGTTGCCGCTCAGCTTATGAAGTGCAATGATTATCTTGATGTGCTTATCCCCCGCGGCGGCGCTGGACTTATCCGCGCGGTTAAGGACAACGCCACAGTTCCCGTTATCGAGACGGGCGTGGGAAACTGTCATGTTTACGCCGATGAATCCGCGGACTTCGACATGGCGGTGAATATCGTGGACAACGGCAAGACCCAGCGTCCCTCGGTGTGCAACGCTATAGAGTCCCTGCTTGTGCATAAAAATATTGCCGATAAGCTTCTGCCGCTGGTAAAGGCGCGTCTGGACGAGCATAACGTGGAGATACGCGGCTGCTCCGAGACTGCGGCAATTCTGGGGGACTGCGTTGTTCCCGCGACAGATGAGGATTACGCCACGGAATTCGGCGATTATATCATCTCCGTAAAGGTTGTTGAGGACATTGACGAGGCTATCGCTCACATCTCGAAATACACCACGGGACACAGCGAATGTATCGTTACAAACAGTCTTGCAAACGCGGAGAAGTTCAAAAACGAGATAGACGCGGCGGCGGTGTATGTAAACGCCTCCACGCGCTTTACGGACGGCGGTATGTTCGGTTTCGGCGCGGAGATAGGCATATCGACCCAGAAGCTTCACGCAAGAGGCCCTATGGGACTGCGGGAGCTTACCTCGGTAAAATATCTTATCGACGGCAGCGGACAGATACGGTGAAAGGAAAAATACAATGAGCAACGATAAAAAGAACTTTTTCGACTACGACAGCTACGCCGGAAAAAACGGAAAGGCTGCGAAAAAGAACGGAAAACGTACTCCGAAAAACGTGCAGAAGCCGCCAAGGCTTGTCCCTGCGGACGAGAACGACAAGGCTTCGGCTAAAAAGAACGCAAGAAAACAGGAGCAGAAAAAGCAGGACAGGGAGTCCATAGAAAACATCAAGCGTATGTTTGACGAGGCTCTTGACGAAAGCCGTGAGGATATGGCTGAGTTTACGGAGGAGATAGAAGTCCCGGACGAGCCCGTTTCAAATCCCGAGGGATTGCGGAGAAAGCTGTACTATCTTTTCGGTATAGTTATTTCCCTGCTTGCGATCGTCGGACTTTATTCCACCGTGCTCTTCACGATCGACGCGGTAAAAGCGTTTGCGGACAATACCCAGCAGAAAAACGAGTTTGCGCGGTTCGTATACCCAATCGTAATATGCGATCCCGCGCCGTTCAACCAGACAGTAAAGCTGCGCAGCGAAACAATGATAACGGCGGCGATATGGGATATTATCCTGTATGAGGATAAGTCCAAATACGAGGCGGATTTCGATATGATAATCGTTCCTGAGCTTGACATCGAGCAGCACGGCACAAAGCTTTTCGGTACAGGTCTCAGCTATGAGCACCAGTCGATCCTCGGCGTGGACGTGCAGTTCTATTACGACGAATCCATCAAATCCTACCGCATACCCTCAAATCCAAAGTATTTTACATATTCGCCCTACATTGAGGATATAAACCGCGTCGGTGAGCGGTACACCCTTACGGTTGGATATGTTTCGCCTACGCCGTCGTGGCTGACGCTTACCTCCGACGAGGAGCCCAGCCCCGACAAATACGTTGAGTACGTGGTTTCCAAGCGTGGCAATGAAATGACCCTTGTTGCCATACAGGAGTCGGACAAAAAGGTGGAATCGCCCCACGGATTGTAACACTTTCGTGAAACGCTCTTGAAAGAGGAAACGATATGAAAAAATACACGATAATCGGCGGCGTGAACGGCGCGGGAAAAAGCAGTCTTACGGGTGTTCTGCGCGGGACGTACAGCGATCTTGGAGTAGTCGTGGATACCGACAGCATAATCGCAAGGCTCGGCGGGAACAAGCTTGAGGGCGGAAAAACAGCTGTCTCGGTAATTGACGACTGCTTGAAAAAGGGCGTGAATTTCACTCAGGAAACAACGCTGTCGGGCAGAAAAACTTTTCGGACTATCGTTCGCGCAAAGAAGCTTGATTATTATATCCGTTTGTATTATGTTGGAATAAGCAGCGCAGAGGAAAGCTCCGCGCGCATAGCAAACAGGGTCAGAAAGGGCGGTCACGACATACCCGAAAGGGACGTTATACGCCGCTTTGAAAATCGTTTTGACGATTTGGCGAGAATACTTCCGTACTGCGACGAGGTACATTTTTACGACAACGAAAACGGATTTGCCGAGGTAGGAGAGTACCGCAACGGAAGCGTGCTTCTGCGCGGAGAGTACGTCCCCGACTGGATAAGCAGTTTCAAGCAAATTATGGAGAATAACATGATATGAACAAAACAAACGCAATGCGGCTTCTTGAAGCGGCGGGGATACCCTTTAAAACCGCGGAGTACGAGGTTGACGAAAGCGACCTGTCGGGAGTTCACGCGGCGGAGGTTCTGGGTCAGCCCGCGGAGCAGGTGTTCAAGACGCTTGTGCTGAAAGGGGATAAGTCGGGATATTTCGTGTGCTGTATCCCCGTTGCGGAGGAGCTTGATCTGAAAAAGGCGGCAAAGGTCAGCGGGAACAAAAAGTGCGAAATGCTTCACGTCAAGGACTTGCTCGGCGTGACGGGCTATATCCGCGGCGGCTGTTCGCCTGTGGGAATGAAGAAAAAGTTTCCCACTTACATAGACGAGACCGCCGTTCTGTTTGACGAGATTGCGGTCAGCGCGGGAGCAAGGGGTATGCAGGTCATACTTGAACCCGAAGCGTTGGGGGACTATTGCGAAGCGGAATTTGCCGATTTGACGGCGTGAGGCTTACTTGGTTTTGAGGTCGTTGTAAATGTCAATAAGTCCGTCTGCGATCATATCGAGGCTGCGGACGTGTTCCAAGGAAATCTGCGAAAACAGGAAAAAGGCGTTTTTAACAGACTCAAAAGTGATTTCGTTTTTCTCAAAGCTGTATGAACCTGCATGAATAAGTACCATAATTTCGGCTAATGCTCTTGCAGTATCGATTTCGGTTTCCAGTTCTTCCCTGATTTCTTCTAAATTCTTTTTCATGGTAAATCTTCCTTTCGTGTTAGGTTTAGATTAATTATAGCACGTTACAACAGGAACCTCAATATGCAAACCAAACAATGTTACAACGTGAATTTTGTGCATTTTTTCACGTTACAACCAAGCGCGGCGATGATATAATAATAACAGGAGGTATAACCATAATGGCTGTATCTAAAGCAAAAATGGAATCTAACAAAAAGCACGACAAAACGCATTTTAAATATCAGACTGTAAAGCTTAAAATATCCGAGTACGAAAAGCTTAAAGAAGCGTTGGAGGTCTCAAAAGAGCCGATGAACACCTTTTTAAGGTCGGCAATAATGAAAAGAGTGGAAGAATTCGTTGAACCCGACGGCGAAAACAGCGGCAGTTAATTTGCTCATGTCAGTTAAGTGAAAAACCTGTCGTTTAAGTGAAATGGTTTGAAAAAATTTACAAAATAGTATAAAATATAACGGAATGACTGTTAAAACGGCGATACCCCTACAAGCGTATTTTCAGCGTTCAAAAAAATTTTGGAGGAATCGTTTATGTCAATATTCAGCAAAGCAGTTGCCCAGAAGCCCGCGTCCGAGAAAATGGTCAGGTTACATATTATTATCGTATTTTCCGTGTGCATTGCTTTCGGAGTGATCAACGCGGTTTCGGGTACGGTAGCGCTGGGAATTATAATTGCGGCTGCGGGATTTATCATGGCGGCGGCGTCCTATACCGTTCTGAAGAATACCTCGACCACTTTAAGAGGTACGATAATTTCACAGACACAGCTTCTCATAATCATCATAATGTCGGCAATGAAGCACGAGCTGCACGCTATGTTCCCCCTTATGGCGGCTTCAATGACCATTGCGGCAATATACTACAGCAAAAAAAGCCTTTTCATACATTGGGCTATCATAGATCTGGCAGGCATAACAGGCATGATTTTCAAGGATTTCTTTTTCAGCGGTCAGGACCTTGAATTTATCATAAAGGGACTGCTCGGGCTTAATATCTGCGCCGCGGTTATCATTTATCTTGTGGACTGCAGTCTTGGCTATATAAAGGAATCCGAACACTCCGCAAACGAAGCGACCACCCTTGTGTCCAAGGTGCAGGAGCAGGTGGAAAGCAGCAGGAGACTTGTTTCTCAGCAGAAGAGGGTCGTGGAGAGAATTGCGGATATTTCCGAAAAGGTAAACGAGTCCGCGTCGCATATGAGCAATGTTGCGGAGCGTATCAGCAGCGCTGCCGAGGATCAGGAGCGTACCATAGCTCAGATCGCGGACGACATTACAAGGATTTCCGCGGAAACTCAGAACAGCTTTGACGAGTCCGCAAAGGTGTCCGAGGCGGCGGGCGAAAGCACGGAAATGATACGCGCAAACAACGAGGACATGAAGCATATGCTCACCGCTATGAATGATATAAGCGACTCGTCCAAGAAGATCGAAAGCATTATCAAAACTATCGAGGATATAGCGTTCCAGACCAATATTCTCGCCCTCAATGCGGCTGTTGAGGCGGCGCGTGCGGGCGCGGCAGGAAAGGGCTTTGCCGTTGTTGCGGACGAGGTAAGAAACCTTGCCACAAAGAGCGCAGAGGCGGCAAACAGCACGTCCGCGCTTATAAAGGCGTCCCTTACCGCAGTTGGAAACGGCATGAAAATCGCGGAGCTTACCGCTGACCGTATGAACGGGGTTATCGAATACTCCGAAAGAAGCGCGGAGCACGCAGGTATAATCAACGAGCTGACAGGACGTCAGGTGGAGGCTATAGCGTCCCTTAAGACCAAGATAGATCAGATATCCCAAGTGGTTGCCCAGAATGCGCAGACCTCCGTTGAAAGCGCCGAGATCGCCCGTTCCGTTTCCGAAGAGGTCGGACAAATGGAGGAAATTGTCAGCGATTTCCGCGTTCAGGAGGATTAAGCGGCTAAGTTTTTCTCATGGTAAATCTTCCTTTCGTTTTATGATATATTAATTATAACACTAAACTTTGTGCAAATCAATTGGCATATTGCACAAAGTTTAGTGCAATAATATGTATATACTTTGGACTTGAAAAATGGTAAAATAATATTTGGAAAGGAGTTGTGTGAAATGTCTATCAAATATGATAAATTATTTGCTCTATTAAAAGAAAAAGGCTGGAACACAACTCGTATAAGAAAAGAAGGGTTAATCGGTCAGGGAACTTTAACTAACCTTAGAAACGGCACGGGCGGGTTAGACCATAAAACTATTGACAGAATATGTCGAGTTTTGGAATGTCAGCCCGGAGACATAATGGAATATGTTGAATCAGCCGACGAAAATATGGAAAACAAATAATAATTACAAATATAATTGGGAGGTAATTTTATGTCAAGCGAGATCAGAGATTTAAACTTATGGGAAAATGGTGAGACAAAAATACAGTGGGTAAAAAATAATATGCCCCTGCTCCGCGGTATCGAGGAGGAATTTGCAGCCGAAAAGCCTTTTGCGGGAATTAAAGTTGCACTTTCCGTCCACCTTGAAGCGAAAACCGCGTATCTGTGCCGTGTCCTTGCGGCGGGCGGCGCGGAAATGTACATCACCGGCAGCAACCCGCTTTCCACTCAGGACGACGTTGCGGCGGCTCTTGTTCACGGCGGTCTGAACGTTTACGCTTGGTACAACGCCACCGACGAGGAGTACCACCGCCACACCTCTAAGGTTATCGAGGCGGGACCCAACATCATCATCGACGACGGCGGCGACCTTGTGAACCTTATTCACAACGAGTACCCCGAAAAGATAAAGGACGTTATCGGCGGCTGCGAGGAAACCACCACGGGCATTATCCGCCTTATCGCAATGGCTAAGGAAAACAAGCTTCAGTTCCCCATGGTTCTGGTAAACAATGCGGACTGCAAGCACCTGTTCGACAACCGTTACGGCACGGGTCAGTCCGTCTGGGACGGCATTAACCGTACCACAAACCTTATCGTTGCGGGCAAGAACGTTGTTGTTGCGGGATACGGCTGGTGCGGCAAGGGCGTTGCAATGCGTGCAAAGGGTCTTGGCGCGGAGGTAATCGTCACCGAGATAGACCCCATAAAGGCTATGGAGGCTGTTATGGACGGCTTCAAGGTCATGAAAATGACCGAGGCGGCTAAGGTCGGCGACTTCTTTGTAACGGTAACAGGCTGCCGCGATGTTATCACCGAAGAAAGCTTCAACGTGATGAAGAACGGCGCTATCTGCTGCAACGCGGGACACTTCGATGTTGAGGTGGACGTTGCCACGCTGAAAAAGATTGCGGTGGAAACAAGGGTTGCCAGAAACAACATTCAGGGCTACAAGCTGAAAAACGGAAACTGGATATACGTTATCGCCGAGGGCAGACTGGTAAATCTTGCCGCGGGAGACGGTCACCCCGCCGAGATCATGGACATGAGCTTTGCAATTCAGGCGCTGTCCGCTCTGCATCTTGTCAAGAACAGGGGCAAGCTTACCGAGAAAATTATCGATGTTCCCAAGTACATTGACAGGGAAGTGGCGGAAAGAAAGATCCGTTACTGGGGTATGGAGATCGACAAGCTTACCGACGTGCAGGAGGCTTATCTTAACAGCTGGGAGGCGTAAGCTTCGGCAGTCCAAACCGTATGGTATTGAGAGGAGCATTTTATGACAGGTTCTGTACTTGCTATGCTTGCCTCCGCGATTGCGGGAACGACCGCGCTGACCATAGAGGGAGACGAGATGCAGCATTGCTTCATGGTGGGCGACTATCTGATAACCGACAGCCAACCCCAATGGGAGTGGATAACGGATACTCCAATGACGGATAAAGCCGAGGAGCTGCTGAAAGAAAAGTACGGTCGGGAATTTGTTTGCAGTTATTTTCTGTACAAGCTTGAATGGTCGCTGTGCATGGACGTGAAAGCCGCTCCCGCCGACGATCCGCAAATAGAATTTGATGTTAATTTGTGGGGCGGAAACGACGGTCTTGAGGTGTATAGTGACAGCTATCTGAATATGCTTTATCTGGACGAATTGTCGGATTGGTTGAAAGAGGGAGTTGACATTCCCGAGGCAGAAGGCATAGTACTTTATTCCGCGGGCACACTTACCGAGCAGGAGGTCGCAGACAAGCAGTTTTGGGACGGTTTATACTGTCCGCACGGCTTTGATGTTATTCTCATAACGGACAGTGAGGGTGCGGAGGCGATAAACTCACGCATAGGGGACGTGGTAAGGGACATCGAAAGACGTCTTGTGGGGTGCGAATTTTACATCTATGTAGGCTCGGATAAGTTCTACGATCCCGCACGCTCCGGGGTAAGCTTAGGCTCAAAGCTTGATTATGATGAAATTTTTTACAGCTATGACTGCCGCAGCGCAAGACAAAAGGATGTGTGGATAAAAGGCGGCGCAAACGCCGTAAACAACAA
>JAAVHL010000107.1 GCA_014799735.1 Ruminococcus sp.
AAAAAATAAAAACGGCTTGGATAAACAATTCAAGCCGTTTTATGTATTTACCGCACCGCAGCAGCTTCCTCCGCCCACTTCTTGCACTGCTCTATCCTTGCGCCGTGAGGATAATCGCCGTGTTCGGGATCGCAGGAATACTGTGTCAACAGCTCGCAGGGGATATCGGGACATTCTCCGCAGTGTACAATGCCCTTGTTCTGACAGCATACAGCTACGGGACATTCTCCGTGGAACGGGTGACCGTTTGTTTCAATGCAGCCTCCGCAGCCGCAGCTTTCCTTGTACTCGCAGCCCGTGCAGTGCAGTCCGCAGCGGGAGTCAACTGTTTTTTCCATAATTGTTACCTCCATGATTTTTATTGGCATATCGCAGCCGTACTCCCATAATATCATACCGAACATGACAACCGTATGTCATGTTCCTTTTATATTTTCTTCAAGAATTTCATTCGGTTCGGCAGGGTCGAACTCTGAGAGAGCGGGGTGGTTTGTCAGAGCCTTTACTATCCTCCAGCCGTCGCGGTTTCGCTCCGCGTTTTGGGGAATTGGGGTAAAGTCGAAATCCAGATAGACCTTGCAGGCAACCCATGTGGTGGTTTGGGTCGGTATCTTGGCGTGAGAATATCCCAGCGACCGCATCACTTCAAGAGTGTGTGCGATAAGCGGCTTTGACAGACCTTTTCCCTGATAGTCCCGCTTGACCGCTACCCAGTGCAGCCAGCCCGCGCCCGACTTGTCCCTGCCATAAATGTCGTAAAAAGCCGTTGCCGTGGCGACTTTTTCGCCGCTGTCGGTTTCGATAAACACCATGCGCTTAACAAGCTCGTCGTCCTTGCCGCCGTAGTATTCGTTCCATGACTTTAGTCCCGCCTCATAGCTTTTGAATTCCTTTGCGGACTTTTCAATCTCTATCCAAGCGTCCCTGTCACCGCTTTTGTAGAAAACGAATCTGTATCCGTCTGGCAGGGGAAAGGCGGGAATGTCCGCCAAGGTTTTCCTTTCAAGCATAAGCTCGTAGTATTTTATTCTTTCGTCGTGATTGTCAAAGGTCATTGCTGTTCCTCCAATTCGGAAATAAACTCGGTCATTTTCTCCGCAATTTTTTCGTACTCATGGTCGTGTATGTAGTGAGGGCAGTCCAGCTCGATATAGCCGCTTCCGTCTGCCTGAGAAAGATATTCCTTCGGGATACTGCGCCATGTTTCCTTATCGAAGCCCGTGCCGCCCGAACCGTCGGAAATAAACAGAAGCATGGGCAGCTGGGGTACTCCCGCGCTTTCGACGGTTTTTGCGTTTTCCTTGACGGAGGCGGTCTCGTTTATCATTGTCACGGTAGCGGTGCGCCTGTAGAAAACAGCACGGTACAAATCTTTCTCCTCCTCGGAGAGCGTGCCGTACTGTATGGCGTCGCTTTCCGCAATGCCGGGAATAAGCCGCGTCACGCCGATCTGCGCCGCAAAGCTTGCCAAACGCATAAGCGGGATATTGATTTTCATTTCTTCATAGTATCCGGGAACAGCCATGTCCAGACCGATTATCGCCGTCACTTCGTCCGGATATTTCTGCGCCCAGCGCAGGGCTTCAAGTCCCGACATTGAGTGGGGACAAAGCACATATGGGGCTTTCAGTCCTGCCGCCGACAGCGCGGCACGGGTGTCCTCAAGAATTGTGTCTATGTCACGCTCGGTATCCACAACGTCGCTGAACCCGTACCCGAATTTTTCCACCACGGCAATGCGGTACTTACCGCTCAGCAGCGAGTACAAGGACTTGAAATCCAGCACGGGAGAGCAGGTACCTCCGCCCGACATAAACACTAACGTAACCTCGCCGTCTCCCTCGCTGTAGACGTTCATGGTGTGACCGTCCACCGTTACGGGAGTACCCATAACGCTCAGCAAGTCAGTTTCCTTTGCAAGTCTGACGCGGTGATTAATGCAGCATATCAGCAGTGCAATGGCGATAACGCCTATTATTATAAGTAAAACCTTTGCCGTTTTTTTAAGTATTTTCATAAATTTTGAGAGCCCTCCTGAGTTCGGTCAGATAGACCTGTTTAAATGATTCGGGCGACAGTATCTCCACATTTCCGCCGAAGCCGAAAAACCACTGCAAAGCGCTTTTCTCGGAGCGGAATCCGAATTCTGCGCGAAGCCTGCCGTCCTCTGTGACGGTAAAGCTGTACGGCCCGTATTCGTCCACAAGACGGAATTTTTCGCTTGCATCGTACAGTGCCGAGACCATAATATTATCTTCCACCGCTCCGCTGAAGCTCATCTTTTCGGCAGGAATATCCCGCGGGGTAAATTCCTCGTCGGTAACTGACAGTTCCCACAGCCGCGTAAGCTTATACATTCTGAAATCGTCCCGGTCGGGACAAAATCCTAAAATATACCAGCTTGACCATTTGAATATCACAAGAGCGGGTTCAATAAGCTTGTCCTCTTCGCCCTTTTCGTAGTAGTACCGGAAAGTCACACGCCTGCGGTCGTCGATCGCTTTTTTCAGAAGCTCTATCTTGTATGAAAGAGCTTCCTTGTAGAATGAGGACAGGTCGATAAGCATATTTTCCGTGGTGGGGATAACGCCGCCGATCTTCTCGGTCAGCAAAGCGGATTTGGAGTCCTTGGAAACACTGTCGAGAGATTTCAGTCCCACAAATACGGAGCGCAGCTCCTCCTCGGTAAAAACGGTGGTGTCAATGGAAAAGCCCTCCATTATGGAAATACCGCCGCCCGCGCCCTGCTCGGTGACTATGGGTATTCCCGCAAGGCAGAGAGCCTCAATATCGCGGCTAATAGTTCGCTTGGACACCTCGAATTTTTCCGCCAGATAAGGCGCGGTGACCTTTCCTTTCTGCTGGAGAGTGGTTATTATTCCGATAAGTCGGTCGAGTTTCATAAAATCAATCCTTAGATATTGTTAAAAAAGGCTGAACATTTCGTGCAATGGCGGTACAGAAGCTTATTTTCGTCTCGGAAACAAAACCTGCCGCGCGTGCTATAGACGGCGGCAAAGGGTTGATTGAACTTTGTTCAGTTGGCTCAGACTTTATTTTTGCCGTTTTTGATTTCGGATATTTGCCAGCGGGGAAGCGTCCATAGCCTCCTTGACGGATTCGTTGGAAATGTGTGTATAGATCTCGGTGGTGGAAATGCTTTTGTGTCCCAGAATTTCCTTTAGAATAAGGGTATCCACGTTTCCGTGCTGATACATAAGGGTCGCGGCAGTGTGACGGAGCTTGTGGGTGGAGTACCCCTGATTGTCAAGATTGCTGTCCCGCAGAGCGTTGTCAACTATCTGCTGTACCCGCCTGTTGGTAATACGCGTTCCGCGTTTGCTCAGAAACAGCGCGTCGGGCTCCACAGGGGAGGGCTGCCTTTCCTTTACGTACTGGACGATAGAGTCCGCGCAGGCGTCGTTAATGTGAATGATACGCTCCTTGTCGCCCTTACCAAGCAGACGCATGGTGCGTTCGTCAAGGTTCACGTCTTGAAGATTAAGTCCCACAAGCTCGCTGAGACGCATTCCGCAGTTCAGGAAAAGGGTTATGATGCAATAATCCCTGTAGTAGTAGGGATCGTCCCTGTTCATGTTTTCAAGCAGCTTTATGCTGTCGTTGAGGGTGAGAAATTTCGGCAGATGCTCGTGCATTTTGGGATAGTCTATATCCTTTGTAGGGTCGCTTGGAATAAGGTTAAGGTCGCGGTACAGGCACTTGTAGAACACTTTCAGGGAAGCAAGCTTGCGGTGTCTTGTTTTTGCGGTGTTGCCGCGGTCTGTCGCCACATAGCTCAGGTAATTGAGTATATCCAGCTTTGAAAAATCCCGTACCCATTCAAGGGGGACATCCGATATTGTGATGTCATTCATAGGCGTGCCGGGGCATACTTCTCCTTTAGTAAGCTTAACATACCTTAAAAAAATACGCAGGTCGATATAGTAGGATTCAAGCGTCCTTTCGGCTTTGATTTTTACGACCCGCTGAAAGGTGAAAAATTCGTTTAAATACCGGGGACATTCCTTTGGATTGATTTTCTGTGATGCCATAATACCCTCCAATATCCGCATAAAGTGATCAAATCTGTATACATTATACTAAGACCGGAGCTGCCGGCCGGCACATATGCAATATCCGCAAATATATTGTTTTGCAAAAAACTGTGTAATATAATTGTAATCCTTAACTTTTTTTTTGTCAAGGTATAGAATTATAAAAAAAGATGTGTTATAATAAAAGAGTATGTTATTATGCAATTATGCACATCATTTAAGGAGTTGATAAGATTGGCAATAAAGTACAATCGTGAAAAGCTCGGTGACGGTATTCATTACAATTCTATCATCAATGAACGCCAGAAAACAAACACCGTAATTATGCATTTTGTTACCGGACTTTCACAGGAGACCGCTTCGCTTAACGCTGTTATACCCTATATTTTAGCCGGAAGCAGCAGCGTTTATCCCACACTTACGGAGCTTAACAAAAAGCTTTCCGAGCTGTACGGCGCGGTGCTGAAGGGATCGGTGTCCAAAATGGGGGACAGTCAGGTGCTGTCTCTGATGGCGGGCTGCATCAACGACCGCTACGCCTTTGACGGCGAGGCCGTTACAGAGGAAATGACCAAGGTCATGACAGGCTGCCTTACAAGCCCCCATTTGCAGAACGGGGTTTTCTTTGAAAAGGATTTTGAACTGAAAAAGCAGGAGCTTATCGACGATATCGAGGCGGAGATAAACGAAAAGCGTTCCTTTGCCTTTAAGCGCGCAAATATAAATATCTTCAAGGACGAGCCCGCCGCCGTTTCGGTAAAGGGAGACGTTTCCCACGCTGAGAAGCTGACCTCCGCGGACGCCTATAAACAGTATCTGGAGCTGCTCAAAACCGCGCAGATAGAGATTTTCTTTGTGGGAGCGCAGGAGTCCGCAGGCTGCAAAAAGATTATTACCGACGCTCTGAACTCCATAGGCAGGGCTTTCGGCGGAGACAATTCTTCCGCCAAATCTCCCCTTAAAGGCGAGGTTTGCAGAGTTACCGAAAGATATGATGTTGCTCAGAGCAAAATGGTCATGGGCTTCAAGACCGACTGCGGCGACCCCGTTGCGTTAAAGCTTATGAACGCTATCTTCGGCGCAACGCCTATCTCAAAGCTGTTCATGAACGTCCGCGAGAAGCTGAGCCTGTGCTACTACTGCTCGTCGGGCTATAACGACAAAAAGGGTACGCTGTACGTTGACAGCGGCGTTGAACAGGAAAATATAGCCAAAGCCGAGGCGGAGATACTCAATCAGCTTGACGCGGTGCGCCGCGGTGATTTTACCGACGAGGACATGGAAAACGCCCGCAAGTCCATTATGAATTCATGGAGAGGCGTAAGCGACGGAGCGCGCTCCATTGCGGAATGGTATTTCAGCCGCAGCTATTCGGGAGACTCGCTTTCTCCCGAGGATATGATTGAAAAGCTGAAAAAGGTGACACGCGAGGACGTTATAAAGGCTGCCGAATCGGTCAAGCTCGACACAGTTTATGTTCTTACCGGAAAGGAGGCAAAAGCCTGAAACTAAGCTTCAGGTTTGCGAATAATGGAAAAGAAAATTATCAGAAACGAACGCACAGGCGAGCAGTACACCTATGTGAAGCACCCTACGGGTCTTAATATCTATATCTGGAAAATGGAGAACTACAGCACCACCTACGCGCTGTTCGGTACGAAGTACGGCTCCATAAACACCAAATTCAAAACCAAGTCCGAACCCGATTTCGTCACCGTGCCAAACGGCATTGCTCACTATCTGGAGCATAAGCTTTTTGAAAACGAGGACTGCGACGTGTTCAGCCTTTACGCGAAAACGGGAGCGTCCGCAAACGCCTATACCACCTTTGACAAGACCTGCTATCTGTTCAGCTGTACCGACAACGTTTACGAGTCGCTGGAGATACTTTTAAACTTTGTGCAGGACCCCTACTTTACCGAGGAGACCGTTCAAAAGGAGCAGGGCATAATCGGTCAGGAAATCCGTATGTACGACGACAACGCCAACTGGAGAGTATTTTTCAATATGCTTCAGGGACTGTACCTCAATCACCCCGTTAAGATCGACATTGCGGGTACGGTGGAGAGCATTGCTCAGATCAACGCGGATTTGCTCTACAAGTGTTACAATACGTTTTACAACCTTAACAATATGGTTCTCAGCATTGCGGGAAATATCGACGAGGACAAGGCTCTGGAGCTTTGCGACAAGCTTCTGAAAAACAACGAAAATCCCGAGCTTGAGACTGCGTTCGAGCCCGAACCCGAAGCTGTCTGCGAAAAGGAAGTCGTGCAGAAGCTTGAGGTTGCTATGCCTATCTTCAATATCGGCTTCAAGGCAAAGCCCGAAAGCGGTCTGGAGCAGGTGAGAGCTGAGATAGAGACTAATTTTGTCCTGTCGCTTCTGTCGGACGAAAGCTCTGTGTTCTACAAAAAGCTTTACGACGACGGACTTATAAACTCCTCCTTCTCGTCGGAAGTATTTTTAGGCGACGGATACTTCTGCTCAATTTTCGGCGGAGAATCGAGAAATCCCAAGCTGGTGCGGGATAAGCTTATCGAGGAGATAAACCGCTGCAAGAAAGAGGGTCTTGACAGAGACCGCTTCGATGCAGTGAAAAAGTCCTACTACGGCGCGCTGATACGCGATCTGAACGACTCCGAGGCTATCGCTACGGTAATGCTCAATGCGGGAATGGAAAAGCTTTCGGCGTTCGACGTTATCGAAACCGTTGCAAAGGTGACCTTTGAGGACGTTTCCGCAAGACTTGACAAACAGTTTGACACCGAAAAGGTTACGATCTCGATTATCGAGCCTGTTCACGGAGAGGGGGAGCAGGCTTGACAAACGCTGAGTGGAACACCGTATCCTTTCCCTCGCTCGGCATAGAGCTTCCCGTTTACAGCGACGCGTTCACAATTTTCGGATTTACGATAAAGTGGTATGCGCTCGTAATAATTCTGGGAATGTTTCTGGCGGCGGTATACTGCTTCAGAAGAATGCGAAGCTTCGGTATCGACGACGACCGCGCCGTTGACGTGGTAATAACAGGCTTTGTTGGCGCGCTGATATGCGCAAGGCTTTACTACGTCTTTCTGGAGTGGGACAGCTACAAGAACGATATTTCAAAGATTTTTTCGGTACACAGCGGCGGTCTTGCCATTTACGGCGGACTTATCGGCGCGGTGCTGTTCGGAGCGATAATGGCTAAGATACGCAAGCTGCGGTTCATGCCGCTTCTCGACCTTGTGGGAATGGGCTTTCTGATAGGACAGGGTATCGGCAGATGGGGAAACTTTTTCAACCACGAATGCTTCGGCAGCAACACAACTTTGCCGTGGGGAATGACCAGTCCCAAAATTCAGGCGCAGTTAAAGGCTACGGCTGATGGAATATTTGCGTCCACGGGTGTTGTGGTTGACCCGTCTGTTCCGGTACACCCCTGTTTTCTGTACGAATCTATCTGGTGTCTGGTGGGATTTTTGCTTCTGCACCTGTACTCAAAACGCCGCAAGTTTGACGGCGAGCTGTTCTTTATGTACATCGGCTGGTACGGTCTGGGCCGCGTGTTTATCGAGGGTCTGCGTACGGACAGCCTTATGGTGGGACATATCAGGATATCCCAGCTTGTGGCGGGAGTATGCGTTGTTGCAGCAATAGCGGTCATTGCTTTCAAGCGGTACAAAATAAAAATGGACGGCGAGTACGTTTTCTATAAGGACACCGAAGAGTCCGCAAGGCTTATCGCGGAGACGGACGAAAAGTACAAAGCTGACGAGGAAAAAAGGGCGGCTAAGAAAAAAGCAAAGGCGGCTGCTAAACAGAGCTCGGCTGAGGAATTAGCTCCCGAGGACAGGCTTACGGACGAGGATAATGATGGTAACGAACAGGAGGAGATTTCCGATGGCACAGATAATTGACGGCAAAGCGGTTTCCGCAAAGGTAAAGGAGCAGGTCCGCAAAGAAGCGGAGGTACTTAAACAAAAGGGGATAGAAATAGGTCTTGCGGTTGTTATCGTGGGGGACAACCCCGCTTCCCGCGTGTATGTGAACAACAAGAAAAAGGCCTGCGCCGAGGTAGGCTTTACGTCCTATGAGTACGCTCTCCCCGAAGAAACCACCGAAGCAGAGCTTCTTGAACTTGTTGAAAAGCTTAACAGCGACGACAAGGTAAACGGCATATTGGTACAGCTTCCTCTGCCCAAACAGATAAACGAAAACGCGGTGATAAACGCTATCCGTCCCGACAAGGACGTTGACGCTTTCCACCCGGTCAGCGTTGGACATATCATGATAGGCGATTTCAGCTTCCTGCCATGCACTCCCGCGGGAGTAATGGAGCTTATCGCCGAAACAGGCGTGGACGTGTGCGGCAAAAACTGTGTTGTTATCGGCAGGAGCAATATCGTTGGCAAGCCTATGGCAATGCTTCTGCTCCATAAAAACGGTACTGTTACGATATGTCATTCACGCACGAAAAATCTTGCGGCTATCTGCTCTCAGGCGGATATTCTCGTTGCCGCAGTGGGAAAAGCAGGCTTTGTAACTCCCGATATGGTCAAGGAGGGTGCAGTCGTTATCGACGTGGGAATGAACCGCAACAGCGAGGGAAAGCTCTGCGGCGACGTGGATTATGCAGCTTGCTTTGATAAGGCGGGGTACATAACGCCCGTACCCGGCGGCGTGGGTCCCATGACTATAGCTATGCTTATGAGAAATACTTTAACCGCCGCTAAGGTAAAGAACAATATAACGGAGTAACGGCTGTGGAAAAGCTTAATGAAAAAACCAAACAGATAATGAGCGAACGCTTCGGAAAGGACAGCATTATCGCTCTTGCGACCGTGGAAAACGGCGTTCCCTATGTCAGAAACGTAGACGCTTATTACGAGAACGGAGCGTTCTATGTGATAACCTACGGACTTTCCGCTAAAATGAAGCAGATAGAGAAAAATCCCGTTGTTGCTGTTGCGGGAGAGTGGTTTACCGCTCACGGAGAGGGAGTTAATATGGGATATTTCGGCAAGGCGGAAAATTCGGAAATTGCCGAAAAGCTTAAAAAGGTCTTTGCCGAATGGATAGACAACGGTCACAACGATTTCAGCGACGTCAATACCTGTATCCTGCAAATAAAGCTTACGGACGGCGTTATTCTTTCTCACGGAACGCGCATTGAAGTTGATTTTAAGGCTGAATAAATTCCGCAATTTTTATCAGTTGGAAAGTAAATAAAATCGGACAAGGAAAATCGCCGAAAAAAGGGAGAAACATAAATATATGACTGATATTCTTGAATTAGTTGCCACATCACAAATCAACGAATATGAAGCCGGAATTATATTTAATAATGCTGTAGATGAATTTCATTCGGGAAAGATAAAGAGCATTCCCGAGGAACTTAATCTGACTAATTATGAATGGACAGCAGTTTGCCAAGGAATTTCATGGCAGCAGTTGGCGTTGTGGAGAACGGTCGGCTGGCCTGTATCATGCAGTATATGCGGAAGAAAAATAAATTATTTAGATTATGGCTGGCTGATAGATTTAAATGGTTTACATCATATTGATTGTTCTCGGCGAATTTTATAGTATTGAACAAATTCCGCAATTTTTATCAATCCTCCGAACAGTAAATATGCTATAATTACAGCGGGAGGGACGAGCATGGAGCAGACGCATATTAAGCGCGTTATTGACTATATCGAAGCGCATTTAAAGGACGAGCTTGACAACAAGCTGCTTGCGAAAATCGCAGGCTATTCCGAGTTCCATTTTCTGCGGCTGTTCAGTGAAGCTGTCCGCCTTACACCTGCCGACTACATACGAAAACGCCGTATTTCCGAAATTGTCCGCCGTATCGGAACAGAGAGCCGTCCCATGTCGGATATTGCCTTTGAGTACGGCTTCAATTCCAAGGAAAATTTCACCCGCGCCTTTAAGAAAGAGCATAAGATACTTCCCACGGAGTTCAAAACGGCGAATTGCAGTCTTAGGCTGTTTCAGCCCTTTGAGTTTGACAAAGCTGAGCTGCACCCCGACGTCTCCATGAGTTATCTTAAAGGCTTTGCGGTTATTGCGTATCCGTGCGACGAGGACTTGCCCGCAAGCTTCTGGAACAAATACAACGCCGAAAAACGGTCTTTGCGCTTGTCCGGCGGCGAAATAACGGAGGATTTCGGCGTTATGCGCTGGAATGCCGAAAAGGGCAGACTGGATTACTACATAGGAATATGCGCCGAAAAAGCAAACGGCGATATTTCTGGGACGGTACGCCTTGACATTTCGGAGGGTCTGTACGCCGTGTTCGATACTCCGCCAGCTTCACAGCACGATTTTGTCAGCGTTATCCGCCGCACATGGGACTGGATATACGGCGACTGGTTTCCTAACAGCGGATACCGCAGAGGCGACGGCTTTGAAATGGAAAGCTATGTGGAAACGAGCAGGAAATATTCGGAGCGGATATATGTTCCGCTGGAAAGGAACTAAATATGGCTGAGATCATCAAAACGTTCAGAGAAGAAATCCCCGCAATGCGGTTTATCGGAAAGAAGTACCCCGATTTCGGAGGCTGGTGGGGCGAATGGTTTGCAAACGGTTGGTTTGATAAAATCGAGGAAGCAATGGGCGGAACGGATTCAATTCTCAAAATATGGGAAAACGGCGGAGGATATGTGGGACTTGAACGCCGCTGTCCCGACAATCCTTTTGAGTATTGGATAGGTATGTTCACTCCCGCCGATACAGCCGTCCCCGACGGATTTGAGTGTGTGGACTTTCCCGCCATTGGCTTGGGTACCTGCTGGATATACGGCAAGGAGGATGAGGTACATGACACAAGCGGCTGCACTGCCGAGCTGCAAAAGCAGGGGATAGCGTTGTGGAAAGACAACGACGGCGGTGTGTGGTCATTTGAAAACTGTCTGTGTCCCCGCTATACAGCTCCTGATGAGAAAGGCAATATTATTATGGACTACTGCTATTACGCAGAATAAACCCGCATAACACCCCGCAAATGTGTCAATACTATTCGCGAGGTGTTTTGTTTGAAGCGTACAATTTTTGTTCCCATAATTTCCGCGGCAGTATCCGCTATGCTTATCGCGCGGCTTGCGGTACTTATAAACGACAGCGAGATAGCGGCTGTCTCCGCACGGAGAGGTACTTACACGCTGAAAACCGCAGGGGAGTATGCAGGTATTTACGACTGCAATCTTGAACCGCTGGTGAACTGCTCGGAAAAATACGAAGCGGTCATAATTCCAAATCATATCAGCTCAATAAGGATAATTCCCTATCTGCTGGACATGGATCGCTACTACGAGGGGATAGACAAAAATCTTCCGTTCCTGTGCCGCGTTGATGAAAGGGCTGCGGAATTTGAGGGGGAAAACATAATCTTCCGCTCGGCTGTGCGTACCGACAGCAACCAGCTTGCTCCCCATATTATCGGCTACACCTCCGACGGAGCGGGTATGTGCGGTATCGAAAAGGCTTATGACGATTTTCTGCGGGGCAACTGCTCAAACAATTCGGTCACGCTTCATATTGACGCAGTGGGAGAGGTGCTGAACGGTCTGGGAAGTCAGGCGGAATTTGCCGAGAAATTGCAGTGCGGAGTGATCACTACTCTTGACAAAAATATCCAGCAGATATGCGAAAACGCCGCCGACGAAAACGGACTTACCATGGGCGCGATCGTAGTCATGGATCCGCGCACAGGCGAGATAAAGGCTTCGGTAAGCCGTCCCGACTTTGACACCTCGAACGTTGCCGCCTATATGGACGACCCAAATTCTCCCTTTGTGAACCGCGCTATGTCGGCGTACAGCGTAGGCTCGATCTTCAAGCTTGTTACCGCGGCGGCGGCTCTGGAGCAGGGGATAAGTCCCGAATACAGCTATATCTGCACAGGCTCGGTAAACGTAAACGGACAGATATTCAACTGCCACAAGTGGGGCGGTCACGGCGAGATCGACATGGAGACCGCTATGGTAAAGTCCTGCAACACCTACTTTATTGCGCTGAGCGAATATCTCAACAAGGAGGACTACATTAAAACCGCCCAAACGCTGGGCTTCGGTGAGGAAATACCTATCTGCGGCGATATCGTTTCTGCTTCGG
Organism: Ruminococcus sp.; assembly: GCA_014799735.1. Classification (GTDB taxonomy): domain Bacteria; phylum Bacillota; class Clostridia; order Oscillospirales; family Ruminococcaceae; genus RGIG8773. The sequence goes on from JAAVHL010000107.1 coordinate 12,162, forward strand.
GGACGCTCCAGACCGTCCGAGATATAGCGGTTGCCGCCGAGAGAGCAAATATGTCCTTCGGGCAGGGAAAGCTTACCGCAACGCCAATGCAGATATGCCGAATGACAGCCGCTATCGCAAACGGAGGAGTGATGACCCAGCCGTCCCTGATAAAGGGTATACGCGCCGACGACGGTACGATAGAGTACAGCGGGGTGACTGCGGGAAAGCGCGTGCTGTCCTATGAAACGGTAAAGCATCTGAAAAGGTTTATGTACTATACCGTTCGTGCGGACAACTCAATGTCCAATCCCGAAAACACACTTGCCGCGGGAAAGACCTCCACCGCCCAGACGGGACGCTTCGACGAGGACGGTAATGAGGTTCTGAACTGCTGGTTTACGGGGTATTTTCCAACCTATAACCCGCGCTATGCGGTAACGGTCATATCCGAGGGCGGCGTGTCGGGAAACGTCACCTGCGGACCGATATTCAAGCAGATAGCCAACGAGACGATTGCTTATGAAAAGTCGTCAAAGCCGTCACAGAAGTAGTTTTCCGCAACGGCTTGATGCTGTAAAAGATTTTTTTATTAAATGAAAAATTTCGGCGTTCTGAATTGTATTTAGTATAGAAAACTTTTGGAGGGATAGCTATGCTTAATAATCTTAAAAAAATTATCGCATTTGCCGCCGCTGTGGTTTCGGCGGTGGCGGTACTGTCCTGCACGGTCTGCGCGGGATATACCGACGACTGGGAAGCTCTCGTTGACAAAAGCGGACTTGTTCAGGTCTATAGGGTGTCTGAACAGGACAAGGACGACCCGTCAATAGGTCACGTCTTTTACTCCGACAAAGACAAAAATAAGCTTAACGGACGTATGTACGCGAATTTTTCGGACGAATACAGCGTTGCTCCGAATTTTCTGCTGGTTGAGTTTAAAGACGGCATAATCGGTAAGCGTATATCGGGCTTTACTAAAAATTCCGTGGGAAAGCGTTACTACATAAACGGCGAGCGGGCTTACGGCTGGCACAAAATAAAAGGTTACTGGTATCATTTCGACATCAAAAGCGGCTACATGGATACAGGAAAAACAAAGATCGGCGGCGCTTTTTACACCTTTGATGAAAATGGCAGATGGACGTACCGCGTATCGAAAGACGGAGTTGCTCCCAAGGATTTTTCCGTAAGGTATACAGGCGAAATTCACAACGGCTTCGACACCGCGGAAAAGAAGCTTTACTACGGCATAAGCGAGGAGGGAAACCAACTGGTTGAAACTTCGGTGAAAATACCCGCGCGGGACAGGCAGATACTCTGGTGTATGTACTGTGAAAGCGGCTTTGAACAGGGCAGCAGCGAGACATTTGACGAGGAATATGTAAATGATTTCAGCAAAAGCTATTTCTCCGAGGACAGTAATGCTGTCGGCTATTGGTCCGAGCCGGAAATAGTTTACGATATTACGGTCAATATCGGCGATACTTCCATGAAGATCGCCTATAATACCGACGCGGATCAGATCGCTCTTATCGACGAAAAGACCTTCCGCGCCGACCTGCTTTACAGCGGGTACGGCAGATATTTTGCGGAGCTGAAAGAAAAGTACCCCTACACGGGCGGTCCGC
>JAAVHL010000031.1 GCA_014799735.1 Ruminococcus sp.
CCGTGCGGCTGCTCCTTTAGCTTGTGGAGTAAAAATGTCATTGCTTTCAAGATAATCAAAAATTTTTTAGTATCCATTGCTGACCGCATGGAGTATGAAAAAAGAGAAAGGCTGTGCAGGTTTTCTGCGCAGCCTTTCGTGCAATGTCGATACAGAAGCTTTTTCCCGTCTCGGAAACGAAATTTGCCGCCATCACTATAGACGGCGGCAGGCATAAAGGCTCAGCCTTTTTACAGACTGTGTTTTATATCTTCTCTGAAATCACAGTTTCAACAGTTTTTCAGCATTTTCGTGAAGTATCATTTCCCGCTCACGCTCGTCAAGCGGAATTTCGGCAAACCGTTCCAGCTCCTCGGCGGCAGTCCACATGGGGTAATCCGTGCCGAACAGTACTCTGTCCGCGCCGTATGCGCCGATAAGACGCTTTGCGTGCTCGGGGGACAGCGCATACAGAGAGCTTGAACAGTCCGTCCAGAGGTTTTCGTATTTTCCGCCGCCAAGAACAGCCGCCGCGGAGTCCCATTCCGACCAGCCGCCGAAGTGCGCCGCGATAACGACAAGCGAGGGAAAACGTTCAAGTACGTTTGCAAGCCGCTTGGGTTTGGAAAAATCCGTCCTGCTGTCGCCCATGTGTATAAGTACGGGCAGGTCTCTTTCGGCGGCGGCTTCGTATATCGCCATAGCCTTTTCGTCGTCCGCATTGAACCGCTGGAAATCGGGGTGCAGCTTGACCCCTTTCAGTCCGAGGGAAACCGCTCTGTCAAGCTCGGCGGAAACGTCCTCAAAATCGGGGTGCATGGCGGCAAACCCGATAAATTTGCCGAGGTATTTTTTTACGCAGTCTGCAATAAAATTGTTAATGCTCGTCACCTGCGCGGAAACGGTCGCTACCGAGTGGACAAGAAATTTGTCCACACCCGCGGAGCCGCCGCTTTTCAGGAGACCTTCGGCAGTGCCGTCAAGCTGCATGATAAGATTGCTGTAGAAATTTCCTATCCCCGCTACGGCTTTCTGAGCTATCTTGTCGGGGAAAATATGCGCATGAGCGTCAATAATCATTTTATGACCTCCTAACGGGTTTTATCTAATTCTTTTTGTTTCCCAAGGCTTCGGAAAACGCTGTGTCACGCCAGTTGCCGCGTCGGTAGAACCACAGGGACATCAGCGCCGACAGTCCCCAGCCTATAGGCCATGCCCACAGGAAGCCGCTGAAGCCCATTCCCGCTCCGGGAATTGTGAGAACTCCTATCACGGTCTTGTCGGGTACAAGCGCGTAGGACAGCACGACCCTCAGCAGCAGATCGCTGAACGTCGCCGTCATAAAGGATTTCATCGCTCCCGCGCCCTTAAGCACTCCGTCGGACAGCAGTTTAATTCCCAGAACAGCATAGAACGGCGACGCGGCGCGCAGGAACGAAACGCCGATACGGAGAGCTTCCTCCGACGGTTCGGAGAAGAATATCCCTATCATTGCTTCGCTGAAGCCTAAATAGCACACCAGAAACGGCACTACACATATCGCCGTGAAAACCATTCCCGCCTTGTAACCCTGAGGCACACGCTCGTGCTTTCCCGCGCCGATATTCTGCGCCGTAAAGGAGCTTATGCCGTTGGAAATGCACGCCATGGCGTTTACCGCAAAGGTGTTAAGCTTTATCGCCGAAGAGTACCCCGCCAGAACTGCCGAGTCCATATCGTTTACAAGTCCCTGTATGAGCAGGTTTCCCACCGAAACAAAGCTTTGCTGGCATATGGTGGGTATGGCTATCCTGCTGACAGTTTTAAGCATATGGGGCGAAAACAGGGGGCTTTTGTGCGTGGTCTTTACTTTTTTCAGACGCGCGAAAAGTGCCGCCGCAGCAAGTACCGCAGATACTCCCTGTGCGATAAAGGTCGCCCACGCTACGCCCGCAACTCCCATCTGCATGGGAATGACCATGATAAGGTCGAGGATTATGTTTCCCACGGACGAGGCAATAAGGAAGATAAGCGGAGTTCGGGAGTCCCCAAGCGCGGTGAAAATTCCCGTGCAGACGTTGTACATAAAGAGGAATGGCAGTCCCGCAATGTAGATACGCAGATACAGCGCCGAGTCCGCAAAGATATCGGCGGGAGTGTTGAGCGCTGTCATTATCGGGTCGCAGAAGAAAAGTCCCCCGACGGTCAGAACAGCCGCTAAAGCAAGCGTGGTGATAAGCGAGGTGGACACAGCCGTTTTCATGCGGACGTATTCCTTTGCGCCGAAAAGCTGGGATATCACCACCGCACAGCCGCCGTTTATTCCGTTTGCAACCTGAATGAACAGCATGGTAACTGGGTAGGAGGCTCCCACCGCGGCAAGTGCAAGCTCGCCGTCAATGGGCGCGGAGCCCACGAAATTTCCCGCTATAACGCTGTCGCAGATATTGTACATCTGCTGAAAGATAATGCTGATAAGCATTGGCAGCGTGAAGCGCCATATCAGCGACGAGGGTCTGCCTTTGGTCAGATCGGTAATCAAGCTTCAAAGTCCTTTCTTGTGTAATATTGATCGGTTCGTCTATTATTATACAACATTTCCATGGTTTTCCGCAAATAAAAACAGCACAAATTTTACAAAAAAATACCGCGGTTTTTTGGCACTCAAAACCGCGGTATAACTTATTTAATAAATTTGAAACAAAATATCATATTGTTGAAACAAACCGTCCGAAAGCGGCAGCTCCCTTGGAGTTTCTCTTGTAGACGCCCGCGTGTTCAAGGACTTTCATGAACACCTTTCCGATCTCGTCCTTGATAACGTCGTTTACGTTTTCGGGAGTGATCTCTCTCCGTGCGGCAAATTCCTCCGCCCAGTCGGCGTGCTTTTCAAGCTCTGGGTCTTCACGGACTGCGCTTACACCCTTGTTTATCAGCACGTCGGCAAGAGCCTCCATCTCGTCTTTAAGACGTGCGGGAAGCACGGCAAGTCCCATAACCTCGATAAGTCCGATATTTTCCTTTTTGATGTGGTGAAGCTCGCTGTGGGGGTGGAAATATCCCAGAGGACATTCCTCGGTGGTGATGTTGTTTCGGAGTACAAGGTCAAGCTCGTAAGCGTTGCCGTTCTTGCGGGCGATGGGAGTTATGGTGTTGTGGGGAACTCCGTCGGTCTCCGCGAAGATGAACGCGCTTTCGTCGGTGTAGCCGCGCCATTTGGTGAGTATCTTGTCACCAAGCTCGATAAGCCGCTCATAGTCGGGACAGCGAAGTCTCAGCACGGACATAGGCCACTTGACCCTGCCCACGTCCACGTCCTTGAAGCCGTGAATAACATAGGTCTCCTCAACGGGAGCGGACGCCATGGCGAAGTCGTGGTGTCCTCCCTGAAAATGCTCGTGGGTGAGGATAGAGCCGCCCACTATTGGCAGGTCGGCGTTTGAGCCGATAAAATAGTGGGGAAACTGCTCCACAAAATCGAACAGCTTTCCGAACGCGGCGCGGTCTATTTTCATTGGGGTGTGGACGCTGTTAAGGAGTATACAATGCTCGTTGTAGTACACGTAAGGGGAGTATTGCAGACACCAGCGCTCGCCGTTTATCTTCACGGGGATTATCCTGTGGTTCTGGCGGGCAGGGTGGTTGACCCGTCCTGCGTAGCCCACGTTTTCCTCGCAGAGCAGACATTTGGGGTAGCCGCTTTGCTTTGCGTTGAGGGCGGCGGCGATAGCCTTGGGGTCTTTTTCGGGCTTGGAGAGATTTATTGTTATCTCCAGATCGCCGTACTCGGTTTTTGCAGTCCACTTCATGTCCTTGGCGATCCTGTCGCGGCGGATATAGTTTGAGTCCCCGCTGAGCTTGTAGTAATAGTCGGTAGCGGCTTCGGGGGATTTTTCGCGGTAAAGGCTGCGGAATTTTTCGATAACCTCCGAGGGACGGGGAGTAAGACAGCTCATAATTTTGGTGTCGAACAGGTCGCGGTAAACGGGGCCGTCCTCGGTAAGACCATTTTCAACCGCGTATTCAAGAATTTCCCGCAGGACGGGTTCAAGTGCAACGCCGTTGAAGTTTTCGTTGGGCGGGTCGTAGTCGTCTATGTGAAGCGCCTCGCAGACCGCGTTTGCGGCGTAAATTCTGTCCTCTGCGGAGATAAGATTTTTTTCCAGACCGTAGCATACAAGCTTTCTTACGGCGATATGTATATTTTTATCGGAACACATTTCTGACAGCTCCTTACAGTGATTTAATTACAGTAATATTATATCATATTTCGTTTGATTTTGCAAGAGTTAAATGTTTGCCGCAGGAAATTGATCTTCGCGAAAACAAGTCCGTTACAGACATTCGTTAAATCCCTCGGAACAAAAACATAGTACTTACGTGTGCGGCGGCGCAGATATTTTTCTTCTCATAAATATGGTCTCTGAAAATACCCTTGATATGCTCTTCCTCGATCTCAGCTTTTTTTATTGCATTTTCCCGAAGCGCTTTCCTGTAGCGGACAAGCTTCGCGTTCCTGTACTTTTGCAGGGCGTAAAGACGCTTCCGCTCCATGCTGCGCCGCTCCTCGACGGTCATGGTCTGGGTGGGGATATCGCTCCAGTGCTCGGAGTGCGTTTCCTCCTTTGACGCGCCTATGAAATACGCGGAGTAATGCTTTTCGTCCGACCTGCCATAGCTGTTCGAGTACGAGCCCGACTTTATCAGGTTCAGCACCCATTTTTCGTATTCGGGATCGTTTTTCATTGCCTCAAAGCCCTCGTCGGAAATAAACACGGCGGTGTAGCCGCCTCCGCGGTGAGACCCCGACGTAAGCTTGGAAATTTTCGACTGAATATAAAGCTGATATTCGGTCATGGACATATTTTCTGTGTCGGGTCTTTCCGTGTTTCCCGTTTGGGAAATTACCAGCCTGTCGGTTTTCGCGGCGGATTCGGCTTCATTTTTCAGCGTTTCCGCAAATCCCGACGAGTTATTTTTAACGCTTTTGCGGGAGTATCCCGTTCTTGCCGCGGACGGCGCAGATGTACCTAAAATGTTCATAATTATACCCCTTTTTCCGAAGCCCTGTGATCTTACAGCTATATATTATATATCGGCATTTTGCGGGAAATCTTTATAGCTGTCCGCAAAATGATTTTATTTGACATTTACGCACATTGTATGGTATAATTATCTATCCGCAGTGAAAGGAATGATCTTATCCTATGTCTAAAATAGTTATACTTGCCGACCTGCACGGAAATATCACCGCTGCGGAGGCAATGGAAAATGAAATAAATGCGGTATCTCCCGACGAGATATGGTTTCTGGGGGACGCAGTTGGAAAAGGCCCAAACAGCGCGGAAACCTGCGACTGGGTGCGGAAAAACTGTTCCCGCTTTGTGGGCGGAAACTGGGATTACTGGGTGTCCGACAGAAACAATACCTTTAAAGGCAACGATTTTTACCAGAAGCAGATAGGCGATGAACGCATGGAATGGCTTGCCTCTCTTCCTGCTGAAGATGAAGCTGTTATAAGCGGTATACGTTTTCGCCTGTTCCACGGCAGACCTTCTGCAAGTCTTGTTCAAGGTTGGGACAGTGACGAATATATGTCGGATTTTTTCAAGGCAAACAGCAAGACCTACGGCGGGATAATCTGCGCCGACAGTCACCGTCCGTTTATACGCTCCACACATTCGGGATACGCGGTAAATACGGGAAGTATCGGCAACAACCTTGGAGTGCCGAAAGCTCATGCCCTGCTTGTTGAGGGAGAGATAGACTGTCCCGAAGCCGCGCCCCTGCGAATGACGATATTGAGCGTACCGTACGACAATGAAGCGGCTGCGGAAATTGCCCGCCGTACCGAGGGCCTGCCCTCGAAAGAAGCCTATATAAATGAAATTCTCACGGGAGTTTACTCACGATAGCTGACAAGTGATATTGTATAATAGTTATAAAACCGCCCCTGCTTCAATGCTGTGATTGAAACAGGGGCGGTTTGTCCGTTAAAGATTAATCGGGACGTTTATTTTTGCAGTTTGTGCAGAACAGCGTATGTATGGAATTCGTTGTTTTGCAGCGGGGACAAACCCATGAGTTGGCAAACAGTTTTTTGAGCATTTTCTTTAACATAATAATTCCTCCGGTTATTTATTGCACCTATATAAGTGCAATATTATTGTAGCACAAGCATATAATAATGTCAAGGAGTTTTGTTCCTATTTAGGTGCAAAATAATTGATGAAAGGTTTGTGCAATATGAACAAAGAAATTGAAACAGCGGTTGGAAACAATGTAAGAATGCTGCGTGAACGGAAAAAGGTCACACAGGAGATACTTGCTGCAAAGCTTCAGGTGAACGGCTGTGATATAACGCGAAGCGCGGTGGCAAAAATAGAGGTGGGTCAGCGGCATCTTTACCCCGACGAAATAATTCTGATAAAGCAGATTTTAGGCGTGACATACGACGAGATTTTCAATGTTTAGGAGGAATTTGTCATGAAATATTTTCTGATATATCTTGCAGCCGTCAGCCTTGCCGCAGTATTAATGACGGTATCGGACAAGTCCCGCGCCAAAAAGCACAAGCGGCGAATTGCGGAGAAAACTCTGTTCGGGACGGCGGTTTTAGGCGGTTCGGCGGCAATGTACCTTACTATGCTTGCCATTCGCCACAAGACCAAGCACAAGCGGTTTATGATAGGTCTGCCGCTTATTATGATTGTTCAGGCGGCGGCAATTGCATTTGTAATAATCCGTACATAAAAAGTTTTTCAAATGTACTTGAATTACCGCGCGGCAAGTGGTATTATCATATCGTAATATTTCAAACCGATGATTGAGAGTAGTAGCTTCGGAGGGTCATTATGCAAGCTTAGGCTTGCCAGCGAACCGCAGGCGGTGTGAGTGCGGTAACGGATACCGATGTGAATGGACTCATGAGGGCAAACCGAACGCGTTATCCGCAAGTAGGCAAGACGTATACCGTGCGTTATTCGGGGCGCGTATGTCAGTACGTTGCATTGAGAGGCGTTTTTTACGCAACTTGGGTGGTACCGCAGGAAATTATCTCCTGTCCCATTAAAGCTGTTTGGCTTTTGGGACGGGTTTTTTGTTTTTATTGGGTACAATAAACTCGAAAAAAATTAAACTTAAATAAACATCTGCAAGCTGACACTTGCACAATGAAAGGACGATCTGTTATGAAAAAATTCAAACTCACATCACTTATCTTGGCGGCGGCTATGGCTGTCGGACTTTCCGCCTGCTCCGGCGGAGACAACGCAAACGCAGGCAATGACAGCGGAAACGCTTCCTCGGACGGCTACAAGGTAGGCGTTATCCAGTACGGAAGCCACCCCTCCCTTGACAACTGCTATCAGGGCGTTGAGGAAGCTCTCACGGCTGCGGGCATTACCGACATTGACCGTCAGGACGGCAATTTCGACAGCGCGACCTGCGACACAATTGCAAAAAATATGGTTGCTAAAAATTACGACATCATTTACGCAATTGCAACTCCCGCCGCTGTTTCGGCATACGCCGCTGCGGCAAACACAGACATTCCCGTAATTTTCTGCGCGGTCTCCGACCCTGTTGCGGCAGGAATTGTTGACGACATGGCTGCTCCCGGCGGCAACTGCACAGGTACTTCCGATATTCTGGACTTCAGCTCGCAGGTTGCTCTTATTCAGGCTCTCCAGCCCGACGTTAAGAAAATCGGCGTTTTGTACACAACAAGCGAAGCAAACTCCATTTCACAGCTTGCAAGTCTTAGAGAGGTTGCGGAAGCACAGGGCATTGAGATAGTCGATCAGGGCGTACAGGGCGCAGCGGACGTTCCCCAGGCTGCGGCAACTCTTGCGGCAAAGGTTGACTGCATAAACAACTTCACCGACAACAACGTTGTAAGCAATCTTACCGTTCTTTTGGAGCAGGCAAACTCTGCGGGAATTCCTGTTTACGGCTCCGAGGTTGAGCAGGTTTCCAACGGCTGTATCGCTTCCATAAGCATTGACTATGTTGCTCTCGGCAAGGTAACAGGCGAAATGGGCGTCCGCGTTCTGAACGGCGAAAGTGCAGGAACTATTGCAGTCGGACAGATCTCCGAGGGTACTCCCGTTGTAAACACCGAGGTAATGGAGCGTTTCAATATCGCGCTTCCCGAAGCTTATGCAGACGCTGAAAAGGTTACGACAAATACAGAGGCGGCTGCCGAGTAATTAAAAAATTGTAGGGGCGGATTCCATATCCGCCCGCCAACATTATGCTGTATTAACACGGGCACATATGGAATGCGCCCCTACAAAATACTAAACAAATTTCGCGGGGGACGGATTTCCCGTCCCCATGCTTTTGAATGATTTTTCAGAGGATAGAACGTCTTGACATTCTATCCTCTATCTTGTAATTTTTAGGAGGTAAATTCATGCCAAAGCGTTTTGTAACCGATACCGACATTATGTACGAAGCCTATGGAAAAGGCGAAACGGTCGTATATCTGCAATCTATACTGGGCGGGATAAATCCGGGAGCTTATTATTTTGCGGGAAGATTTTCAAAAAAGTTCAGGGTTATAATTTGGGACGGTCCGAACTTCGGGCAGTCGGGTGTTACAATAAAAAACGCCCCAAGCGAATATCACCTTGCCTGTGAATATTTAGCGGGACTTTTAGACGTCCTTGGCGAAAAATCCGTACATATTGCGGGCTGTTCGGGCGGCGGTGAAATGGGTCTGCTGTTTGCTCACCTTTATCCCGACAAAGTAAAAAGTCTTGCAATGTACCGTCCCGCCGACACAGCAAGCGACATTGAGCGTGAGGTAGTCAAGGCTCGGTATTTTGACATTGCGGAAGCGGCGAAAAGGTCAATGCGTGAAGCGGTGGAATACTCCGAAAATCCTCCGCAGACAAGGTTCGGAAACATTTCAAGGTGGCTTGCGGAGCTGTACCGAAAGGACAGCGGAAAAATCCTCGGAATGAACAATAACGATTTTGCGGAAATAGTTACAAACTGGGGAAAATGGATGGGCGACCCGAATTTCTACAGGGCAAATTTAAGCAATGAAGAACTGGGGAAAATAAAAATTCCCGTGCTTATTTTCCCCTGCTCGGACGATTATCACCCCGAAAGACTTGCTGTTGACCTGCATGAAAATCTGCCGAATTCCACCTATATTCCAACAAAAAAGCACCGCACTGAAAACGAAATTTACAATGAAGAGCAGGACGAAAATCTATTCGGCGGGTTTACGGATTTTGTTGACGGTTACGAAAAATTTATGAATAGCATTAATGGTTGATTTATGTCGGCGTATAACTATTGTCATTTTGTGCAAAATATGGTATAATGGATATTATACAATTTTAGCGAGGTAATTTTTATGGATATAGTAATGAACGTTTTGCGTGTAACTCTTGAAGAGGGACTTATGTATGCTCTGCTTGCAATAGGTGTGTATATTACATACAGCATACTGGATTTCCCCGACCTGTCCGTGGACGGCACTATGCCCATGGGCGCGATAGCCGCGGCGGTGCTTATCATACACGGCGTGAACCCGTGGCTTTGTCTGATAATAACGTTTCTCCTCGGCATGGCTTGCGGTGCGGTGACGGGACTGCTCCATGTCAAGCTGAATATACGTCCCCTTTTGTGCGGAATTATCGTGTATACCGCCATGCTTTCGGTAAACCTTGTTGTTCTTTTCAAGGGCAATAATGGCACGGCTGTAGCGACATTCTTCCGCAAGCCAACCATTTTCAACAGTGGCATTGCAAAGCTTTTCCCTGACACTTGGAGAATTGTTATACTGTCCCTTATCCTTGTTGTGATATGCAAAATTATTATGGACTTCTACCTCAAAACCAAGTCGGGACTGCTTCTCCGCGCAACGGGGGACAACGAGCGTTATGTTACCATGCTTGCAAAAGACCCCGGCTACACAAAAATTCTGGGGCTTGCGATAGGCAACGGCTTTGCGGCTCTGTCTGGCTGTGTTATCGCCCAGCAGAAAGGCTCCGCAGACCAGCAAATGGGCGTTGGTATGGTTGTTCTGGGACTTGCTTCGGTAATTATCGGTCTCAGCGTTTTCAAAAAGGTCAAGTTTATGAAGCCTACCACAATGGTTATTTTGGGAAGTATTCTCTATAAGGCTTTCCTGTCGGCGGCGCTGGCGTTAAATCTTCCCACAGAGTATTTAAAACTGCTTATGGCGGTACTGTTTACTCTTGCGCTTGTGTTCAGCGAGAAGCTTACGGGAAAGAAAAAGAAGGCGTAAATCCGTAGTAGCGGGGAACACGTCTCCTGCAAGGTTTGTGAAACCATTTCAAATTTATGGAAGAGGTTACGCTATATGATCATAAAAACAGGTTATCACGCAGTTTATGCGGAAAATTATTTCAAAGGAATAGACGACGCTAAAAAATACGGCTTTGACTTTGCACAGTTTGAACTGGGCGTCCCCGCTTATTTTCTGAACGAATTAACGGAAGAAAAACTTTTTGAAATAAAAAAATATGCGGAGGACAGCGGCGTTGAAATAACTTTCCATTCCCCTGCGGACAACACAAGCCTGTTCAGCGATTATCCTCTTATACGGCGGGGAATTCTTGACGAATTTAAGTTAATTCTTGAAAAGGCTAACGTTATCGGTGCAAGACATATGACGTTCCACACGGGAGTGTACTCGAAATTCAAGAAAAGCGGAGAAAAAGCAACACCTTTTTACACGGAGCATTATGAAAATGTCCTTTATGAAAATCTTAAAGAATTGATAAATGCAAGCGGAAATGTTATGTTCTGCGTTGAAAACGACAGCCTTGACGACGTTGCAAGAAAAGTTATACAGCGTTTGATAGACGAAAAGGAACAACTGTACCTTACGCTTGACACGGCAAAGATGTATGTATCAGACGGAAAGCTGTGCGAAGATGATTTCGGATTTTTTGAGAAAAACAAGGCACAAATAAGGGAGATACATATTCACGACAAAAACGACCGCTTTGGTTCTCACCAGACTGTGGGGGACGGTTATGTGGATTTTTCATTGTTCAAGCCATTTTTCAATGAGAACACTTACTTAAATTTTGAAGTACGCCCCGTTGAGGCTGCAAAGCAGTCCAAAGATAATTTGTTTAAAATTTTTGATTAAAAAATTTCAGATAAAGAAAAATATTAATGAGGATAATAATGAATAGCTGCTTGAAAGGAGCACTTAAATATGCTTGAACTAAACAACATCACAAAAATTTTTAACGCGGGTACGGTGGACGAAACCACCCTTTTTGACAACTTTTCCTTTAAGCTTGAAAAGGGAGAATTTGCGGCGGTCATAGGCTCAAACGGAAGCGGAAAGACCACACTTCTGAACCTTGCCTGCGGCACTATCAAGCCCGACGGCGGCACAATTCTTTTCAAGGGCGAGGACATCACAAAGCTCCCCGAACACAAGCGTGCGAAAACTATCGGACGCGTCCTGCAAGACCCACGGCTCGGCACTTGCGGCAACCTTACCATACTGGAAAATATGGCTCTTGCGGACAATAAAAACAAATCCTTTGGCTTGGGCGCGGGAGTGAACAAAAAGCGGGTGGACTATTACAAAAGCCTGCTGGAGACCTGCGGAATGGGTCTGGAGAACAGAATGAACGTCCCCGTGGGAAATTTAAGCGGCGGACAGAGACAGGCGGCGGCTCTTATTATTGCCTCCATGACGGACATTGACCTGCTTGTCCTTGACGAGCACACAGCGGCTCTTGACCCCAAGTCCTCGGAAACTCTTATGCAGATCACCGACAAGGTGATAAAGGAGAAAAATCTTACCACCCTTATGGTAACCCACAATCTGCGTTTTGCCATTGAGTACGGCACAAGGCTTGTGATGATGCACGAGGGCAGATGCGTTATGGACATAAAGGGCGAGGAAAAGAAAAATGCAAATGTGGACGATCTGCTGAAGGTGTTCAATGAAATTAGTATTGAGGTCGGCAACTAAAAACAAGAAATTTGTGGTTTGGAGGTAATTTTATGAGTACAAAGGAATTAGCGTACAGCATATTTGAAACGCTTACCGAAAAGCAGCTTGAGGGCTTTATTCTGCTTTTTTCCGGCAATAATGAAAAATCCGCTGAACAGCGTCCGAAAGCAGACACTTTAAAGGGAGCGCTGGCTGACTGTGCAGACCCAGACCTGATTTCACGGGAAAAGGAGGCTTGGGCTAATGCTGCTGCTGAAAAATACAAAAATTCTGGACGCTAACATGATATTGCGGTTCTTGCTTAGAGATAATGAAGAAATGGCTGATACCGCAGAAGAATTGATCGACAACAACGATGTTCTTTTAACTTTAGAGGTTGCGGCAGAGGTCGTTTTTGTCCTGCAAAAGGTTTATGAGCAGGAGCGCAGTCGCATTGCTGACCTTATCACGAGATTTGCCGGACTTAACAATGTCAGCGTTTCGGAGTATGATGTTCTCATAAAGGGTTTGACGATTTTTGCGGAAAATAATCTTGATTTTGTTGACTGTCTGCTCTGCGCTTATAATCTGCATTATGGTTATGAAGTATGTACTTTTGACGTTAAGTTAAAAAAGCTTATGGAGAAGCTGAAAAGCAAATAATTTGCAGAAAAATCATACGCAAATTAAAAATTACAAAATAAACAAAGAAAGCGGAAACTGATATGAAAATCGTAATTCTTGAAGCAAAAACCGTTTCGAGGGGAGACGTTTCCTTTGAGGAGCTTTACAGCTTGGGGGACGTTACCGAGTACCCTCTTACGCCCACGGACAAGATCGTGGAAAACGTTGGTGACGCGGAGGCTGTGCTCTGCAACAAGACACCTTTTACAGAGGATATACTGCGGGCGTGTCCCAACCTTAAATACATTGGACTTTGCGCCACAGGCTACAACAACATAGACCTCAAAACCTGCCGCGAGCTGGGAATAACCGTCTGCAACGTCCCCGCCTATTCCACGGGAGCGGTTGCACAGCAGGTTTTCTCGTTCATACTTAACTTTTTCAGCAGGACTGCGGAGTACGGCGAATTTGTCCGTGACGGCGGCTGGATAAGGTCTGAGACCTTTTCGGACTTCGTTTTCCCCACCCGCGAGCTTGAGGGAAAAACCATCGGCATAATCGGCTACGGCTCTATCGGCAGACGTGTTGCGGGAATTGCCCGCGCGTTCGGCATGAACGTCATAGTAAACACCCGCACCGCAAAGCAGGACAGCTCTGTGCGGTTTGTTGGGATAAAGGAGCTTTTCTCCGAGGCGGACGTCATCACCGCCCACTGTCCGCTTACCGACGAAACGCGTGGACTTATCGGCAGGGAAAATCTTGCGTACTGCAAGCCCTCCTGCATAGTGATAAACACCAGCAGGGGAGACGTTGTGGACGAGCAGGCTCTTGCGGACGCTTTAAGCGAGGGACGTATAGCGGGCGCGGCTCTGGACGTGCTTCAGTCCGAACCAATGTCGGCGGACTGCCCGCTGGGAAAGCTGCAAAATGCGGAGAACTGCGTTATCACTCCCCATGTGGCGTGGGCGGCTCTGGAGACACGCGAGAGGCTTGTGAAAACCGTTGCTGAAAATCTTCGGGCGTATATCGGCGGAAACCCCGTAAATACTGTTACTGATTGAACGAGGTGTATTTAGTATGTTTGATATCAACGAGAAAAAAAGAATTGTTATAAAGGTCGGAACATCGACACTTACCCATAAAACGGGCAGACTGAATATCCGCAGAATGGAAAAGCTTGTAAAGGTACTGTCCGATATCCAGAACAGCGGCAAGGAGATCATTCTGGTGTCGTCGGGTGCGGTAGGACTTGGAATGTCAAAGATGCACCTGCCCGAACGTCCCAAGGAAACCTCTATGAAGCAGGCGTGCGCCGCCGTGGGACAGTGCGAGCTGATGTATATGTACGACAAGCTTTTCGGCGAGTACAACCTTACCGTTGCGCAGATACTGCTGACAAGAAATATTCTGGACACTCCGCGCAGCAGAAACAACGTTGAGAATACCTTTGAGAAGCTGATAAGCCACAACGTCATACCCGTCGTGAACGAAAACGACACGGTAGCTATCGACGAGCTGGAGCTTGAATTCGGCGAGAATGACAGCCTTGCGGCTCACGTGGGGATTTTCAGCCACGCGGATATGCTTATCATTATGTCCGATATCGACGGGCTTTACGACAGTAATCCCAAGGACAACCCTGATGCGAAGCTTATCTCCGAGGTGCATGAGATAAACGACGATATCCGCGCGCTTGCGGGAGGAGCGGGCTCGTCCCTCGGTACTGGCGGCATGATAACCAAGATACACGCCGCGGAGCTTGCTATGGGCGCGGGAATAGATATGGCTATATTGAACGGACGGAATCCCTATGTGCTGTATAAGTTTTTTGACGGCGAGGGCGTGGGTACTGTTTTTACAAAGGATTGACGAGTGGGGCGCATATAAATTTTGATTTATAAAATTAACTGTCGTAGTACTTCGGCGGCGAAGCCGCCGACATTAGCTGGTCGAGCTGAGCCCAGCTCGCGAAGTCCAGAGGCGGAGCCTTTGGTCGCGCTCCGCAGAGCGCGAAACTCCCCTCCCCGCGCCCGCAGGCGCA
>JAAVHL010000032.1 GCA_014799735.1 Ruminococcus sp.
AATTACCACGCCATTGGACTTAACCCGCAGGTCGGACGTATGCAGCAGGAGCTTCTCGACAAGCATTATCTGAGAAAGCACGGCGCGAACGCGTATTACGGACAGAAATGAAAAACCAAATCTTCCGGTAAACATTAACATTGAAGCATGGAGGTAATTGCAATGAAACAGCAGGAAAAAATTAAACAGAACGAAAAACTGCGGTTGATGAAAAAACGGTTTAATCAGGCGTTGGTGTCAACCGGCATAATGATTATGGCTCTGTCTTTGTCCGGCTGTGAAAAGCTTGCCGAAACTGATGTCAGCGCGGAAACTAAAAGCACAAAACAAGCGGTCGGTGAAATAACTGCATCGGTCAATTCGGAAGAAACAGCAGTTGTGCCCGATTTTGAAATTACCGATTGGACTATGAAGGATTTAGTCACAGATATGGAAATTGAAGGATGTAAATTTTCTTTGCCTTGTACCGTTAGTGATATTAATGAAAAATGTGATGTGAAATACACAACATTTATGGAAGAACGTCAACTCACCGGGGGAAGTCTTTATTTAGATCAAAAAGATATAGCTTCAGTATACTTTAACGGAGATGTAGATAAAGAAATATCCGTTTCAAATATTTGTATGTTTTTTATGGGCGGGCTTGAATATGACTTAAATGATAAAGCTGTCAAAGCTGCAGAACTGCCCGAATTTAACGTTATGGGAATAACAAATAAAAGTACTCGTTCTGATGTAATAAATATTCTTGGAAATCCTAATATGCGAGTAGGGGAAAGTGACAGGCATTTTCAATATGGATTTTCCAAAAACGAATATATTATTATTGATTTCAGCGAAGAAGATCCGGATAAACTGTATTTGTTTTTTATAATTTATAATGTGGAGGAATAAATATGCGGCACAAAAATCCGTTCTGAACGGTTATTATTTTTCCGTGCCTTGCCGATTTTAGGCTTGGACAGCTTTTGCCGTGCTGAAATTTTTGGCGGAAATTTCCCAATACCCATTGACTTTGAACGCGAAAAGGGGTATTATTAAAAGGTATACTTTTTTACAATAAATTTTCGATTGGAGTGATTGGATTGATCAAAGCCGCTGAAGCAATGGTAAAATGTCTGGAAAACGAGGGCGTTAAGGTCGTCTTTGGTTATCCGGGCGCTGCAATCTGTCCGTTTTACGACGAGCTTACACACTCGGATATACGCCACATTCTCGTAAGACGTGAGGACAACGCGGGTCATGCCGCAAACGGCTATGCGCGTATCACCGGCAAGCCTGCGGTCTGTATCGCAACGTCGGGCCCTGGGGCTATGAACCTTATGACCGCCATAGCGACCGCATACGCCGACAGCGTACCACTTATATGCATTACGGGACAGGTCTCCACCGACCAGATAGGCTGCGACGTTTTTCAGGAGGTTGACACCACGGGCGCTGCCGAGCCGTTTGTTAAGTACAGCTATCTTATCAAGGACGCCTCCGAGCTTCCGAGGATTTTCAAGGAGGCTTTCTATATTGCGGGTTCGGGAAGAAACGGCCCCGTGCTTATCGACGTTCCCGTCGATATCCAGCAGACAATGATAGATTTTCAGTATCCCGAAAAGGTGGAGCTTCGTACCTACAAGCCCACCGTAAAGGGAAACAGCTTCCAGATAAAAAAGGTCTGCGAGGCTCTTAAAAATTCCGAAAGACCCCTTATCTGCGCGGGCGGTGGAGTTATTTCCGCCGACGCCTGCGGCGAGCTTCGGGAGCTTGCCGAAAAGACAAGGATACCCGTTGTCTCCACTATGATGGGACTGGGCATTTTCCCCACGGAGCACCCCCTCTATATGGGTATGCTTGGTATGCACGGCGTAAGGACGGCAAACGAAGCGGTATCCAAATGCGACACTATGATACTCATAGGCGCGAGAGTTGGCGACAGAGCGGTCAGGTCTCCGAAATTTCTTGCTGAGACTACAAAAATTATCCACATAGACGTTGACCCCGCCGAGATAGGCAAGAATATGCACGTTGACATTCCCCTTGTAGGCAACTGCAAGCTTATTCTGACAGAGCTTTCCGAAAAGCTGGAAAGCACCGAGCGCGCGGACTGGCTTGCGGAGCTGTCCGAGGTAAAGAACACCGTCCCCAAGGAGGACGAGACCGAGGGCTACGTGAACCCGAAAATGTTTATCCGCAAGCTTTCGGCAAGGCTGTCCGAGAACACGGTCTGCGTTGCGGACGTTGGTCAGAATCAGATATGGACCTGCAATAACTTCCAGTTCAAGGGCGGACGCTTCCTTACAAGCGGCGGCATGGGTACAATGGGATACTCCATACCCGCGGCAATAGGCGCGAAGTTCGCTTCTCCCGATTCTGAGGTCGTGGCGATTTGCGGCGACGGTTCTTTCCAGATGCAGATGATGGAGCTTGCTACCATTGTACAGGAAAAAATCCCCGTGAAAATTATTCTCATGAGAAACAACCGTCTGGGAATGGTTAGGGAATTGCAGACAAATCTCTATAAGGACAATCAGACGGCCGTTCACATTGCGGACGGAAACCCCGATTTTGTTGCTCTTGCCAAAGCTTACGGCATAAGAGCGGAGAGGGTTTGCACCATGGCGGAGGCTGAGGAAGCAATCGAACACCTCTGTGAGGCGGATACCCCATATCTGCTGGAGTGCAACGTGTGGAGGAACGAGTCCACATTATAACTGTGGGTTATGGAATTTATGAAAAATATATTCTTTACGCATAACTTGAAATGTGGTAAAATTATAATGAAAACATTGTAACATCAAGGTAAAGGAGCTGTTCCATGAAACATACAATTTCTATTCTGGTGGAGAACCACGCGGGTGTGCTGTCAAGAATTTCGGGACTTTTCTCCCGCCGCGGCTTTAATATCGACAGCCTTGCGGTGGGCAGGACGGACGATCCCGAAACCTCCCGCGTTACCATTGTAGCCGAGGGGGACGAGCATACCGTCGAGCAGCTTGAAAAGCAGCTCAACAAGCTTATTGACACCATAAAGGTAAAGACCCTTGCTCCCGAGGAGCTGCTCCCCAGAGAGCTTCAGCTTATCAAAATAAACGCAAATCCCCAGCAGCGCGGCGAGATACTTACCGTCTGCGAGATAATGGGCGCGAAGATAATTGATATTTCCGCCAACACTATGACGCTGGAGATTTCCGACACACCCGTACACCTGATGAGATTTGAGGAGCTTATCCGTCCCTACGGCATCAAGGAGATAGTCCGCACGGGCGTTATCGCGATACAAAAGGGCGCGGACACCATTACCAAAAAGTAGCGGACAAGGTTCGCGAAACTACAAGTCTATGCAAAAAAATCATATAAATTTAAAACGGAGGTTGTTTAAAATGGCAAACAAAATTTATTATCAGCAGGACTGCGATCTGGGCAGACTTGACGGCAAGACCGTTGCTATCATAGGCTACGGCTCGCAGGGTCACGCTCACGCTCTCAACCTTAAGGACAGCGGCGTAAACGTTGTTGTAGGTCTTTACGAGGGCTCAAAGTCCAAGGCTAAGGCTGAATCACAGGGTCTTAAGGTTCTTTCCGTTTCCGAGGCTGCAAAGACTGCGGACGTTATCATGATCCTTATCCCCGACGAGAAGCAGGCTAAGCTTTACAAGGAGGACATTGCTCCCTATCTTACAGAGGGCAAGACACTTGCATTTGCTCACGGCTTCAACATTCACTTCGGCTGTATCGTTCCTCCCAAGAACGTTAACGTTATCATGATCGCTCCCAAGGGACCCGGTCATACTGTAAGAAGCGAATATCAGGCTGGCAAGGGTGTTCCCTGTCTTATCGCTGTTGAGCAGGACGCTACAGGCGACGCTACCGACATCGGTCTTGCATACGCTCTCGGTATCGGCGGCGCAAGAGCTGGCGTACTGGAAACAACATTCCGCACAGAGACAGAGACAGACCTCTTCGGCGAGCAGGCTGTACTTTGCGGCGGCATATGCGCTCTCATGCAGGCTGGCTTTGAGACACTCTGCGAGGCAGGCTACGACCCCAGAAACGCTTACTTTGAGTGTATCCACGAGGTAAAGCTTATCGTTGACCTTATTTACCAGTCGGGCTTTGCGGGAATGAGATACTCTATTTCCAACACAGCAGAGTACGGCGACTATGTAACAGGTCCGAAGATCATCACAGAAGAGAGCAAGAAGGCTATGAAGAAGGCTCTTTCCGACATTCAGGACGGTTCTTTCGCAAAGGAATTCCTGCTTGAAATGTCCGACGCAGGTTCTCAGGTACACTTCAAGGCAATGAGAAAGCTTGCTTCCGAGCATCCCGCAGAGGTTGTGGGCGAGGAGATCCGCAAGCTCTACAGCTGGAGCGACGAGGACAAGCTCATCAACAACTAAGCGGGGAGCCCCCGCAGGCTGAGTCACCCCCACTGTTAAATACGGCGGATATTGACTTTGTTTTTGCCCCCTTAAGGGGGCGGGTGAGTTTTGCTTATAATTTTTGAATAAAAAACCGAAGCATGGATTAGTTTCATGCTTCGGTTTTTTTATTTGTTGACTTCCTTTTTGTCGGTGCGGTTCAACAGATAGTCCACCGAGACGCCGAAAAAGTCGGCAAGCCGCACAAGTACCTCGGTGGGGATATCGTGTCCGCCCGATTCGTAGTAGCTGTAGGTGCGCTGGCTTATAAACAGAATTTTGGCTACGTCCGTCTGGGTCAGGTCCATGTCCTCCCGCAGGTCTCTTATTCGTCTGTACTGCATAGCATCATTCCTTTCCTATATAGAATATTTTATATTAGAACAAAATATTCTATTGACATATAGAACAAAATGTGCTATACTGTAGTAAAATAAATATTTGGAGGTTTACATAATGGATGGAAAAAATTTTGCCCTCACAGCTATGATCTGCGGTATAGCGTCGGCGGCGTCAATTCTGTTGGAAGAAATTGAGGTAATGGTGTATTTCGGTCTTGCTCTTGGCATCGTTGCGATCGTTATGGCGGTAAAAGCCAAAAAGAAGGGCTATGTTGGGGGAATGCGCAGTGCAGGGTTCGTACTGGGGATTATAGGCACATCTTTGTGGGGACTCGATCTTCTTATGTATATGATGTCATAATAAATATTTGACAGTTTCATGTATTTTTAATCTGACGCGCAAAAAATACCCGATGTACCGTAATAAGGCACATCGGGTATTTTGCCGAGAAAAAACCGTCCGAAGCTTTGTCCGGACGGTTTTATTGTTTATTTGGAAATGATAAAGTCCTCGGCAAACTTCTCCGTATCTCCGCCGTTATCATCTTCCTGTTTGCGGCGGTCAAGCTCTTCCCTTTCGCTGGCAAGCTTGCGCTCGTTTTCTTCAAGCATACGCTTGTCGGGCTTGTGGAGAGCGTCGTATCTTTCCACAAATTCTATCGCCGCGTTCTCGTCAAGAGGCTTGCTCATAAGGAAGCCCTGAATGTAGTCGCACTTCATATCCGCAAGGAAATTGTACTGTCCCACGGTCTCTATACCCTCCGCAACGGTGTGTATGCCGAGGTTGTGAACAAGGTCGATAATTGAGTCGGTAATGGCGTAGTCGCGCTGATTGTTGTTGATCTCGTCGATAAAGGACTTGTCGATCTTCAGACACTTTATCGGGAAATTTTTCAGATAGTTCAGCGACGAATAGCCCGTGCCGAAATCGTCCAGAGCAAGGGCGATGCCCATGTCGTTTATCTCGCTTATAACGCTGCTCTTGGAGTCGGTAAAGTCGATAAGAGTGCTTTCGGTGATTTCAAGCTGGATATTTTTCGGATTGACCTGAGTTATGTCTATAACCCTTTTTACGTGTTCAAGGTAGTTTTCCCGCCTGAGCTGAACG
Source organism: Ruminococcus sp. (assembly GCA_014799735.1). Classification (GTDB taxonomy): domain Bacteria; phylum Bacillota; class Clostridia; order Oscillospirales; family Ruminococcaceae; genus RGIG8773. Next base: position 5,862 of record JAAVHL010000032.1, read on the forward strand.
GGAGAAACATTTATCGACATGATAACGTCGGGGTTGAGATCCTCGTTTATCTGCTTCAGGGTACGGCAGGCGCTTTCAAATATCCATGTTCCTATCTGGACGATCTCGCCGCTCTCCTCGGCAACGCCGATAAACTCCGCAGGGGGAACTATTCCGAATTCGGGACTGTTCCATCTCAGCAGCACCTCAAAGCCGTGGATATCGCTGGTGGTGGTGGAAATGATCGGCTGATAGTGGAGCAGCAGCTCGCCGTTTTTCAGTGCGCCGCCCAGACTTCTGGCGATAGCCGCCTTGCTGTAAATGCTGCGGCTTTTCTGCGAATTGGTGTAGAACGCCACTCTGTCCTTGCCCGAATCCTTGGCTCGGTGCAGAGCAAGCTCCGCGTCACGCAGAAGCAGGTCGGGGGTAAGGTCGTCGTCGGGATATATCGAAACGCCTATAGAGAACTTGATATAGATGTTGTCGTTGATGATCTCCAGCGGCTTGTCGAAGCAGGAATGAAGCTTTTCAAGAACTTCATATACCGCCGAGGGGTCGGTATCAAATTCCTTGATGATCACGAATTCGTCTCCGCTGAAGCGGAACACGGGGTACTGGAGACGTTTAAGTTCCTTGCCGAACACGCCGAGAACGGCGTCGCCGTAGGTGTGGCCGAGGGTCTCGTTTATCCATTTGAAGTTGTCCACGTCCATGAACATTACCGCAAAGCGGCTTCTGCCCTCCTCGCGGGTGCGGATCATGTCCTCCATGTATTCGTAAAGGCTCACGCGGTTGTTGAGACCAGTAAGGGTATCGGTGGTATCGAAGCTGCTTATGACCGCATTTTTCGCCTGTATTATCTCGGCTATCTTGTTGATATTCGCGGCGGCGCAGCCTATTTCGGTCTTGCCCGAAGCCTTGATGCGGTAATTAAGATTACCCGCGGCGATCTCCTCGGCACAGCCGCAAAGCTCGTTAAGACCCGCGCTTTCTGTTTTGAGGATATTTATTCCGAAAATGAAAGTCAGAGCCGTAAGGCAGACAAGTACCGCAAGCTGCTGCAAAAAGGTCTTGTAGACGCTGCCGTTTATTTCGTCGCTGTCGAAGAGTACGATAACATTCCAGCCGCTGACGGAGCTTGTTTCCCTGTAGTAGTAGACTGTGCCGCCTTTTTCGGAAACGTAGCTGTCAACGTATCCGGGAGATACGGCTCTTTGCGAGATGACGTTTTCGAGGGGCTTGTCGGAAAGAGAAAATTTTCCAAGGAAATCCGACGAACCGGGGGAATATATCACCGAGGAATTGCACTCCACGATAGGATAGCTTCCCGAATTGAAAGTATATTTTGAAAGCGCGGAGAAGATGCTGTCCGCTCTTATTTCAATTCCGCAGAACGCATAGGTGTTTCCGCCGGAAACAAGGGGCTGTATAACGGTGACAACGCTCTCCTCGGCGTTGAAAAGCCCCGGAGAGGTTTCAAGGCATATGTACTCGCTTGACGACGCGCCCGAAATATACTTCTGATACCATGAGCGTTCGGTGAGAGCGTATTTTTCCGCGGAAAGCACCTGACCGCTGTTTCCCACAAGCACCCCGCTGCTTTCGGAGACTGCCCAGACCGAAACGGCGTCCGAGCTTGCCTCGCAGGCCATATTCAGGATATCGGCGATCTTAGCCGTGTTTGTTTCCGCCGGGCCTGAGTTCAGACTGATTATATAGTTTTCCATAAGCGGATTTGACGCAGCCGTACCGAGCTGAGTTTGGGCGGCTTTAATATGGTCGTTGAGAAGTCCCGAAACGAGATTTCCTGTATTTGTCATTATCTGCATTGAATTTGCCGAAGCGTTTATCCGCGTAAGCACAAAAGACATTACCGCAAAAACGATCATCAGCACCGACGCAAGAACAATGAAGCGTGAAATGATACGCTTTGAATATTTCGTATTTTCGGCATATTTAGGTTTGGACATAGTTTAAGCTCCTTAGGGGAAAGCCCCGTCAAATTATGAACTGCCGTAAAATTTACATAAGCTGTAATTATTATAACATATCGGTCATAAATTTAAAACAGTTTTTTATATTTTATTTTTTTTCGTCATTTTAAACAAATTGCAAATATTTTTTTCGGTACTAATTTAATGCCGAACTGAAAATTGCAGCACTATAAGTTGTTTTTCGCAAGAAAATCATTCAGCGTCCTGCAATTTTCCGCCAGATCCTCCGCACCGTTATGACTTCCCCTATACAGCTCAATAATAAGCTTTCCGTTGAAGCCGCAATTTTTCAATTCGGTAAAAAGCGCAAGGTTGTCGTACTCTCCGAAGCCGAACTTGAGACAGTCTCCCGCCGCGCCGAAGTCGGAAAAATGAACGTGCTTAATATTGCCGCCCAAAGCCCGAACCATTTCCAAAGGGGTCGTGCCTGAGCGGTGGGCCTGCTTTGTGTCAAGCACAAACGCCGCCTTGCCGCCGAGAGCGTTTTTCATCTCCACAAGAAATTCAAGACTTTTGCTTGTACAGCGGGAAACGTTCTCCTGTACAACACATACCCCGAACTCCGCCGCCGTTTCCTGCAACCGCAGATACCTTTCAAAATATTTTTCGTCGGGGAAAGGGTTCTGATTTTTATTTCCGTGGAGGATAAAAAATTCCGCGCCGAAAAGGTTCATATAGTCAAAAAAACGCTTGTAGTAGTCCAGCATATCCGTGACCCTGCGCTCGTAAGCGGTAAAAAGCATCATCGGCTCAATGCCGCAGGTGTAGGGGTGTACCGAAACAACGTCCACGCCGTACTCCTTTTGCACCGCAAGCATTTCCCCGCGGTACGGGTCGGAAAGCTCGCAGTGAGAGTTGATGAAAATCTCCGCGGTTTTCACGCCGCTTTCCGCAAGCTGACGGAATGCGTTTTCAATTTCCATGGGGTACAGACACGCTGTTGACACACCTGCTTTCATTTTTACCGCCTCCTTTATGCAAGTTCATCAATCTTCCGAAATGCCGCCATTAGAATTTCTCAACCAGCTCTGCGAATATTCTATAGCTTCTTTTTGACTTATATATTCTTTGAGCCGAGGGTTTAACAAGCACCTCGGCAAATTATGTAAAGCAAACAAATAATTATTTATTTTTCTGAAATTCTGCTTGTAATTTAAAATGCAGATATTTATTTCCGCAATATATTTCACCATAAGACCGACTGCTTCTGTCGGAAGCGCCACATAAGAACGGACTGTATCATTTTCATCTGTATCGTCAAAAAATATTTTTGCATCTGAATTTAAATACTTTTTTAAAATGCTTATA
>JAAVHL010000033.1 GCA_014799735.1 Ruminococcus sp.
ATATGGTATAAAATCAACTGAATACTATTTTATCACATTAAAAAACATATGTCAATAGCGATTTGCAAGATTATTTATAGAAACTTGCAAAATTGAGTAAATATTCTATGAATAAAGGTGAAAAATAATATATTTTTGGCGATTATTACATTTTTAATTTCATTTTAAGATACCAAAATCGCGTGCAAGCGGCAGGCGCAACCGTCGGATACGGCAATTTCCACCCCTTGGTTGACAAATTGTACGCTCGGCGTTATTGATTTTTTGGGAAAAATAGTGTTTAATATATATGACGGAAGCACAGAAAAATCCTTGCAAGGTCAAATACAAAAGCTGTTAAGTTATTCCGTTAAAGGCTGAGCCTTTACCCATGCCGCCGTCTATGGCAATGACGGCAAATTATGTTTCCGAGACGGAAAAAAGCTTCTGTATCGGCATTGTGAGAAGGGCTGAGCCTTTACCCATGCCGCCATACTTTGACGGTAAGGGTAATACTCTGCCGAGACGAAAGATACCTCTGTATCACTACTCGTCTAAAATGGGAAAAATTTCATTTGGAAAGGTTGAATACTTATGATCTTAGCGGACAAAATCATTTATTTAAGAAAAAAGAGCGGCTGGTCTCAGGAGGAGCTTGCCGAAAAGCTGGGCGTAACAAGACAGTCGGTATCAAAATGGGAGGGCGCGCAGTCCGTTCCCGATCTGGAGAGGATATTGCAGCTGGGAAAGGTTTTCGGCGTCAGCACCGACTACCTTTTAAAGGACGAGATGGAAACCGAGGAATCGGTGTCCGAAAGCGACGTTGACAATGAGGTAAGTCCCCTGCGAAAGGTCTCTATGGAGGAGGCGAACCGTTTCCTGCGCATAAACGAAAGGCGTGCTCCCCGTACCGCTCTCGGTGTGTCGCTGTGCATACTTTCTCCTATAGTGCTTATTATTCTGGCGGGACTAAGCGAATTTCCCCCCGACTTTTTCGAAAGCTTTACCATAAGCGAAAACTTTGCGGGCGGCATAGGTGTTGCGGTATTGCTGGCAATAATTGCCTTTGCGGTGATCATCTTCATAATGTCGGGCAGGGAGCTCAGGGACTTTGAATATCTTGAAAACGAGTTCATAGACACGAGCTACGGTGTAAGCGGCATGGCAAAGGAACGGCGGGAAGCGTACTCCTCAAAGCACACCAAAAGCCTTATTCTCGGTACGATAATCTGCATACTTTCGGTAATACCGCTGTTTCTGGCAGCCATTACCGACGACGACCTTACCGCGATAATGGGATTTGTTATGCTTCTGGCAATCTGCTCCGTGGGTGCATACATTCTGATAAAAACCTCCATAATCAACGACGGCTACAATATGCTTTTGGAGGCGGACGACTATAGCCGCGAAAAAAAGTCCGACAAAAAGAAGCGCAGGGATATTATGGTAATTTACTGGCTTATCGTTACGGCGGTCTATATCGGTTATGTCTTTTACGCCCGTTCGCATTTCTTTGATAAGGGCAGCTGGAGTGAGTTTGGGGCAAACGGTCTGGTTATCTGGGCTGTGGCAGGACTGTTGTGTCCCGTGGTAAGCAGGATCGTCAAGATGATACGGAAATAATGACATTGACATTTGCGGCTTTTCATGGTATAATAAAACACTATTTTTTACAGGAGGACACTATGGAAGCCGCAAAAATTTATGAACAAATAAAAAAACTTTATGACCCGAACCGCACGGTCATCGTCGGGATAGACGGCTTGGGCGGCGCGGGAAAAAGCACAGTCTCGGAGGAGCTGTACAGACTGCTCGGTAAAGAAAATTACAGCGTTACGATACTTCATATAGACGACTTTATCCATCCGAAAGCGGTAAGGTACAATGACAGCTATGCCGAATGGGAGTGCTACTACAATCTGCAATGGCGGTACGACTATCTGATAAATGAGGTCATTATGCCCATAAAGCGCGGCGGTTTTAATTCAAAGATAGAGCTGTACGACAAGGACAACGATACATACTATTTGAGTGAGACCGATATCCCTGTCGGAAGCATTGTTATCATAGAGGGCATCTTTCTGCAAAGAGGGGAGCTTCGGGACGCGTTTGATTTTGTGATATACATTGATATTCCCGAAGAGGTCAGACTTGAACGGGTTCTTGAAAGGGACGGCTATATCGGCGATAAGGAGCAGATAAAAGCTAAATATAACAACCGTTATTTTCCCGCGGAACGTCATTATGTTGAGACGTGTTCACCGTGCGATAAGGCGGACTGCATCGTAAGGAGCGGAGAATGAAAATAAAATGGTTGTTTTTCGATCTTGGCGGCACTGTTTACGACGAAACGCTGTCTGATAAGCAGCGTATTGATAACCTTATAGAAAAGGCGAATTTGCAGATCACATACGAGGATTTCTATGCCGAAATGCAGAAAGCGGCGAAGCTTTATGCTCCGTCGCCGTTTGCCGCTGCACGGAAAAGTCTTGGTATTGCCGAAAACGAGCCTTACTCAAATCAAAAGGAAATTTTGTACCCCAACGCTCTTGAAGCGATAAAAAAGCTTTCAAAGTCGTACAGCTTGGGCATTATTGCAAATCAGCCCCCGAATACGGCGGAACGTTTGAAAAGCGACGGCTTGTCCGACTATTTTGAGATATGTCTGCTGTCCGAGTGCGTGGACTTATTTAAGCCCGACAGACGGTTCTTTGAACGTGCAGTATCGGAAGCGGGCTGTAAACCGGACGAATGTGTGATGATCGGCGACAGGCTGGACAACGACATTTCTCCCGCAAAAAGTATCGGTATGAAAACGGTGCGTATCGTTCAGGGTTTGTATTCGGTTCAGAAAGCTGAAAGCGGCTGCTTTGCCGACTATGAGGTGAATGAACTTTCCGAGCTGCTTGATATAGATTTTAACATTTTATAAAATTGCAGCGAGTAAGTATACTATAAAATATATAACAAACAGTATGCGGAGGAATATATGATGGAGCAAAAATCAAAACCCGATATCAGTTCGTCCGCGCTCCATATTTTTGCTATGGGCTTCATGCTGTGCGATCATTTGTGGGCAGCGCTTTTTCCTGCGGAGGAGTGGCTGACCTGTATCGGACGGATAGCATTTCCGATCTTCGCGTTTATGATCGCGGAGGGATACCGCCGCACGCACAATTTGAAGCGATATATGCTGCGTATGCTTTTATGGGCGTGTCTGTCCGAAATACCGTTTAATTTGATATACGGAGGCACTGTAATTTATCCGTATCATCAGAATGTGCTGTGGACTTTCCTCATAAGTCTGCTGCTGATCTTATTTATCGAAAAATGCAGGTCGCGCTTTAAGGCTGTGACGGCGTGGCTGTTGTCAGCGGGACTTGCCTTGGCGGGATTCATCCTCGGCTACGCGGTAATGGCGGATTACTACGGTGCAGGCGTCCTGACTGTTCTGACGTTTTATTTCTTCCGCGGACAGAACTGGAAAAGCAGGATAGGTCAGTTCCTGTGCCTGTATATTCTGAATGTGGAGCTGCTGGGAGGATACTACTACGCATTCAGTCTGTTCGGTCATGAGGTGGAATTTGTTCAGCAGGGACTTGCTTTGCTTGCACTGATACCCATTTGGCTGTACCGCGGGCGGCAGGGGATACACAATAAAATATTTCAGTATTTCTGCTACGGGTTTTATCCGCTCCATATTATCGTACTGCTTGTTATACGGGAATTTATGATGAGGTAGTCAGTACAAACGGCGCATCTGTGCCAAAAAGGGCACTTTTGTATCGGATATTGACAAATTTCGGGAAACATGGTATACTGAGGAAAATGCTTTGAAAGGAGCCAAACCCGATGATCTGTCCCGAATGCGGAAAGGAAATCAACGATAACGATATTTTCTGCGGCTACTGCGGCGCGGAAATTGTAAATATTGACATACCTGTTCAAACCGATGAAACGGCTTCGCGCAGTAAAAAGAGCAGGCGTTCGTCCAAAAATCAAAATGCCGACAAAATGAAAAGCTTTAAAATTGCGGTGAAAATTATTGCAGCTGTGATCGCTGTCGCCGTGATCATTATTGTAATAGTATCTGTGTCGGCCTCGATAAAGGCCTCTGAGGGACGCAAAATTTTCGACAGCGTACCCCTCGGCAGGGACATCGACATTATAGAGTCCACTACGGGCACGGCGTTTATCGGCGGCGAAAGCTCGGTTTACGGTGCGCTGAACCATATTGCGGACTATAACTACATCTGCGAATCTGAAAAAAGTGTGAACGTGGGCGGTATCGAAGTACCCGAGTGGGCAGTGCTTCTGAGAAAGGACGGAAGCGATTCGGTAAACGAGGCTGTTCTGTATAATTTCTCAGTCATCAAGCACAATTGGATGGGCAGCAAAATGGCTTCCGAAATTGAGACGAACGCCGTCAATTTTGGGGATTCTCTCAAAAGCGCGGAACGTTCGATAGGCCTTAAACCATATACTATAATAAAGGAAAGCACGTCTAATACCTCCACCTATGTGTACAGGTATCACTTTGTTGACAGCGAGTCGGGAAATACTATTGTGAAGAATTTTTACATTGTTGTAAGCGACGTTGACAATCAGGTAAAGGACGTTCGCGATGAACAGCTTGATTATCTGAATCTGATATTGCAGGCGGAGTAATCATTTGCCGCGTGTTATGAAGCGGATCAATACAGCTGAATAGTGCATATTGCTGTGAATTTCAGCACCTTGTTTTGGATTATATGGGCAAATTGCTGAAATTGAAAAAAGCTATTGACAAATCTTGATTAATGTGTTATTATGTTTAAGTCGCTTTGGGGACGATAAAAAATTTCCAAAAAGAAATTTTGAAAAAGTACTTGACAAACTCGGGGATACGTGATATACTTAAAAAGTTCCGCTGAGAGGTCAAGACGACCCGATGTGAACAATCCAAATCAAATGCGGTTTGGATCGGAATCTTGAAAATTGAACAACAGGAAACGAAGAAGACCATACAAGGACCCTGAAACCCGGAGTTATCAATTTGGTGATAAACTGAAGAGATAATGAAGGAAGTAAGAACTCAGGTTA
>JAAVHL010000108.1 GCA_014799735.1 Ruminococcus sp.
GCCTGCGGGCGCGGGGAGGGGATTTCGCGCTCTGCGGAGCGCGACCAAAGGGCTCCGCCCTCTGGACTTCTGCGAGCTGGGCTCAGCTCGACCAGCTTTAGTCGGCGGCTTCGCCGCCTGAGAACACACGATAGTGCGCTAAATCAAAATTTATTTCAAGAAAATACTTTCCGCGGTTGAAATCTGTCTTGATTTGTGTTATCATATAGAGAGATTTTCGTTCCCGACATTTTATCCGACTTTTGTTCACAAAAAATTTAAAAAATATTTTTTTATCATTTTGAAAAAAATACCGCTTCTGAATTGTATTATATGCAGAAGATAATATTATTTCTGCGCGGATAACCCCTGTCCGCGCTACTGGGGGAAATCAGATGTATTCCGAAACGGCTGCCGAATACGGAACTGACAGCTATATCCATTATATCCTGGATACATATTCTCAGACCCTGATACGCCTTTGTTACACCTACGTGCATAACATCTGCGACGCTGAGGATATTACTCAGGACGTGCTTGTTGCGCTCTTAAAGCGAGGGAGACCCTTTGACAGTCCCGAGCATGAAAAGGCGTGGCTGCTCAGGACTGCTATGAATAAAAGCAAGAATTACCTTAAATCGGGGTGGGTCAAACGCACCGTCCCGCTGGAGAACAACGACAATCCCGAAGCGGACGCCGATATGGCGGAAAAAAATCAGGTCATGGAGGCGGTTTTGTCGCTTCCCGAAAAGTACCGTACGGTTATCCACTTATTTTATTATAACGGCTATTCGATAAACGAGATATCTGCGATCGTGGGCAAAAAGCCCGCTACGGTAGGCACGCTTCTCGCCCGCGGGCGCAATCTGCTGAAAGAAATGATGATAGGAGGTTTTGATGAAGATGAGTAAATCAATAAAGGACTACAAGGACGCTATGGATAACATCAAAATTTCCGAAAGCTTCTACAAGCGGACAGAATCGCTGCTCACCGAGCTGCCCGAAATAGAGATCGGCAAAAAGCCCGTTCTTTCCGCAGGACGCATTACTGCCGCTCTTTCCGCTGCCGCGGCCTGCCTTATCGTCGCTTTCGGCGTGAAATTTGCCGTCGAAAGGAACGACAGCATAACCACTGTAGAGACGGAGGTCACCGATGTCACAGAGACCGCGCCGCAGATCATAGACGACATTTCCGAAACCGACGAGGCCGACATTATTGGCTTTGACTCCGACGAGGACGACATTGCTGCCGTTGCCGAGATCGGAAACGACGCCGCTCCCGCCGTTCATGACGATACTCCGCCGACGGAGACCGTAACGGTCACACAGCCGCCCGTGCCTGCAAATCCGGTTTCCGGCGGTGAAAAGACCGCCGCACCCATTTCGACCGCCGCTCCCGAATCAAGGAAGACCGTACAGACGACCGCCTCTTCCGCGCCTGAGGAGACAGTGCCGCTGCTCAGCGACATAAGCTACGAACACGTTACCGTTGAGATAACTCCCTACTTCAATATGGGCAGCATCAAGTCGGGAGAAAATCCCGTCAAAAAAACGGGCGAGGACTGCAAATCCATTATCGAATTTATCGGAGGACTTACCGAGACCTCCCGCGAGATAAGCAACTATTCCTTTACTTCGCTTTTCTCGATGCAGATAGCGGACGAAAGCATAGGTGTGACATTCTACAGCATTTACGTCACCGACCTTAACGCCGTTGTTATAACGAAGCATGGCGTAAACGGTCAGGTGCGTGAGACCTACGCGGTCAACAGCTCCGACTATGAAGCTTTGAAGCATATCCTGTTCTTACAGTTCGGCACTGAGGACGACTACGAATTGTTCTCCAGCCTTGTCAGCGGAAAATAAAAGCGGGGAGCCCCCGCGGGCACTTGCACGCAGTGCAAGAAAGTCACACCCCACCGTAAGATATTCGGAACATTAACTTTGCTATGCCCCCTCAAGGGGGCGGATGAATTTTTATTTGGCGCAACAAACTGCGGCGTTCCCAAACAGGAACGCCGCTTTTTTCAATTACGAAATAAGCTCAGCGGAATAATCCTCGTTAAGCCGCCATATCTGAAACGCGCTTCCCACGGAAACGGAATCCGCGCTTATCACGGCGGTGAATATTCCCTGCTCCTCTGCGGAGGATATCTCCGCGGTGAGAGACTTGTCGAACATAGAGGTGAATAAGAGTACCCCTGCGCCGCTGCCCTTTTCGGACAGCTCCTCGGCGGGAAGTCTGCCGCACCTTTCATGCTCCTCAGCAAAGCGGAAGTCCGCAAGCCTTGTCTGGAGAACGGAAACGTCCGCGGGCTCGGTGACCGAAAAGCTTTCCCAGACGCCTCCGAATCGGCAGTACACCGTTGACTCAAAGCCGCACTTCAGCAGCCCCAGCGCGGCTGCAAGTAATCCCTCAACGGCTCGTTCGTTTTCGTAAACGTCGCTTCCGCCGCGGCTGTCGAGGACGATATTCTGCTGTATGGACTCTATCTCGTCGTCCAGTCTGACCATGTATTTGTCCCGCTTCGAGGACAGCTTCCAGTTTATCCTGCGGACGGGGTCGCCCTCTACGTATTCTCTGTGGGTGTAACCGGGCATACCTGCGAAAAGGTTGACATTATCGGTCTCGCGGGTCTCCTCGCTGTCGTCGGCAAGCTTTGCGTTTTCAGCCGCCGACCTGAGAAGCGGAGCGTCCCCCGCCATTTCGGGAATATCGGGGAAAACCTTTATCTCGCGCAGAAGCTCCGCATTTTCTCCAAGCGGCATTTTGAACCTGAAAAAATCAAGGAAATCATGAAGCTCCGCAGCTTTAGCCCCCACCGTGCAGCAGCCCCATACCTTTGCGCTGTACACTATCTCCGCCGTCGATTCCGAGCGGGGCGGAATACTCATTACAAAGCTTTTTGCAGGCGATTCGGGTTCAAGTCCCTCCGGTACGGAAAGAAAAACCTTTACCGCGGGAACAGGAAAAAAGCTTTTGTTTGCAGCGGTTATCCTGAGGGTGACCGTTTCCTTTTTGTACAGCATGGTGCGGTTCACGTCCAGCCTTAGCGATACGCTTTTCCTTTTGTGCAGCCAGAGCGTTACCAAAAAAGAAAATATCGGAGCGCATACAAAAACGTACACGAACGTCCAGCCCACCGCCGCGGAAAGATACAGCGCGAACATTACTCCCAGAAAGACCGCAAGCAGATACATAAAAATTTTTGAAGCCATAGCCGCTCACTCCGTCGGTACGGGAACGCGCTCAAGTATTTTTACAAAAGCGTTTTCCTGTGTTTCGTACATGGATTTTCCTTTCGGGGACAGCATTATCCTGTGGGCAAGGGTGCAGACGCAGCAGTCCTTTACGTCCTGCGGGGTGATGAAATCCCTGCCGTCCATGAACGCCCATGCCTTTGCGGATTTATACAGCGCGATGCTTCCTCGGGGACTTACTCCAAGCTTTATGCCCTCGTCCGAGCGGGTGGCGTTGGAGACGGAAATTATGTAGTCCTTGACATTTTGGGACGCTCTGACTTTTTTCACTTGTTCCTGCAAAGCGATTATGTCGTCCGTGGACAGCACCGCCGCTATGCGGATTATGGGGTTCTCGTTTTCGTTCCTGTCCAGAATTTCCGATTCCTCGGAGGCGGTGGGATAGCCCATGCTTATTTTCATGGAAAATCGGTCCATCTGCGCTTCGGGGAGATGATACGTGCCGTAGGTCTCCACAGGGTTTTGTGTAGCGATTACCATAAACGGCGCAGGGAGAGCGTAGGTCGCTCCGTCAATGCTGACCTGACGCTCCTCCATTACCTCCAGCAGCGAGGACTGGGCTTTCGGCGAAGCGCGGTTTATTTCGTCCGCAAGGAGAAAATTGCAGAAAGCCGCGCCCTTGCGGTACTCGAAATCACCCGTTTCGCGGTTAAGCATAGAGAAGCCCGTGATGTCCGAGGGCATGATGTCGGGGGTCATCTGCACGCGGCTGAACGTTCCGTTCACCGACTTTGCCAGAGCCGCCGCAAGCTGAGTCTTGCCCACGCCGGGAACGTCCTCCAGCAAAACGTGTCCTCCCGTAAGAAGCGCGGCAACGGTCTGAACTATGGGCGTGCGCTTGCCCACTATGACCTTTTCTATGTTGTCGATAAGAGCCTGAATTTTAGCGTCCATTTCGGTATTCCTTTCTATGTTAGATTTGTATTTGTGACTAATGCGGGATTTGTGATGATGTCCCGAACCTCGTCGCGGGTCAGCAGCTTTGTACCCTGAGTGCCCTCTAAAAAGATCTCCTGCGAGGTCTCCACAAGGTCAAAGGACTGCTCCAGTACCCCCATTATTTCGGGGATTATCACATCATTCAGACCGCTTGTGAGCAGTCCCAGCGCAAGCAGAGGATTTGACGCTTCGGAGTACTGCTTTGCGGTGTCCTCCACATTTGCGAGAGCTGTGATAAGCCTGTCGAAATATTTCAGGCTGTCCTCGTAAAGGGCGGCAAACTGTTCGCCGTACTGTCCCGCATCGCGGTATTTTTCCTCAAAATCACTCCGCAGGGACTCTGCTTCTTTCCGAAGCGCGCCGTAGTCTGCGCCCAGCATTGCGGATATATCGCTGACATTCACAGAGTCCATGATCATGTTAAGGCTCTGCACAACGCTGCTTTCCATTTCCGCGGCAAGAAGCTTTTTCTTTTTCAGCTCGGGACGTGTCTCCGCTTCGGCATATTTGTAGCCGTCCAGAAAATAATGCTCCACAAGAAAGCCAACGACCTTTTCCTGCTCCGCGGCGGTAAGTCCGAACATGGTTTTTATGGGTATACCCGTTCTGTCTGTAGGGAGAAGTCCCCCGCGGGTAAATTCCGTTATTACTTCGTCCTCCGCTACTGTGGTTTCGGTTTCGGACGTTTCCGTTTCGGGCGGAGTTGTTTCGGGGGGCTCAGTCTCCGTCTCGGATGTCTCCGTTTCGGGCGGCTCGGTGACAACAGGCTTTGTCTCCATGACCGATGTCACAAGAGTTTCGCCCTGCTCCTCAAGCTCCAGACGAGCCTGTTCCTCGGCTTTTTTTATCTGCTCCTCAAGGCGGCTCTGCATTACCGCTTCGGCAAGAGTTTTCTCCCGCGCGGCAGTCTCTGCGGCGTAGCCCTCCGTGCTGTACGCCGCCGCAACGGTGCAGAGTATCCCCACCGCAAGTATTATCATTATTTTAAGAAGCTTCATGGTACTCCTTTCACAGCGCTTGGCAAAAAAATTCACACGGTTATTTCAATAAGGTTTCCCTCAAAATCGGATATTATGCTTTCGTAGTATCCGTCTCCCGTCACGCGGGGTTCTCCCGTTACGGAAAAACCGTCCCGCCGCAAACGGTTTGTAAGTTCATCAACTTTTTCTCTGCTCCCGACTGAAAATGCAATGTGGTGCAGTCCTCCGAGAGGACGGTTTTCTTTTTCGCAAACGTCGGGTCTGTTCATTATCTCTAAACGCGCGCCGTTTTCAAATGTCAGAAAGTATGAGGAAAAACCTGTTTTTTCGTTGCGGTAAAGCTCTCTCGCCGTTGCTCCGAAATATTCCGAAAAGAAGCTTTTGGCTTTTTCCAAATCTCTGTAGTATATGGCAATGTGTTCAATTTGCATGAATAAAAAACCTCAGCTTTCTTTCGTCTCGGCAAAACAATTACAACTTTCCGCTTTAGACGGCGGCAAGCATAAAGGCTCAGCCTTTTCATGAGTAAAAATCCTCCACGCGGTTCGATATCTCACGCAGGTGCTTTTCAAGTCCGTCAAAGTCTGTGTCATTGTATTCCGCAAGGGGACGTTTCCAGTCCAAGTCCTCGATAAGCCGTGAACAAAGCTTTCCTTTCGGGTCGGCTTCGGGATACCAGCCTATGTCAATCAGATAATTCCCAAGCTTAGCCTGCACCAATTCCTCGTTGAGATTGCTCCGCTGACAGTGAAACGGCAGCGAAAAATCTATGTTGAAGTCCTCGTAGGTCAGTTCCCATTTTTCCAGTACCGAAATAATTTTATTGCGGTACGGGTTTTCTTTCCGCTCGGGAAACTCGCGCCAAAGTTCGGCGAGAGCTTCTCTGTTTTCGGGAGTATCCTCTACCGTGCAGAACGGTCTCCGCAGGTCATATGAGGCGAAAATACCGATACGTCCCTTGTAGTCCCTTGCGGTAATGCTTTCGGATTTTCTTCGGCTGTTGACGTAAATGATACCCTTTCGGGTAACGTAAGACCCCGTGTCAAACGCTATCCAGACAGCGGCTTCAAGCAGGAACATGACCGTTAAAACAGCGTGCGCGATTTTGTTGTCCGTGAATTCTATCACACTATACAGCGCCGCGGTCAGCGCGATAAGTATAATAAAAACCCTGATCATCAGACTTCCGCGGCTGAACAGTCTGAAGCAGATCTTTCCCGCTTCCTTTGCGCGGAGATTTGCGTCGATATTGAAGAATATCCCCGCCCCCGTTATAAGCAGCCATATTGTTATCACAAACGGCAAGGACAAAGAAGTACTGTGGTGCATCGAATATCCCCCTTATGTGGTTTTTTTTTTTTTTTAATCCTTTCTCCCCACCGCCGCCGCGGAAAATACATACACCGCCGCCGCCGAGACAGCCAGTACCAGACACCGCAGAAGCTGACTTCCGCAGCTGTTCGAGCCGGACATCATATTGAGAAGTCCCAGCGCTATCCCCGCGAAAAGGGAAACGAACAGCGCGGCGGACTCCCTGCCAGTCATCAGCGAAAAAAACATATTTATCATTCCGCAGAATAGGTACAGCAGAAGCGCGGAGAACGCCGCTCCCATTATCGTGGGCAGGGGCGGAGCCGCAAAATCTGCGGCGGGACTTCCCGTCATTACTCGAAAGCCCACAAAGCCGCTGCTCCATACATCGCTGAATTCAAACGTCCGCGAGCATACAGCAAGGTTTATAATCAGCACCGCCGCGAAAAACAGCACCGTGTTGACCGCGTAGGTTATCGCTTTTCCCGCAAGCCATCTGCCGCGGCTTCCGCACCGCAGAATATCTATCCCTCCGAAATCGCTGCCGAACATTATCCCGCACACGGTAAAAAGGTACAGCGGAAGATATATAAACACGATATTGGTGATATCCGTTATCATCATGAATAATGCCTCAAAGGAGGAAAACGCCGCGGTATCCGCAAGGTCTATATATTTGCGGACACTCACCGCCGCGGTAAAAGCTGTTACCGCAAGCGCAAGACACCACCGCGCCGCGGGAATATGCTCGGACAGGCTGAACCCAAGTCCTCTCAGCTTTTTCACGTCAGTCAGCCTCCTTTCCGAGCGCCGTCATAACCAGTCCCGCCGCCGCAAGTACTGCGGGCAGAACGAAACGGTCCGCGGTAATGCCAACTCCGCTTACGGACGGGGCAATGTCCAGAGGCGGGTAAAATCTTTCCAGTTTAAGATAGGGAAAGGCATAAATGCAAAGCAGATAAAGCACCTGCGGCATTACGAGGGGGACGTACCGCTGACGGTTCACAAAGGTCAGTCCGTAGGACAAAGCCGCCCAGCCGAAGCCGAACGTTATCGGCAGTACAAGCTCCGCGAACACCGAAGCATCGGGAGCTCCGCCGTAAAGCCAGCAGCCCGCGAACAGTCCGATATGGGGGACGACCAACGCCGCCGCGCCCGAAAGTCCCACAGTGACAAATCTTCCGAAGCGGTATCCAACCCGGGAGCTTTTAAGCTTCACCGTCATAAGCGTGCCGAACTTGGTTTCCTTTTCGGTCATTATCATCACCGAATAGGGCATTGCCGCCAAAAGCGGGGCAACAAAGGGCAGCGCAAGACCCTGCGCGCGGTCGTAAAGGCGGGACATATCTCCCGAAGCGAGACAGTACCCAAAACCGCCGAAAAGCAGTACCGCGCCGAAAAAAACGCTTAGCCAAAAGGACGGTTCTGTAAAGATACGCCTTAGATCAGTGCGGAAAAAATTCATGCCGTCACCTCTGAAACCGAAGCATTGTCTATGCGGAATTTTTTCGTGCAGAGGGACTCGATATCCTCCGCGATATGGCTTGCCAGAACTATTGTCGTCCCGCCGCCGTTAAGCTCCGTGAACAGCTCCCGCACCAGCTTGACGGAGCTGTCGTCCAGACTGTTCATTGGTTCGTCCAGAACAAGCAGTTCGGGCTTGTTCATCACCGCTTGGATGATACCCAGCTTCTGCCGCATACCCAGCGAGTAAGTCCGCGCGGGACGGCGGTTTTTCGGGTCAAGTCCCAGACGCGTCATAAGCGCGGCAATCTCCGCCGCGGGAACGGGGTTCGCGCTCATGGAGTTGAGAATTTTTAGATTTTTCAGTCCGCTGTAGTGTGGGATAAATCCGGGGGTCTCGATCATTACCCCTGCGGAATCGGGAAATTTTCCCTTGGCGCTGTAGTTCTCGCCGCCAATGG
This sequence comes from Ruminococcus sp., assembly GCA_014799735.1. Classification (GTDB taxonomy): domain Bacteria; phylum Bacillota; class Clostridia; order Oscillospirales; family Ruminococcaceae; genus RGIG8773. The sequence goes on from JAAVHL010000108.1 coordinate 8,396, forward strand.
TTATTTCTCCCGAATCAGGTATCATCAGTCCGGTCATAAGCTTGAAGATCACGGTCTTGCCGCTTCCGTTCCTGCCGACGAAGCCGTATACCCCGCCCTTTTCTATCCCGAAGCTTACGGCTTTCAGCACTGCGTTCCCGCCGAAGCTTTTGCTTACGTCTCTGAATTGTATGTAGCTCATTGAGTAATCCTTTCTGTATAATTCAGTAAAAACAATACAAATCGTTAATATTCAAAAAAGGGGTAAAGCCCCTGCAATACCCCGATCAGTTCGTATCTATTTCTATCTGCTCCTCCCGATTTTCGAGAGCATACCCAATCACGCGGCGGTAGAACTCCGCAGGGTCAAGCATAATTTTTTCCTTGATAAGCTCCGCCTGCTCGGTATCGGGGGCGTACAGACTTATCCGCATAAGATCGTATCCCGCGTCGCCTATGGTGCAGTTTACCTCACAGCCGTTGTCCGTTTCCGCAATATCAATAGCCGCGGAGCTTTCCCTTGCCAGTCGCGCAAAGTAGTACAGCGCCGCTTTCAGTATCTCCTTGCGGAAGTACAGTGGAACGGTATCGTTAAAGAAGTCCGAGCCCAAGCGCGCCTTTTCGGTAGGCTCGATATAGGTTTTTCCGTTACGCTCGGCGCGTATCAGCGAGCGGTTTTGGAGCAGTCCCTCCAAAGCCTCGGCATAGTAAAAATAATTCACCACGCCGCTTTCCACGGCGATCTCGTAAAGCTGCTCCTCGGTGACGGGCTGTTTCAGACGGTCAAGCAGGTAGCATATAAGCACCTTAACGCGGTGCGCGGAGTTAAGCTCCGCAGAATTGTAGTCGTTCATAAACAGCTCCGAATTTTACAGCATATTATCAATTTTCCTCGTACCCTTTGGCGGCGGGGAATCTATCGAAAGTTCGTCCATTTCCATTGGCAGAGCAGGAAGCTCTTCGGCGTTTTCACCGTTTTCCTTTGACTCTTTCCGCAGACGCTTCTGGTACTCGCTCTGATAATACCGCATACCCAGCGAATTCGCCATAGCCTTTGGTTCGTTCAGCGCCTCGATAAAATCGGGATAGCCCTCCTGAAGCGACAGATAGTCAAGCTCTTTGTAGAGCCTGCGTACAAAGTCCTCAAGCCACATTCCGTAGCAGCTGTAGGCAATCGCGTATAACCCGAACCCCACCGTCAGCGACCCTGTAAACATTCCCACAAGACTTGATACCGCTCCCACAGCGTAAAGTCCGAAAAGCAAATTATGAGGCTTGCGGGCTTTAAAGAAATGCGCCGTCGCCGTTATTACGGCAGCAGCAAAAAGATACACCATGAACAGATATGGGACGGTCATGGGATTTGCCTGCTTTTCAACTACCTCGCCCGTGATCATGTTCCTGAGCATTCTGTCGGCAAGATCCGCCGCGCTGCCGATTATATTCATGATCGCAGAAAAAGCATAGTACAGCAGCATAAACACAAACGCGGCTCCCGACGGGATAAGTCCCGCCCAGAACGAAAACGTAAAATTCTTCTGTAATTTTTTATAGCGGTAATGATTAGCCTTGAAAAGCTCGTCGCGCTTTGACGACATAATATCCCTCCCAATAGGATCAGAAGTTCGGATAATCAAGCATATGCGAGAGAATGGCAATATTTGCCGCCGCTTCAACACAAGGCACTGCTCTGGGTACTACGCAGGGGTCGTGTCTGCCCTTTATCTCCAGCGTTTCATTGGTCATGGAGCTGATATTGACAGTCTCCTGCGGTCTTGCGATGGAGGGCGTAGGCTTGAACGCCACTCTGAAAACGATAGGCATACCCGAGGAGATACCTCCCAAAATGCCTCCGTGATTGTTTGTTTTGGTAAGCACATGACCGTGATCGTCCACATAGAACTCGTCGTTGTTCTGACTTCCCAGCATTTCCGCCGACTGGAAGCCCGCGCCGAACTCTATGCCCTTGACTGCGGGTATGCCGAAAACGAGCTGTGCAATGCTGTTTTCAAGTCCCTCGAAAATGGGAGAGCCAATTCCCGCGGGAACGTTTGTCACCACGCATTCAACAATGCCGCCCAAGCTGTCAAGACTTTCACGGGCCTTGGCGATATCGTTCACCATAGCTTCGCCCTTTTTGTCGTTAAGTACGGGGAATTTCTTGTGCCTGAGCGCAACTATGTCCTCCCGCGAAACATTGCATGGGTCGAATTTTTTATCCTTAATGTTGTGCACCTGCAAAATATGCGCGCCGGTGTAGATTCCTCTGCGCTCCAGTATCTGACCGCAGACAGCTCCCGCAAAGCAGAGAGGAGCGGTAAGTCTGCCCGAAAAATGTCCTCCGCCGCGAACGTCGTTGAAGCCCTTGTAGCGGACAGCTCCCGTATAGTCTGCGTGACCCGGACGGGCAAGCTTGGAAATATTTCCGTAATCCTGTGAATGGGTATCGCTGTTGTTGATAAACGCCGCGATCGGCGTACCCGTAGTGTAACCGTTATAGATGCCCGAAAGGATATTCGGCATATCGCTCTCCCGCCTTTGGGTAGAGGTAGCGTCCTTTTTGGGGGCGCGTCTGTTCATAAAGCAGCGCAGCTCCTCGGGGTCGATATGCTCACCTGAGGGAAGCTTGTCAAGAACTACACCGATAGCGGGGCCGTGGGATTCTCCAAAGATAGATATTGTAAGATTGTGATTCCAGAATGAAGACATTTTTTATCAGTCCTTTCCGACAAAGCGGTATAGTGTCCGACGCTTCCGCGCCGCGATCAGTTTCTTTCCAGTTCGGCGTTTCCGCCGAGGGACTCAAAGTCCCGCCAGAAATCGGGATAGCTTTTCGCCACTGCATCCACGTCCGTAATGGTTATCACGCCGTCCGCCATAGTGGAGGCTATTGCCGACGCCATAACTATCCTGTGGTCGTTGCAGCCGTCTATCGTTCCGCTGTGGAAACGCTCTATTGGCTCGATCTCAAGAGAGTCGTCATGAACCGTGACCTTTCCGCCGATATTTCCCAAAGCGGCGGCTATTGCTTCAAGACGGTTGCTTTCCTTTATTTTGAGACGCTTAGCACCCGTAATGCGGCACACGCCGTCCGCAAAGCAGCCCAGCACCGTCAGTATGGGAACAAGGTCGGGGATATCGGAAACGTCCACGGAAAACGCGGTAAGCTTTTCCGTAACGGCGTTTGCGGAGTTTTCATGACCGTTTAATTTATTATACCCCATATTCCGAACAATTTCAAGGATTTTTTTGTCTCCCTGAACGGAATCCTCGTTAAGGTTGTCGATTTTTATTTCCGAGCCGAGGGCGTTTGCCGCGAAATAAAACGCCGCCTGAGAGTAGTCCCCCTCAACGGAAACTTCCGCGCTGCGGTACTTCTGACCGCCCCTTATGCGGTAAACGGGAAGTCCGTCGCCGTCCGTGCTTTCGTCAATGCTTATACCGAAGCGTGCCAAAGCGGCGATGGTCATGTCGGCGTATGGCTTGGATTCCAGTCTTGAAACAAGTCTTATTACCGAATTTTCACTGCACAGCGGGAGAGCAAAAAGCAGTCCCGTAATGAACTGTGAGGAGACGTCCCCCTCCAGAACGTACTCGCCGCCTCTCAGCTTGCCGTTCATTGTAAAGGGCATGACCCCGTCCGTTCTGGTAATGACCGTACCGTTTTTGCCCAGCTCTCTTATGTAGGGAGTTATGGGTCTTTCGGGAAGCTTTCCGCTTCCGCGGAACTCGCAGGAACAGCCCAGAGCCGCGGCAATGGGGATAATAAATCTCAGCGTCGAGCCGCTTTCACGGCAGTCTATTACCGCCGAAGCGGCAGAATTTTTAATGCCGATCACCGTATAGTCCGTGCCCTCGCGGAATATCTTTGCTCCCAAAGCGTTCAGGGCGGATACCGTAGCGTCAATGTCCTCCGACGCGCTTATGTTGGAAATTTCCGAAACTCCGCCCGCAAGAGCCGCAGCAATGAGCATACGGTGCGAAAAGCTTTTTGATGAGGGTGCGTTCACCCTGCCTATAAGCTTCGACGGCTTGATGGTTACTTTCATATTACGACCGTTTTCCCGGACGGAAAACGCGTCCTCCTTTCCCCAAAGGCAATGTCAAAAATTGCTGCCGTTTTATATTATCTCAGAACTTAGCCTACAGTTCTGCCGAAGTATTCAGCAAGACTTCTTACATTTTTCATTACCTCCGCAAATTTTGCGGGAGTAAGCTGCTGACCGCCGTCGGAAAGCGCGCTCTTGGGGTCGTTGTGAACTTCGATCTCCAGAGCGTCCGCGCCGCAGGCTACAGCCGCAAGAGACATGGGTTCAATAAGGGAAACTATTCCCGTAGCGTGGGACGGGTCGGCGCAGACAGGCAGATGCGATTTCTGCTTAAGAAGCGGAATTGCCGACAGATCGAAAGTATTTCTTGTCATAGTTTCAAATGTGCGGATACCTCTTTCGCAGAGGATAACGTTCATATTTCCGCCCGCCATGATGTACTCGGCGGACATGAGAAGCTCCTCTAAAGTGTTTGCCAGACCGCGTTTGAGCAGTATGGGCTTGTCGCAC
>JAAVHL010000109.1 GCA_014799735.1 Ruminococcus sp.
GATGAAAACGTTATTCTCTACAAGGACGAGGTCAGAATGGCGAAAAAAGTCCTTACCGCGGCAGCAATGACCTATGTTGCGGCTATGTTCTCGGCACTTATGAGCCTGCTCAGGCTGATACTGCTGTCCAACAGGGGCAGAAGAAGGTAAGTATGGGTGTTAAGTCTCCTCGCTTTACGGTTCTGGAGCTGCTTGCCAAAATGGATAAGCAGGCGTATTCCAACCTTGCGCTTGATGCCGCGCTTGAAAAAAGCGGTTTTTCCGACAGGGACAAGAGTTTTGCTTCCAGACTTTTTTACGGAGTTCTTGAACGTAAGCTTACATTGGAGTATGTGATCTCGCTTTATAGCAGCAAGCCGCTGAACAGGCTGGACGGAGCGGTTGCAAATATACTGAAAATGGGTCTGTATCAGCTTCTCTACATGGATTCCGTTACGGACAGCGCGGCTGTAAACGAATCTGTTATTCTTGCGAAGCAGTGCGGGAAAACAAGCGCTGCGGGATTTGTCAACGCTGTTCTTAGAAGCTTTATCCGCGGCGGAAAGAGTATATCTTTCCCAGAAGATAAGGTCGAAAGGCTTGGGATAGAGTATTCATGCGGCTTGGAGCTTGTGAAAAAGCTCTGCGGCGATTACTCCTTTGAACAGGCGGAGGACTTGCTTAAAGCCTCTGTCACGCCTCACAGGACGTTTTTACGGGTGAACAACACGAAAATTTCGTCGGAATCTTTGATTTCCGAATTTGATAAGCTTGGGATATCTGTAAAGGCAAGTACTGTTACAGATAACTGTTTTGAAGCCGAAGGGCTTGGCGGTGTTGAGCGTCTTGAACCGTTCAGAAAAGGTTATTTTCATGTTCAGGACTTATCTTCTCAGCTTTGCTGCAAGGCTCTTGATCCTCGTTCCGGCGATACGGTCATTGACTTATGCGCTGCTCCTGGTGGAAAGGCTTTCACCATTACAGAGATGATGGGCGGAATTGGCAGGGTCATTGCCTGCGATATACACTCAAATAGAGTTGAGCTTATAAAAAAAGGCGCGGAACGTTTGGGACTGACAATCGAAACGGAGGAGAACAACGCTAAGATTTTCAATGCGGGGTTTCCGCAGGCGGACAAGGTGTTATGCGACGTTCCATGCTCGGGATTTGGGGTAATACGCTCTAAGCCCGAACTTAAATACACGGATCTGAAATCGGTTTCAAGGCTGCCTGAGGTTCAGTACGATATTTTGTGCACGGCTTCGGAGTACCTTAAACCCGGCGGGGAGCTTGTTTATTCGACTTGCACTCTCAGCAGAGATGAAAACGACCGCGTTATTGACCGTTTTCTGGAGGAACACAAGGGCTTCAAGTCTGTAAACATTCTGGAGGAATACGGAAATTCGGGCTGTAAGATGACTGTTTTTCCAAAGGATTTCGGCTGCGAGGGGTTTTTTATAAGCAAGATCAGAAAGGACGACCAATAGCTTGAAAAAGGATATTCTGTCCTGTAGTCTGGATGAACTGTACTCCGAAATGGAGTCTGTCGGAGAGAAAAAATTCAGAGGAAAACAAATTTATGAATGGCTACATACAAAAAGAGTTCATGAATTTTCCAATATGAGTAATATTTCTTCGTCTTTACGCACAAAATTAGAGGAACTGTATTGTATAAATAGTATAAAAATCGTCAGAAAGCTTGAATCCTCTATAGATAATACTGTAAAATATTTATATGAGTTGTCTGACGGCAATCACATCGAATCTGTCCTGATGGACTATAAGCACGGGAACAGCCTGTGCATCTCTACTCAGGTGGGCTGCAAGATGGGCTGCAACTTCTGCGCTTCGACCATTGCGGGCTTCAAGCGTCATCTGCTTCCCTCGGAAATGCTGCTTCAGGTTTACGAGGCGGAACGAGACAGCGGTCGGCACATTGACAGCCTTGTGCTTATGGGCATAGGCGAGCCGCTGGACAATTTTGACAATGTGGTTAAGTTCTTGCAGATCATTTCCTTTGAAACGGGGAAAAATCTCAGCTTGAGGCACGTTTCGCTGTCCACCTGCGGGCTTGTGGACAGGATTTACGATTTAGCGGAGTACCGCTTCGGACTTACGCTTTCGGTGTCGCTTCATGCGGTCACGGACGAGGCGAGAAGTAAAATTATGCCCGTTAACAAAAAATATCCCATAGGCGACCTGCTGAAAGCCTGCCGCGACTATATCGACAAGACGGGGCGGCGCATTTCTTTCGAGTATGCCGTTATCCACGGCGTAAACGATTCCCGCGAGGACGCGGCTGCGCTGATAAGGCTTCTCAGAGGAATGAACTGCCATGTTAATCTTATACCTGTAAATCAAATCAAGGAACGGGACTACCGTTCGGATAAAAACGCCCTTTACGTCTTTCTTGACGCTCTGGAAAAGGGCGGTCTGAACGCTACTGTAAGACGTACTCTCGGCGCGGATATTGATGCCGCCTGCGGACAATTGAGACGGGAGTACGAGGTCTGACGTTTGTACATCGAAAAAACTGCGAAAGGAGTGCGGCTGATGAAAGTCTATTCCGATACGAATATCGGATTATCAAGAGAAGAAAATCAGGACAGAGTGCGTTCTGCGCTGATAGACGGCGGCGCTTGCTTTGCGGTTGTATGCGACGGAATGGGCGGTCAGAATGCCGGCAGCGAGGCAAGCGAACGGGCTGTAAATATTGTTTTTGACAGGATCACAAAGGTTTTCCGCGCGGATTACGAAAGCAAGTCGATAAGAAATCTGCTTATTTCTTCGGTAACTACGGCGAACTCGGTGGTGTACGATACGGCTATTTCAAGTCTGGAAATGAGCGGAATGGGTACTACCTGCGTTGCTGCGCTGGTGTGCGGGAATAAGCTTTACGCGGTGAACGTGGGCGATTCAAGGCTGTACCTTATAAATCATGAAATAAGACAGATAACTAAGGATCACACGATAGTAATGCGTATGTACGAAAGCGGAGAGATCACGCGGGAACAGATCAAAAATCACCCGCGGAGAAATTACATCACAAAGGCGGTAGGCGTTTCGGAAGCTGTGGTTCCAGATTATTTCGAGTTTGAACTGACCGAGAATTCCTCGCTGCTGCTTTGCACGGACGGACTTTCCAACTACTGCGATGAAGCGGATATGTTCAGGGCGGCTAAGGAGCTGGCTCCCGAGGAAGTCCCCGGCGAGCTGATAAGAAAGGCCCTTGAAAACGGCGGCAGCGACAATATCACCGTTGCATATATGAAGTGATTACAGAATACTGTTTATTTTACAGGAGTGAATTTAATGGATAAAAACATTGGCAGAAAGCTTGACGGCAGATATGAGATCACCGAGCTTATCGGCGTCGGAGGAATGGCGGACGTCTACAAGGCGACGGACATTCTTGAGGACAGGACTGTTGCGGTAAAGATCCTCAAAAACGAATTTGCGGATAACGAGGAGTTCGTCAGACGGTTCAGAAACGAATCAAAGGCTATCGCTGTGCTTTCGCACCCAAACATTGTTAAGATTTTCGATGTTGGATTTACCGAAAAAATTCAGTTCATTGTCATGGAATATATCGACGGCATTACGCTGAAAGAGTTTATGGAGCAGCAGGGAGTTATCAAGTGGAAGGACTGTATCCACTTCATAATCCAGATACTCCGCGCTTTGCAGCACGCTCACGACCGCGGTATAGTTCACAGGGACATCAAGCCGCAGAACATAATGCTCTTTCCCGACGGCACTATCAAGGTCATGGACTTCGGTATTGCCAGATTTGCCCGCGAGGAGGGCAAGACTATCTCCGACAAGGCTATCGGAAGCGTACACTATATAAGCCCCGAACAGGCAAGCGGAGACGTTACCGACGAAAAGAGCGATATCTATTCAGTGGGCGTTATGATGTACGAAATGCTTACGGGAGAGAAGCCCTTCGACGGTGATAATCCTGTATCGGTCGCTCTTATGCATATGCAGAACGAAGCGAGACCTTTGAGAGCGGTCAATGATTCCGTTCCCGAGGGACTGGAGGAGATAGTCCTCAGAGCTATGCAGAAGGAAGCTTCAAAGCGTTATCAGTCAGCGTCGGAGATGATTAAGGATATTGAGGAATTTAAGAAAAATCCCAGTATCGTGTTTGAATATAAGTATTTGTCCGAAAAAACCCAGTATTTCAATGCGGGAGCAATTTCAAAGGCTGCTGCGGAATCGGCGTCAAAATCGGTGGCATTGAATCCGGAAAGAGGCGGTGATATCAGAAAAATGCGTACACGTACCAAAACAAAAGAAGAGCTTGATAATTATGACAATTATGATGATTACGAGGAGGACGAAAAGCCGTCCAAGTCGTCGTATTTTGTTGTTGTTCTTACGGCGATAGCTGCGGGTATTATTATTATCGTTGTAGCGTTTATAGCAATTATGATAATGAATGTATTTGACCGCGGTGAAGAGGATGTAATAGGCAAAATGCCTAATCTGCGCGGTCTGAGCTATCAGGAGGTGGAGACCTACTATGCGGATTCTTTTGACGTGGTTGTTGAAAACAAGGAATATTCGTCGGAATTTCCCGAGGGTGCTATAATTAACCAGACACCTACCGAGGGTAAGGATTACCTTGTGGGAAAGGCAACGGTCAAGCTTATAGTCAGCAAAGGTCCGCGTATGGTAACTGTTTCCAACGTTTACGATATCGACTCCAATACAGCTATGAATATGCTTAAGGACAACGACGGCTTTAATGTTCTTATAAAAAGCGTTACTGACGAAAATGTTCCCAAGGATTACGTTGTAAAAACAGAGCCTGCTAAAGGTGAAAAGGCTGAATACGGTTCGACGGTTTATATGTATGTAAGCCGCGGTCCCGAGGTTCAGGACGTTGTGGTGCCGCAGTGCATCGGTTATAAGCTCGAAGAGGCTACAACGCTGCTGGGCGATAAGTTTACGATTCAGACTATGACGAAAGATTCTCTTGAAGAAGAGGGAACTGTAATAGAGCAGAGCATTCCTGCTGTCGGTGATGACGGTCAGCCTAACATTGTCAAGATCAACACTACGATCATCCTTACGCTCAGTACGGGTATAATGCCGGAAGCTGAGGCTGTTATTACGTTCAGAGTACCTGACGGCATCAAGGGCAAGGGTACGTTCAACTGCTATGTAAACGGCACTATTATTGGTACGACCACTATCGACAATCTGGCGTATGCGTCTACGGTATCAATTGACATTAAGGGTACCGAAATGCAGAAGGTCGTACTCGAAGCGGTAAATGACGGCACAAAGGACAGCGACACGATAGGAGAGTATTCGGTTGACTTTGTAGAAAATATCGTTACAGAGGTCAAGTTTGAAAAGAGCGTGCTGAGAGATCTTTTCTCGGATAAAACCGAAGATGACAGCGGCAGCAGCGGCAACAGGGTAAGCAATACCGGCCGTGAGCCTGTTGTAATAGACCCTGACGACATCATTATCGACGATCCTTTTGACGACAGCGATTACGATAACTCATTCTGGAACGATGTGTTCGGCTATTGATGAGCGGCTGTATTGAGGGCTTGCTTTTGAAGGCGGTGGGGGGACTGTATACCGCGGAAACCCCGTCCGGTATCTTTGAATGCAAAGCAAGAGGAATCTTCAGAAAACAGAACATATCTCCCTGCGCGGGAGACAGGGTCATTCTGACCGATATTGACGGCGGTACGGCGGTGGTGGATAAGATACTTCCGCGCAAAAACAGCATTATCAGACCTCCGCTTGCCAATCTGGACTATATGGTGTTTGTTATTTCTACCTGCGAGCCTGCGCCAAATCTTACTCTGCTTGACAAGTTTCTTGCCATTGCGGAGTACAAGGGAATAAAAGGCGTTATCGCGGTCACAAAAATTGACTTGCAGAAAAACAGCTCTCTTGTGGATATCTACAAAAATTCGGGAGCGGAGTTTATTGAGGTTGATTACGAAAACGCAGCTTCCTATATGAGGCTGTATGATATGCTGGCAGGAAAGGTATCTGCCTTTACAGGAAATACAGGAGTGGGAAAGTCCACTTTGCTTAACCATATTTCCTCCGAACTGGAGATCAAGACGGGAGAAATCAGCAAAAAGCTGGGCAGGGGACGTCACACCACCCGCGCTGTGGAGCTGTACCGTCTTGAAAACGGAGGCTATATTGCGGACACTCCGGGTTTTTCCACCTTTGAGACACAGAAGTACGATATTATTCTGAAAGGCGAGCTTGCAGGCTGTTTTCCCGAATTCAGGGAGTACGAGGGGAAATGCCGTTTTCCCGACTGTGCTCACATCAAGGAAAAGGGCTGCGCGGTGCTGAAGGCTGTGGAAAGCGGGCTTATACCCGTTTCAAGGCATAACAGCTACGCGGAAATGTACGAGGAAGCCAAACAAATAAAGGAATGGGAGTTAAAACAGTGACAACGGAGAAAAGATCCTGTTGGATTTTCGGAGGCGCGCCCGTAAGCAGCGATCACAAAATAATTCCGCCGTCCGACGCATATCTGATTGCGGCGGACAGCGGTTTTTCCCTGTTAAAGCGAATGGGGCTGACTCCCAACCTTGTGCTGGGGGACTTTGACAGTCTGACCGAGGATAAGCCTACAGACTGTGAAATACTTACTGCGGCGGCGGAAAAGGACGATACCGATACAATGCTTGCGATAAAGACTGCGCTGTCGAGAGGATACAGCGATATAACGATAGCGGGCTCTATCGGCGGACGGCTTGATCATACTTTTGCAAATATCCAGTCTCTGGCGTATATTCTCGATAACGGCGCTAAGGGCAGACTTGTGGGAGAAAACGATACTGCCGAGCTTTTCGGAGCGGGGGGGTACATCTTTGCCAAAAATGATAAGATGTATTTTTCTTTGTTTTCCTACAGCGAGGAAGCTGTAGTTACCACAAGGGGAACAAAGTACGATCTGGACAGCTATTGTCTGACGAACAGCTTTCCTTTGGGTGTCAGCAATGAGATACTTTCGTCCGAATGCACGCTTAAAATTGAAAAAGGCAGGGTTTTGGTTATTTTTTCAAAAAAATAGCACCAATTTTCATTTGCGGAATAATATGTAGTAAATCACTGTTGGAGGTATCGCATATGAAAATCGTTGTTATCAAAAGCCCTAAGCTTCTTTCGGGAATTTTCAGAATTGTTTTCGGGATAAAAAAATCCCCCGACGACGAATAATTTACGAAAAACAGCAGAGCTTTCGGAGAAATCCGTTGGCTCTGCTGTTTTTAGTTACACGAAAAACGTCTCAGTAAGTACAGAAACACTGAGGTCAATGTCGTTCAGGTCAATGAGGTACATAGTTTCGCCTATGCCGTTGTAAACTGTGTTCAGCACCTGCGTAACGGGAAAGATCAGGACGGTGTTTTCCTTTTCTGAACCGTGATAATCAAAAAAGTTCTTGAACTTGAAGCGCATATTTATCGTTTTTTCCGTAGTCCTGTTCATTATGTAGAAGTCTGAGATCGGCTTCATTTCCTTGTCCATGCCCGTGTTGCTGATCGAGTTGCTTATTTTTTCGGGGGTCACGAAGTAATAATTTGTGCGGTCGAGCTGTCTTCTCAGGCTTGAAGCGATACACGCGCTGAAAAGCTTATCCATGTGGAAAAGCATTGCGTACTTTACTTTGCCGCCCGAAAAAAACGCGTTGCCCTTATCAAGAAGAAACAGGCGGCTCCATTTCATTGCGTTAAAGTAACGGTTCATGCTTCTGTCCTCAACGCTTTGCTTGAAATCGTTTTTGGGGTACTTGGAAGCCTCCACTTCGTCCAGTGACATAAGCAGCATACGTATTTTTTTCTTGTTCAGACCGTTTGACGAAAGCTTGTCAAGAACCTCGAGGGTCTTTTTCAGCAAGCGGTTTTCCGCACGGTTAACGCTGAAAATATCGTACTCCACAAAAAATTTTTCCTTATGGGCGTAATTTTTCTTGGCGTGTTCCGCGTAAACAGTCTTGCCCTTTACAAACATCTCGTTTCCGCGGTAGGGGACATAGGTTTGCTTCAGACCGTTCCGCACCACGTTAAGAACCTCGTCGGTAAACATTCTTACAAATATTTCAAAAAGATTGAGCTGTTCTTTTTTGAAGTAACGTTCGTCAACCTTTCTGACGGGAATTTCCCGTATACCGTCCAGCATACGCAGAAGCAGCATTTTTGACGCGACGATATTTTCCTCGCGGTCAATGCATACCTGCGGCAGTATCTCAATCTGAGTGCCGTCCTTGAGCATGATTATTCCCACATATCTTGTGGGACGGAGAGCTTCGCGTCCGTCGTCAAGCGTGATCTTTTGCATGACCGAATATTTGCGGCTGGCGGCAAAATCGTCCAGACGCTCATAGTTATGCTCCGACAGCAAAATTATGTTCTCGGAGTCGGTCTCCAGTGCGTTTCTGACGAAGCAGTCGGCTTCCGTTACAACATAGCGTTTTAATTTTTTCATACAGACACCGTTATATTTTCAGATAGGCGTTGATATTTGCGAAAGCCGCGTTGTTGATCGAATAGACCTGATCGTTTTCGAGGTACAGCTCCGCATTGGAACCGAATATCTGCGCGTAATCAACAGCTGTAGCGCGGACAAACTGTTCGTTTTCCTCTTTGTTTGCGTCGCCGAGAACAAGTCTGATCTTTTCATAGTCGTCGTAGAAATACTCCTGAAGCAGGGGAACGATAGAGTTCTTGAAGATGTGCGCCAGTACCGCAAGGGTGGGACGCTGTCTGAGCTGCATGAAATACGCATGACCTATTGTGTGGTCGCGGTCGCAGAGTATCTCCACGCGCTTGTTTATTTTCAGCATAAGCTGCCTGATGTCAACGCCGTCCACAACAACGCCGTCAAGCAGATCAGGGTTCGGCATCATTTCGATAAAGTCGAAACGACGTCTCAGAGCCGAGTCCAGCATAGCGATAGAACGGTCGGCGGTGTTCATTGTGCCGATTATGTAGACATTTTCGGGAACGCCGAAAGCCTCCTGAGAGTAGGCAAGCTTAACGGTGGCAGCTTCTGCTTGTCCGATTCGCTTGGTAGGCTCGATAAGCGTGATCATTTCACCAAAAATTTTGGAAACGTTTCCTCGGTTGATCTCGTCGATGATGAAAACATATTTTTCCTCGGGATTTTTAGCGGCTTCGTCGCAGAACCGTCTGAAAACGCCCTGATCAACCCGATATACCATTTCTTCCTTACGGGAACGTTCGCCGCGCTCGTTCATGACCTGAATAAACACAGGCTTGATACCCTCGACAAATTCCTCGTAGCCGAAAGACTGGTGGAAAGTGGTAAATTCGATCTGACCGTAAAGAGTTCTCAAAGCGTGATACTTTTCAAGCAGATCGTTATAGTCTTCTTTCATGACTTCCCGTACGGGACGTCCGTAGATAATGGAAATAGCGTACGCTACAGTATTGTAGGTTTTACCTGTACCCGGAGGACCGTACAAAATGATATTTGCGCCCATCGATTCGTTCACCTCATAAAATAAGTGTTAAATATTGTATAGCGCCGCAAAACGCTGTATAATATACCCATTATTATATTTTAATATATTTTTAAATAAATTTCAATAGATATCGCACAATTTAAAATCTATTCTACATTTCCCATAATTTTTATGTATTTAAGCAGTCGTTTTGCACAAAAAATTCCAACATATTCTTACGGTTTTGCACCGTATGGCAAGGGCGTGCATATTTCGGCAAAAAATCCTTTTTTCCGAAGCAGTGACAGGCATTTTTCAGCGTCCGCGCGTTCACAGTACAAGCCGAACACCGCCGAGCCGCTTCCGCTCATGGCAGAGTAGGCGGCCCCGCATTCTGCGTTGATACGTTTTATTTCGGAAACGTCGATGTTGTCAGTTACCCTTTCAAAAATGTTTCCTCCTGCTTTTGCAAGAGAGGAAGGGCTGCCATTGTACAGCTTGGAGTTCAGCCTTTCCGAGAGGTTAAGGCTGTCAATTTTTTCGTAAGCTTCCCTTGTGGATATGCCGCTGCTTCCTTTTCCTATTACAATAAAGCAGTCCTCCAAAGGCGGAGCAGGGGAGATATCCTCGCCTATACCGCGGCAGAGCCTTGTTCCGCCCACAATGCAGAAAGGCACGTCCGCGCCGACCTTTAGACCGATCTCGCATAGTTGTTTGTCTGAAAGGTTTGTACCATAAAGCTTGTTCATACCGACAATTACTGCCGCACCGTCAGAGCTTCCTCCGCCGAGTCCCGCTTCTGAGGGAATATGTTTTTCTATGCTTATGTGCAGCCCTATGTCGGAAATTCCCGTACAGCTGTAAAATGCAACCGCTGCTTTATAGGCAATGTTTTTTTCGGCTGTATCGCCGCACGGAATGCTTTTGTCCGTGCAGTCCACAGTGATAAGACCGCTGCTGCTTGCGGAAATTTCCACAGTGTCGCAAAGAGATATGCTCTGCATAACACTGTCAAGCGTATGATATCCGTCCTGCCGTTTGCCTGTAACGTCAAGCGTCAAATTTATTTTTGCGTATGCGGGAACGGTGATACTGTTCATACCGACCGTCCTTTAAGCTCGTCAAGAAATTCGGATATACGCTCAACCGCCTCCATAAGATGCTTGAGAGAGTATGCGTAGGAAATCCTTATATGTCCCTCGCCGCATTCTCCGAAAGCGTCTCCCGGAACGACAGCAACGTTGTGCTTATAGAGAAGCTGTTCGCAGAATTCCTGACTGGAAAGTCCCGTGGATTTGATAGACGGGAACACATAAAACGCGCCCTTTGGCTCAAAGCAGGTCAGTCCGATCTCGTTAAGCGCATTAACGAGCCAGCGGCGGCGTATGTTGTATTCGTTCACCATTTTTGCGACTTCGCCGTCGCAGCTGCTCATGGCTTCGACCGCAGCGTACTGTGATACCGTAGGCGAGCACATTATAGCATACTGATGTATTTTCAGCATTTGTTTTACGATAGGTTCGGGTCCCGCAAGATAGCCAAGTCTCCAGCCTGTCATGGCAAACGCTTTCGAGAAGCCGTTTACAAGAAGAGTACGCTCTTTCATGCCGTCAAGCTCGGTTATGGAAACGTGACGTCCGTCGTAGGTAAGCTCGGAATAGATCTCGTCCGAAAGCACCATAATATTTGTTCCGCGGAGAACTTCTGCGATAGGTTCAAGCTCTTCTCTTGTCATGATCGCACCTGTGGGATTGTTGGGAAAGGGGAGAATAAGCAGCTTTGTCTTATCGGTGATCTTTGCTTTCAGCTCTTCCGCCGTAAGCTTAAAGCCGTTTTCCGCTTTCGTTTCGATAGTAACGGGTACTCCTCCGGTAAGGCTTACGATAGGGGCATAGCACACGAAGCAAGGCTCCACAATAAGAACCTCGTCACCGGGATCAACAAGCGCCCTTATGCCAAGGTCGATAGCCTCTGAACCGCCTACTGTAATGATAAGTTCATTTGAGGGTTCGTATTCGACGTTTATCTTTCTTTTAATGTAGTTGCATATTGAACGCCTCAGCTCTATAAGTCCCGCATTGGCTGTATAGACGGTCTTGCCCTTTTCAAGTGCGGCGATAGCAGCACGTCTGATTGCCCAAGGCGTCTGGAAATCAGGCTCGCCTACGCCGAGGGAGATAACGCCCTTCATGTTTGCAGCAATATCGAAAAATTTTCTTATTCCCGACGGTTTAAGCTCTCTGCACTTTTCGGAAATTATTTTATCATAGTCCATCATGGAGAAACAAAGCCCCTTTCGTCGGTAGCTTCATCTTCAATGAAAATGCCTTTTTCTTTGTAACGCTTTAAAGTAAAGTGTGTCGTTGTGGAGATTACTCCGTCAATGGTGGAAAGTCTCTGCGCCACAAAAAGAGCTATCTCCTTGTAGTTTGTGCCGCTGATAGTTATGGCAAGGTCGAAAGAGCCGGACATAAGGGTAAGGCTCTCAACCTCGTCATACATCATAATGGTTTTGGCAATATCGTCAAAGCCGCAGTCAGCTTTCGGCGTTACCTTGACCTCAATGAATGCGGTAACGTTGTCCTCGTCGGCGTCGTCGGCAACTATTGCCGAGTAACCCTTGATAACACCGCTGTGTTCATATTCCTTGATTTTTTTGCCCACCTCCGCTTCGGACATACCTGTCATTGCGGCAAGCTCTTTGCAGGAAAGGCGCGCGTTCTGTTTAAGAAGCTTTATAAGCGTATCCATATTGTTCCTCCCGAATTTTTCCGATGTCACTGTTCCGCGTTCGGCATATACTAAACATATGCCGCGCACTTTTGTATTTCGGAAAATAATATAATAATTATACTACAAAATCAGGCATTTGTCTATATCTTTATGAAAACGGGCTTTCTTTCTTTGAAAAAGCACAGCTTGTCAAAGCCCGCCGCAAGAGCAAGCTCCGTTCCCTCGCGTATGCCCTTGCCAAGATCGTCGGTGCGGTGCGCGTCCGAGCCAATGGAAAGTATCTCGCCGCCCATTTCCCTGAAAAGCTTTACCCAGTACAGATTGGGAAAGGTCTGACCGTATTTCTGTCTGAGACCGCTGGTGTTGATCTCGATGCCTTTGCCGTTCTTAACAAGAAGCTTAAAGCACTCACGTATCAGCTCCTCATATGGGGACAT
Source organism: Ruminococcus sp. (assembly GCA_014799735.1). Lineage (GTDB taxonomy): Bacteria > Bacillota > Clostridia > Oscillospirales > Ruminococcaceae > RGIG8773. Next base: position 12,610 of record JAAVHL010000109.1, read on the forward strand.
ATCAACCTTAATTCCCTTGTCGCCCTCAATATAGCGAAGCGGGTAGGTGATATGGGCGAGAACGTCGAATTTATCCCATTTGCAGAGCTTGTACATATCCTCGTAGTAGCTTGCAAGCAGCTTGACGATATCCTCTTTCTCATAGTCGATAAACGCAAAATCGTCCTTGGCGTGAATTTGGTGTATCGAACCGATGACAAAATCAAGCCGCTTGTCGGAAACCACGGCTTCGGAAAGTCCGAAGTCAAAGGGGGCTTGTCCCAGCTCTATGCCGCAGATAAGATTTATCTTTCCCGCATATTTTTCTTTCAGCATGGTGTTTTCAGCCATGGAACGCTCAAAATCCCGTCCGAAATCGTATGTATCGTACTCGTTTGGTTCGACGCCGTAATGCTCTATCGAAAACCACCTGTTTATCTCGCAGTGGTCGGTGAGGGCATAGGCGGTCAGACCCTTTTCACAGGCGGTCTTGACCATTTCCTCGGCGGGTGAGCTTCCGTCGGGACTGTTTGTCGAATGTGTGTGACAGTCGATAAGATTCATTTGCTGACATTCCTTTCGTGTGTATGTGGTTTGTTTTCTTTATTATACCACATTATTCCTGCGGGTAACATATATTTTTGGGAATATCCTGAAATTTCGGCAATACCTCTAAAACACAGACCGTTCAAAAAGCCTGAGTAATAATTTTGACTAAAAAATTTTTTCGGCAGCGGCAGAATTATTGTTGAAAATCCGCATTGACATAAGCGCAGGTTTATGCTAAAATACTAAAAGCGGACAATTGATGAAGTCAGTATTGTCGGCTTAAAAATTAATATTGCATGAACGACACACGTTGCGCTTTGGCGCGTAAATCTGATCACGGTACACAGCCGTTATCAGATTTGCGTACATTGCTGCGGCGTGTTTTTTGTGCGCTTGAAAGGATAGTTGATATTATGCCGAGAAATAAGTTTCAGCGAATGATCTTCGCTCTCATCACCGTAGTGATAACGGTACACGCTTATGTGTTCTACAGTCTGTACGTAGTGAACGGAAACGTTCTTATGGCAGCAAGCGGCGAGAGCGGCGTTATTGCTGCGATAAACGCTATGGGCGGCGTCTATATGTGCGGAGCAAACGTTCCCATATGGACGGTTATACTGGTGGAATTCGTTTTAGCTTATCTGCTTGAAATCATTATGGGAAGCCCGTTTTCATTCAAGCTTGCCTGCAAGGTTTTCAACCCGAGGGAAACTCACCCCGTACTCTTTGAATCCGCAATAATCTGCGCGACCGTAGGACTTATGTGTCCCGCAATGAGCTTTATTGCCGCTTTCCTGTATTATCCGTACTATGCTGGATTTAACTTTATTACACTGCTGGCTAACTGGCTGAAGCTGGTATGCTTTAATTTTCCGTTTGCATTCTTTACACAGCTTTTCTTTATCCAGCCTCTTGTCCGCACAATTTTCAAGCTTCTTTTCCGCAAGGATATAAAAGCGAGAGAAAGCGTAAACGTCTGAGCGGAAGCTTGGCAGTCTGTCCCAACTGTATACTTATTCATAATTGTAACATATTTAACTAAAATTTAACGTGTATTTTGTGAAAAAATACACAAAAATTACCTGCTTTTTTGTCTGATTTTTGCCTTTTATTTTTACAAAAAGTGTGATATGATAATTATATCTTTTGTTTTTATTTGTATTTTATCGGAGGTTTTATTGATGAGAGCAGTTGTTACGGTAATCGGTAAGGATACGGTCGGGATCCTCACAAAGGTAAGCGGCATTTGCACCGAATATAACGCCAACGTTATCGAAGTTACCCAGAGCGTTCTTCAGGATATGTTCGCTATGATAATGCTGGTTGATATTTCCAAGCTGAATAAGGATTTTACCGAACTGGTTACCAGAATGACCGGTCTCGGCGAGGAGCTGGGGCTTCAGATCCACACCATGCATGAGGAAATATTCGAGTCCATGCACAGAATTTAACCTTTGATAGGAGACTGTCTATGATCAACGTTCATGATATACTTGAAACTATTCGTATGATCCAGGACGAATGTCTTGACATACGTACAATTACAATGGGAATTTCGCTTCTCGACTGCATTGACAGCGATATCGACAAGGCTTGCGGTAAGGTTTACGACAAGATAACCCGCTGTGCTCAGAACCTTGTCAAAGTAGGCGAGGACATCGAAAAGGAATACGGTATACCTATTATAAATAAGCGTCTTTCGGTTACGCCTATCGCTATCGTTTCAGCTGCCTGCAATTCGAGTCCAGTAAAGTTTGCTCTTACTATGGAGAAGGCTGCGAAAACCTGCGGCGTAAACCTTATAGGCGGTTATTCCGCACTGGTGCAGAAGGGCTTCTCGGCGGGAGATGAAAGGCTTATCGAGTCTATTCCCGAGGCTTTGGCTTCGACTTCCTGCGTATGCTCGTCGGTAAACGTGGGTTCTACCAAAACCGGTATTAACCTTGATGCCTGCAAAATTATGGGCAGGATAGTTAAGAAAAGCGCGGAGCTTACGGTCGATAACCAGTGCTTCGGCGCGGCTAAGCTTGTGGTGTTCTGCAACGCGGTGGAGGATAATCCCTTTATGGCGGGAGCTTTCCACGGCGTAGGCGAGCCTGATTGCATTATCAATGTGGGAGTTTCCGGTCCGGGCGTTGTGCGCTCTGTTCTGAGAAAATATCCCGACGCAGATATTACCGGAATTTCTGATGTTATCAAGAAAACGTCCTATAAGATAACCCGTGTGGGACAGCTTGTTGGCGTTACGGCTTCGGAGAGACTGGGCGTTCCGTTCGGTATAGTTGACCTTTCTCTTGCGCCCACTCCCGCGGTGGGCGACAGCGTTGCTCATATTCTTGAAGAGATCGGTCTGGAAAGGTGCGGAGCCTGCGGAACTACTGCTGCACTGGCTCTGCTCAACGACGCAGTCAAAAAGGGCGGCGTAATGGCTTGCTCCAGAATAGGCGGTCTTTCGGGAGCGTTTATTCCTGTTTCCGAGGACGCGGGCATGATCGAAGCCGCAGAGTGCGGCGCACTGTCCATTGAAAAGCTTGAAGCTATGACGGCTGTATGCTCCGTTGGTCTGGATATGATATGCATTCCGGGAGATACTACAGACGATGTTATTTCCGCGATTATTGCCGACGAAGCCGCTATCGGCATGGTAAACGGCAAGACCACTGCGGTAAGGGTCATTCCCGCTATCGGAATGAAAGAGGGAGACGTTCTTGACTGGGGCGGACTTTTCGGAAAGGGCCCCGTAATGAGAGTGAATACCTATTCTCCCGCTAAATTTATCGGCAGGGGCGGACAGATTCCCGCGCCGCTTCACAGCCTTAAAAATTAGTTTCGGAAAAAGTCCTGCCGTTTAGCTTCGGCAGGATTGTCCGCGTTTGGAATCGGAAAGGGTGATCAAATGGAAAATATTATCACAAGCATTCTTGAAATTGAACAGGACGCCAAAACACGTCTTGAAGAGGCCGTTCGGCAGAAGGATAAGATCATTGCCGACGCAGAAGCCGAAAAGGACAGGATCGTTGCCGAAAAAATAATCGAAGCGGAAGAAAAGGCTGCGCAGGTCAGTCTCAGAGAAAAGAAAAAGACCGACGAAAAGCTGGCTGAGATTGAATCGGCAATGACAGACGAGATAAAGCGTCTTGACAAGGTGTACGAAAAAAATCATACAGAGTGGGAAAATAATATTTTCAACGCCGTTATCGGCGGGTAACCGACTTTTATTTTTCGGGAAAGGAGAGCCTTTGCCGTGCAGAAAAAATATAATGCTACAGTGGCAAAAATAATGGCTATCTACGGAAAACGCCTTACGCAGCAGGACTACACGGAAATGATGAACAGGCAGAGCGTTTCCGACGTTGCCGACTATCTGAAAAAGAACACTTACTACAGCAAGCTTCTGGCTTCGATAGATACCAACACCATTCACAGGGGAATGCTGGAAAATCTTCTGCGAAGAAGCGTTTTTGAGACCTATATGAGAATTACGGGCTTTGAGCATATCTCAAATCAGCGGTTCTACAATTACAAAATAATCCAGACGGAGATCGACGAGATTTTAAGATGCATACGCTGCATAAACGCGGGTTCGGACAAGCTGATACAGGACGTTCCCGTTTATATCAATCATCTTACGTCCTTCGATCTGCTGGAGCTTGCGAAGATAAACAATTTCGCGGCGCTGCTTGAATTTATCCGCAAAACGCCTTATTACGAAGTGCTGAAGAATATTTCTCCCAATGAGGACGGAAAGGTAGATGTTACGAGGTGCGAAACGCTGCTCAGGAACTACTACATCAATATGCTGAAGGAGAATGCGGATTCTGGAGGCGGTGACGTCGAACAGTTTAACCGTTTCCTTGAAGCGGAGATAGACCTGATAAACGTTATTAATTCTTACCGCCTTACAGCTTATTTCGGCGAGTCCGAGGAGGAGATCGAAAAGGATATGCTTACCTTTTACGGAAGGATCACCGCCGAAAGACACCGCGAAATATACAGCGCTCCCAATGCGGAGGAATTTATAAGGCGTTTTTCAAAGACCTATTACGGCAAGCAGATGATACGAAACGGATACGATATATCCAATATCGAGCACAGCGTCCGCAGGCTGAGACACAAGTATGCAAGAAGCATTCTCAGGCGCTCGGGTTCCGCTCAGCTGAGCGTGTACGCTTTCTTCTTCCTGCTTGAGACGGAGGTTCAGAACATCATAAGCATTATCGAGGGCATACGATACGGCGTTGAGAGCAATAAGATCGCGTCGCTTGTAATAACTTAGGGAATTTTCCCTTACCTAATATAAAGAGGTGACAGTCAGATGTCTATTGAAAAAATGGAATTTGTGAACATTTCGGGTCATACGAAAGACCTGAACGCAGCGCTTGTAAAGCTGAGCGAATGCGGCTGTTTTCACATCGAGTCGGCTTCAAAGGTCGCCAAAAAGAAAAGCGGGTATACCACTCTAAAAGAGGATAATCCCTATACGCCGCTTCTCAGGACGATGAACGAGATATCCGCACGGTCGGGAATATCGTTCAAAAGCATGGATTTTTCCGATGTGGAAAACGACAGCCTTGCTTCGCTTGAAAAATATCTTTCGGACGTAAGAGATACTCTTGATGAGTACAAAGCTGCCGAAAGACAGGCGAGGGAACAGCTTTCTATTCATGAGCAGGCCATGTACCAGGTGGATCACTTACAGGGAATTACCGCGGATTTTCAGCAGATATTCAATTGTGAGTATATTAAGATACGCCTGGGGCGTCTTCCCGCAGACAGCTTTGCTAAGCTCCCTTATTACGACGACAAGCCGTTTTTCTTCATTCACTTCACTCAGGAGCAGGAGTATTACTGGGGAATGTATCTCGCCCCTGCTGCTTACATTGAAGAGGTCGAGGAAATATTCGAGGAGCTTTATTTTGAGAGGACCCGTATTCCCGATTTTGTCCACGGCGACGCTGAAACAGCATCATCGGAGCTTCATCAAATGGTCGAGGAGGACAAAAAGGAGATCGAGAGCTGCGTAAAGCAGCTGAACGAGTTTATGCTTCTGAAAACGGAAAAGCTCTGCAAGATCTTTTCACGTCTCAAAACTCAGCATGATAACTTCGATCTTAGAAATAAGGCTGTGATAGTCAACGACAAGTTCTGCATTGTGGGTTTTGTACCGAGAAAGGATTCCGAGCGTTTTGCCGAAATGCTGAGCGACATTGAAAGCATTGAGGTAACAATGCAGCACGCGGACGTGAACGGAAAGCTCCCGCCGCCCATAAAGCTGAAAGACAACCGTTTTTCAAAGCCGTTTTCATTGTTTGTGGAAATGTACGGTTTGCCGTCCTATAACGGCATAAACCCGACAAATTTTGTGGCGATCACCTATATGCTGCTGTTCGGCATAATGTTCGGCGATTTCGGACAGGGCGTCGTACTTGCAATATTCGGCGCGCTGATGGGCAAATTCAAAAAGTGGGCGATGGGTCCGATAATTTCAAGAGTGGGCATTTCGGCGGCGATATTCGGTCTGCTTTTCGGAAGCGTTTTCGGCTACGAGGAGCTTCTTGATCCGGTGTACGAAAAACTGGGCATATCGTTCCTGCCTATCAAGGTCATGGAAAACGTTGCGCCTATACTTGTGGCGACTATCGCATTTGGCGTGCTTCTGATAATGATCTCCATACTGATAAACATTGTATCGGGAATAAAAAACAAGGACTACGAAAACGCGCTTTTCAGCAATAACGGCATTGCGGGTCTTGTGTTCTTCGGTTCTATCCTCGGAGGACTGGTGGGCACGCTTCTTGGCGCTAAGGTATTCAGCGTTCCTTACGTGCTGCTCCTTATCGTTCTTCCGCTGATACTGATGTTTATGAGAGAACCGCTCGCTTGCATGGTCAAAGGCAAAAAGTACAAAATGGAAGGCGGCGTGGTTGACTTTATCGCAGCGAACTTCTTTGAGGTATTTGAATTTCTGCTGAGTTATGTGTCCAATTCACTGTCCTTTGTCCGTGTGGGAGGTTTTGCAATTTCCCACGCTTCCATGATGCTGGTCGTTATGGCTCTGGCAAAAGGAATGTCGGGCGCTGCTTCGCCTTTCATGGTAGTGTTCGGAAACGTTTTTGTAATGGGCATCGAGGCGCTTCTGGTCTGCATACAGGCAATGCGTCTGGAATTTTACGAGCTGTTTTCACGTTTTTATTCGGGCGACGGCGTACCCTTTACGCCCGTTAAAATAAACTATGACGAAACTATAGAATAATTGTTTGGAGGATTTTGTTATGCTTATTTATTTTCTGATTCCCGCAGTTGTAGTAGGACTTCTTATGCTGCCGATTGTTTCCGCTATCAAAAAGCGCAAGAGCGGCAAATCTATCAGGAATGCTTTTCTGGTAAACTTCTGTGCATTTTTCGGCGTAATGACGATCTGCGCAGTACTTCCTTTCGGACTGAACGCTTATGCGGCTAATGAAAACGACAGCACTTCTGTTACTGCAGAGGCTGAAGAAGAGGAGAAGGGCGGTACTGACGGATTGATGTACATTGCTTCCGCTCTTGCAGTAGGTCTGGGCGCTATCGGCGGCGGTATTGCTATTGCGGCTGCTGCTCCTGCGGCTATAGGCGCGGTAAGCGAGGATCCCAAGTCGTTCTCGAAGGCTCTGATCTTCGTTGCTCTGGGTGAAGCCTGTGCGCTTTACGGATTTATCGTTGCTTTGTGTATGCTGTTTGTTTAAAACGGAGGCTGTTATGCGCTTTTACTTAATAAGCGATAATGTGGATACGCAGATGGGAATGAGACTTGCCGGTATCGAGGGCGTTGTTGTTCATAAGCCCGAAGAGGTTCGTGAGGCTCTGCTCAGTGCGGCGGACGACAGGGACGTTGCGGTGGTCCTCATTACCGAGAAGCTGGTAAAGCTTTGCAGGGAGCTTGTGTACGACTGCAAGCTTAACCGCAGGCAGCCGCTTATTGTGGAAATTCCCGACCGTCACGCAACGTCGAACATCAACGGTACGATATCGAAATATATCGAATCCGCCATCGGCTTAAAGCTGTAGACAATAACGGGTTTTGCCTGAAAGGGGAATTCTTATGGATAATATCAACAAAAAGCTGCAGGTGTTCATCGACGCGGTAAACGATGACATTGACGGCAAGGTAAACCGTATTCTCGCGGACGCTGAGAGCAGAAAAGCATCCATTCTTGCGGAGGCGGAGAATTATTCGGCCGAGGAGCTGTCCAAGGGCGCAGCGTCGGTTTCCAAAAAGGACGGCGGCAGCTATGTCAGGGATGTTTCAAAGGCGGAGCTGAATATGAAAAAATCGGTCATAGCACACCGCGACGAGCTTACTGACAAGGTTTTTGCGGCTGTGGAAAAAAGACTTTGCGAGTTTCGCGGCGACCAGAAATATGTTAATATGCTGGTAAAAAATCTGCTGCTTATGCATGTTTCGGACGGTTCAGAGGTTTTCCTTGCGCCTGACGACATGAAGTACGCCGACACGCTGAAAAAGGCTATCCCGTCCTGCAATGCAAAATTTTCTCCCGACGAGAAAATACGTCTGGGCGGACTGGCTGTCTATAATGCCGAAAAAGGCACTATCGCGGACAGAACTTTTGATTCGGCTGTTGAGGAGCAAAGACGCGCTTTCACGGGAAAAAACGTCTTTGCGGAGTAACGCGGGCAGAGGCTCTCAGTAAGGAGGTATGGATTTGAACACAATTTTTTCCATAAACGGACCTGTTGTCAAGGTGAGGGACACCAAGGATTTTTCCATGCTTGAAATGGTATACGTAGGCGAAAAGCGTCTTATCGGAGAAGTCATCGGCATAAGCTCGGAGGAGACTACCATTCAGGTATACGAGTCCACGACCGGTCTGAAGCCCGGCGAGCCTGTGGAGGGCAGCGGTATGCCTATGTCCGCAACGCTGGGCCCCGGAATTTTATCAAATATTTTTGACGGTATAGAACGTCCTCTGAAAAAGCTTGAGGAGCTGAGCGGCGCGTTTATTGCCGAGGGAGCGAACGTTCCCGCGCTGGATACTTCAAAAAGGTTTGATGTGACTATTACAGTCGAAGTCGGAGACCGTCTGGAGGGCGGACAGATATTTGCGACCTGTCCCGAAACGCCTGTTATTGAGCACCGTTGCATGGTTCCTCCGAACGTTTGCGGAGAAGTCGTATGGACGGCTAAAAACGGCTGGTACAGAATTACTGACAAGATCGCCGAGCTGAAAACAGACGACGGCAAAACTGTGACGCTTACTTTGGCCCAGAAGTGGCCTATCAAGAAGAGCCGTCCCTTTAAGGAGCGTCTGCCTATCAGTATGCCTCTTGTTACGGGACAGCGTGTTATTGACACCATTGCCCCTATCGCAAAGGGCGGTACTGCCGCCGTTCCTGGAGGATTCGGCACGGGCAAGACCATGACACAGCACCAGCTTGCGAAGTGGTGCGACGCGGATATCATTGTGTACATCGGCTGCGGCGAGCGCGGTAACGAGATGACACAGGTTCTGGAGGAGTTTTCCGAGCTTGTGGATCCCAGAACGGGAAAATCCCTTACCGATAGGACCGTGCTTATCGCCAATACCTCGAATATGCCAGTTGCAGCTCGTGAAGCTTCTATCTATACAGGTATCACTCTTGCAGAATATTATCGCGATATGGGTTACCATATCGCTATCATGGCGGACTCTACTTCACGTTGGGCAGAGGCTCTCCGTGAAATAAGCGGACGTCTTGAAGAAATGCCCGCGGAGGAAGGCTTTCCCGCATATCTGCCGTCGAGAATTTCCGAGTTCTACGAGCGTGCGGGATATGTTGAGACATTAAGCGGCAATGAGGGTTCCGTGTCTATCATAGGAGCGGTATCTCCGCAGGGTTCGGACTTCTCCGAGCCTGTTACACAGAACACAAAGCGTTTTGTACGCTGCTTCTGGGCGCTGGATAAGTCTCTTGCGTATGCGAGACACTATCCCGCTATCAACTGGAACGACAGCTATTCCGAATATATAGACGACCTTGCCGACTATTACGGCGAAAAGGTAAGCCCCGATTTTTTGGCGTACCGTCAAAAAATTGCCAATATTCTCCATGAGGAAAACAAGCTTATGGAGATCGTTAAGCTTATCGGTTCGGACGTTCTCCCCGAAGATCAGAAGCTTGTTATAGAGATTGCGAGGGTTGTCCGCGTGGGATTTTTGCAGCAGAACGCTTACCATAAAGACGACACCTATGTGCCGCTTGAAAAGCAGTTCAGCATGATGGGAATAATTCTGGAGCTGTACGATAAGTGCGCCGAAGCGGTGAACAGGGGAGTTACCGTAAGCGCGGTGACGGATACGGGGCTGTTTGAAAAAGTCATAAAGATGAAATACGATATCCCGAATGACAAGCCACAGCTCTTTAAAGACCTTGCCGAGGAAATTTCAAAGCAGGTAAGCGCAATGGAAACGGAGGTCATATAGTAATGAATCTGCAATATGTTGGATTAAATGAAATTAACGGACCTCTCGTTGTTCTCGACGGCGTTGAGGGAGCGTCCTTCGACGAGGTTGTGGATATCCGTCTTGATGACGGTTCAGCAAGGCTGGGACGTGTGGTTGAGATCTCGGGAAACAAAGCCGTTTTGCAGGTATTTGAGGGTACAAACGGCTTGTCCCTTAAAAATACAAGAACGCGTTTTATGGGCAAGCCTATGGAAATGCCCCTTTCGCCTGAAATTTTGGGACGAGTTTTCAACGGCGCAGGCAGACCTGTTGACGGTCTGGGAGAGATTTACGCCGAGAAAACTGCCGACATCAACGGAAAGCCGCTTAATCCGGTTTCCCGTTCCTATCCGAGAAACTATATCCACACGGGAATTTCCTCCGTTGACGCGCTTATGACCCTTATCAGGGGACAGAAGCTTCCGATTTTTTCGGGTTCGGGACTTTCCCACAACAAGCTTGCAGTACAGATAGTTCGTCAGGCTGAAATTGCCGAGGAAAGCGGTCAGGAGTTCGCAGTAGTCTTTGCGGCTATGGGCGTTAAAAACGATGTTGCGGACTATTTCCGCAGAAGCTTTGAGGAAAGCGGCGTTCTGCAAAGAGTTGCAATGTTCCTTAATCTTTCCAACGACCCGATCATTGAGCGTATCCTTACGCCGAGATGTGCGCTTACGGCGGCGGAATATCTGGCGTTTGAGAAAAATATGCATATACTGGTAATCCTTACCGATATGACCTCCTACGCCGAGGCTGTCCGCGAGTTCTCCTCCTCAAAGGGTGAAATTCCGGGACGTAAGGGCTTCCCCGGATATCTGTACTCTGACCTTGCTTCGCTGTATGAGCGTGCGGGAGTTGTAAAGGGTTCCGAAGGTTCGGTAACTCAGATACCTATTTTGACCATGCCTAACGACGATATTACTCACCCTGTTCCAGACCTTACGGGCTACATTACTGAGGGACAGATAGTTCTCGACAGGGGACTTGACCAGTCGGGAATTTATCCTCCGATATCGGTTCTTCCGTCGCTTTCGCGTCTGATGAAGGACGGTATAGGCGAGGGATACACACGTTCCGACCACTCGGACGTTTCCAACCAGCTTTTTGCCTGCTATGCAAAGGTTATGGACGCAAGGGCGCTGGCTTCGGTTATCGGCGAAGATGAACTTTCCGAGCTTGACAAGGCGTATATTGAATTCGGCAAAAAGTTTGAAAAGTACTTTGTAAGTCAGCGTTCTGACGAAAACCGCTCTATCGACGAAACACTTGATTTAGGTTGGAATCTGCTTTCGCTGCTTCCGAAATCGGCTCTTGACAGAGTAAACGAAAAGCTTCTCAATGAAAAATACAATCCGAACGCTGCCGAGCTGTTTGATTAAACAAATAAAGGGGGTTCGTATTTATGGCTGACCAGGTTTTTCCGACCAAGGGAAATCTTCTTAATACCCAAAAATCGCTGTCGCTTGCGAAGCTTGGATATGAGCTTCTTGACAAAAAGCGCAACATTCTTATACGAGAGCTTATGACCCTCGTGGATACCGCAAAATCTATCTGCGGAACTATTGACGAGACCTATGTCAAGGCTTACTCCGCGCTCCAGATGGCGAATATCGCAAGGGGAGTTATAGAAAATGTTGCAAATGCAGTTCCCGTTGACAACACGCTTCAGATGTCCTACAGAAGCGTAATGGGCTGCGAGCTTCCTACTCTTACCATAGAGCAGAGAAAGCCTGTACTCAACTACGGCTTGCGGAACACTGATTCAAATGTGGATCAGGCGTACATCTGCTTTGAAAAGGTAAAGTATATGACTGCCGTCCTTGCTGAAGTGGAGAACAGCATTTACAGGCTGACCAACTCCATACGCAAGACACAGACAAGGGCAAACGCTTTACAGAATATCGTTATCCCACGATATGAAAGTATTGTCAGATACATCACCGACAACCTTGAGGAAAAAGAGCGCGAGGAATTTTCGCGCATGAAAGTTATCAAGGCTCAGAAGCAGCGCAAGAAAAAGTACACCGTTAAAAGTAAATCAAGAATATAATTACCGACAAATAACCCCCGCGGCTGAATTACTCAGCGGCGGGGGTGTCGTTTTTATTTTTCTGTACCACTGCAAACGCCTGCCGCAGGGAGGATACTCCGTAGATGTGCATATTGTACTTGCTTGGGTCTATGCTTCGCATGGACTGCTTCGGGATAATGCAGTCGGTAAAACCAAGACGTTCGGCTTCCATTATTCGCTGTGAAATATTGGAAGTATTCCTTACCTCTCCGCCCAGACCGATCTCTCCGAAAGCGATAAGCTTATCGTTTATCGGTACGTCGTAGTAGCCGCTGTAGATGGCAAGGGCTACGGGCAGATCGCCAGCAGGCTCGTCCAGACGGAAGCCTCCCACAATGTTCAGGTACACGTCCAGAGTTCCGCATAACATTCCGAGACGCTTTTCAAGCACGGCGATTATTATTGCAAGGCGGTTATAGTCAAAGCCTGTGGCGGTTCTTTTAGGTGCGGAAAAGCTGCTTTTTGTCACAAGAGCCTGAACCTCAGCAAGAATGGGGCGGCTGCCCTCGATTATGCAGGCAACGCAAGTTCCCGACACCCCTGTAGGACGTCCCGACAGAAGCATAAGTGACGGGTTTTCAACCTCCTCAAGTCCTGTATCGCACATCTCAAAAACGCCTATTTCATTTGTAGAACCGAAACGGTTCTTGACCGCTCTGAGAATACGGTAGCTTAAGTGCCGCTCTCCCTCAAAATACAGAACGGTGTCAACGATATGCTCCATAACTTTAGGCCCTGCGATTGCTCCGTCCTTGTTTACATGGCTTACGACGAAGATCGGTATTTCCTCGGATTTGGCGGTACGCATAAAAAGGTTTGTACATTCCCGCACCTGGGTAATGCTTCCCGCGCTGGAGTTAAGTTCACTCAGGGTCATTGTCTGGATAGAGTCAACAATGGCAATATCGGGCTTGTGTACGGAGATCGTATCAGCGGCGGCACGTGCATCGTTTGTGGAAAGCAGAGACAGATTTTCTGTATCCACTCCAAGACGCTGCGCGCGGAGCTTTATCTGGCGTATGCTTTCCTCGCCCGAAATATAGAGTATGGTGTATTTTTCTCCCAGATACTTGCATATCTGCAAAAGCATTGTGGATTTTCCTATGCCCGGCTCTCCGCCAAGGAGTACCAGCGAGCCCTTGACAAGTCCGCCGCCGAGCACTCTGTTAAGCTCTCCCACGCCTGTGGAATAGCGCACGTCCTCCTCTGTGTCGATACCAGAAAGGGAGACTATCTTTGAAGAAATATCAATCGTCTTTACAGACGACAGAGCCTTTCCCGCCGCCTTTGGAGCGGTCTCTACAACTTCTTCCTCAAAGGTGTTCCATTCTCCGCAGGACGGACATTTTCCATTCCATTTGGAGCTTTCAAAGCCGCACTGACTGCATATGTAGACTGTTTTTAATTTTCCTGCCATTTTATTTTCCTTTCGATATTGCCTTTTTAGAAAACTTCCCGTTAAATCAACATTTTATCGAGTTCCTGATATGCCGCTTAAATCGTGCATATTGTACCTCCATATTTTTTGATATCTGCGGGTGGGACGATTTTAGGCTTTACTTTATAAAACAAATTTATATATACATTTTTCCGTTTTGCCGTCGTTTCGCATATCGTTATCCTCGGGCAGCTCTGCAATTTCCAAAAGTTCGCCACCTGCGTATTCACAGGTCTTTCGAGAAGCATAATTATCGGGGGTCGCAGGTTATTATCAAATACTGCAAGCCATGCTTTCTTGCAAGTTCAAACAGCAATAAGCAGGCTTTTCCTGCATAGTGGTTGCCCCTGTATTCTTCATAAACGGTATAACCTATATTTCCGCCGTAATACAGCTTATCGTTATGACCGATACGCAGGTCGCAAACGCCTGCTTTTACTCCTTTATCGTTGCAAATAGCAAAGTGATATGCTGGGACCCACTCTTTTTCGGGGTCTCCTTCAACTGTTTTTTCTAAAATCAGTTGTATCTTGTCATTTTTTAAAAAATTGGTATTTATAAACATACGCTGACCTCCGAATAAATTATTAAACGGAACATACTTGTCATATTGCATTATTAGCTTCATAAAGATGAAAATTAATAAACTTAAAGCATTACGTCGATTGACTTACAAACTCAAATATAAAAAAAAAAATAGTAAAGGCTACCTTTTGCTGATATCCCTCGTCGGTAAGCTTAGCTGCCTCTTCGGGGTTGGAAAGAAATCCGCATTCTACCATAACAGCGGGATTTTCACAGTAATAGCATAGATACAGCTCACTGCCGCAAAGCTTTGTTTCACGCTGATTTTCGGGCTGGAGATTTCCCACGAACTTATCTTTCATGATCGAGGCAAGAAGTTCGCTTGACGGATTTTTATCGCTGTAGAACATCTGAGCGCCGCTGTACTGAGGGTCTCCGAAGGTGTTCTGATGAATTGAAACGCAGACCGAGTTTCCGTACTTGTTAAATATAGCAAGCCTGTTTTCCATATCGGATATCTTTTGATTTCGTATGCCTGTAACACCTTTATCGTGTATAGACATATCCCTTTCGCGGGTAGCCTCCACGTTGTAACCGAAAAATCTTCCTAAGTCCCGAACCGAAAGCAGGATATTAAGGTTAATGACCTTTTCGGTTTTCCCGTCAGCAGTTGAGCAGCCGCCGTCAATACCTCCGTGTCCCGCGTCTAGAACAATGGTAAAGTCATTCTCAGGGGCAGGATTTGATACTGTGACCGCCGTATCTATCCGTACCGCAGACCAGCAGATTACGCCTATACAGACAAAAAACGTCAGCGCGACAAACACATGATTCCAGCTTATTTTTTTCATAGAATACCCTCCAATAGCTTGTTTACTTACTGTATCCTATGAAAAACCGACGGCTTGTATGACAGTTTTATTCCGAATTACTGTCTTTTGTTTCCGTTTTTGTAAAAGACCAGACTTACGACGTCAACGTCGTTGTAGGTCAGAACATAGGTGAGATATATCGTTGCGGGCTGCAAAAGCGTTACGAGCGTTATTCCAAGCATTCCTCCCCATGAGACCGCGCTTATAACACGTTCTCCGGTAAAAAGGGTAACGAACGGGAGTATCCACATATCGCATATCAGGTATATGCTGAAAAACGATTCCTGTATCGCTCCAAGCTTGCACATATAGAGCATTACAAGCATGACGTAGGATACTATCGGAGCGACTAAAGCCATTTTTATCGGCATGAACCTATCATATTCCATATTGTGGAATTTTACTGCGTTTCTGTCACGCTTTGCAGAGTAGTACGTCCAGTTAAAAAACAGACCAAGCATTATCGCCGAGGTACAGAGCGCAACAAAAATTTTAAGCATCAGAACGCTTTTCATAAGCACGACCATAGCCGAACACATGAAGAAGCACATAAAGCTTCCGACCAGCCAGTAGCCGATACCCTTACAGCATCTTTTAAAAAAGTTTTCCTTGTTTCTTGAAATAATTTTTTCAGCCATTTTTTTCTCCTGTTTTCAGATAAATTTGTATTAAATATTATACAACATATTCCTTAGATTTTCAATACAAATGCCGTAAATATTTAAAAGCGTCCACAGCATAATAACTGTAGGACATAGGAAAGGAGAACGCTTTATGTCAAATCAAAATAAGCTTTTCGACGCTTTGTACCAGAATGCCGAAATGGGAACAAGCTCCATTAAGCAGATTTTTCCCAAGGTAAGCGATACAAAGCTTAAAAACGAGCTTCGCAAGCAGCTTGCCAACTATCAGGGACAGGAAAACATGATCATCGGCAGCATGAGAGCCTATAATATGAAGCCGCAGCCGCTTCCAAAAACGGCTAAGCTTATGTCTAAAATGGGGATATGCCTCAACTGCGCAAAGGACAAGTCCACCGAGCATATCGCGGAAATGCTCATTCAGGGAACGAACATGGGCATAATCAAGATCAACAAGGCGCTCAATCATACCGTAACAGCAAGTCCCAAGCTTGTGCAGGAGGCTAAGGATATGCTTAACAAGGAACAGGCTTATATCGACAATCTCAAAGGATATCTCTGATAAGGAGGAAAACAGCTATGGAAAAAAATCTTATAAAGCACGGAAACCACGCAAGGGTAGACCCCGCAAATCCTCAGCAGATCAACGGCAAGTACTATACCAGCGTGATAACCTGCAACAAAACTCTTCCCGACGGCAGTGTGGTGAACGTCCTGGAGGACAACGCCGAGCTTGCCAGAAAAGAAGTGGACAACATCAGGCTTTCATAAGCTGCGGGTATGGCTTCAAGTCATACCCGTACATATTAAATGATTAGATGCCGCTCAAATCAAAATCTGGAGTATATTCCTCGCGTGCGGAGGACCTTTCCTGCATGAAGCCGTTAAGTCCGAGAGCCGCTGCTTTGTCCAGAATATAGTTATATTCAAAGGTAGATATCCTGCGGGAAATTTCCTTATGCTCCGAGCTTCTGTAGAACGGCGTGTATTGGCTCATAAGGCTGATAAGTATATCGTCCGGCGGAAGATTTTCCGCTATCCATTCAAGCACCTTGATTGAATCGTCCCTGTGCGACGGCAGGGCAAGGTGGCGTATTATCGTTCCGCGGCGGATAATACCGTCCTCAATACGGCAGGGACCTGTTTGGCGGTGCATTTCCTTAAGAGCGGCTGTGACCGTTTCAAAGTAATTTTTCGCTCCCGAATATTTTTCCCCAAGGGCGTTGTCGAAATACTTGAAGTCGGGGAGATAAACGTCCACATAGCCCTCCATAAGCTTCAATGTTTCGACACTTTCATATCCGCCTGTGTTGTATACTATGGGGATATAAAGCTTTCCGCGGCATAAGTCGAGAGCGGATATTATCTGCGGGACGTAGGGCGTAGGACTGACCAGATTGATATTGTGCGCTCCCTGTTCTTGAAGCTCCAGAAAAATTTCAGCGAGGCGTGTATCGGAGATATCCTTGCCGTGATTTTCGTGAGATATCCTATAATTCTGACAAAAGCAGCATTTCAGATTGCAGCCCGAAAAGAAAACTGTTCCCGAACCTTGTGTCCCCGATATGCAGGGCTCCTCCCACATATGAAGATACGCCTTTGCCGCACGGAGACCCGCTCCGCAGCCGCAGAAGCCCGTGCCTGTATATCTGTCTGCGCCGCATTCTCTCGGACAGAGGCGGCAACTGTGCATATCCATAAGACCACTTCCTTTGGAATTAATTATACCACAAAAATAAATATATGTAAATTATTGAAATTATGGCCGGATATTGGTATAATATTTATGTACTGAAATAATGGGGGAGTCGGAAATGGGAAGAACTGTACTTATAACCGGAGCTTCGAGAGGAATAGGCAGAGCGGCGGCGGTCACGTTTGCAAAA
>JAAVHL010000110.1 GCA_014799735.1 Ruminococcus sp.
CTCCGTTTCGGACGAAAGGGATTTCGCGCTCTGCGGAGCGCGACCAAAGGCTCCGCCTCTGGACTTCGCGAGCTGGGCTCAGCTCGACCAGCTGATGTCGGCGGCTTCGCCGCCTAAAGATTTTTTAGATAGTGCGTAGCACGCTAAATCAAAATTTACACTTTTTCTCCAAACTGAAACGGCAAAGGAAAATTTCCTTTGCCGTCTGTTATTATTTGGGGTTATAGACTGAAAATCACGCCTCCGCAAACTGCGAATTATAGAGTGCGGCATAAAAGCCGTCCTTTTCGATAAGGCTGTCATGCGTACCCTGCTCCACGATATCGCCGTCCCTCATTACAAGAATAAGATCGGCGTCGCGGATAGTGGAAAGACGGTGCGCGATAACAAAGCTGGTTCTGCCCCTCATAAGGTTGTTCATAGCTTTCTGAATGCGTATTTCTGTTCGTGTATCAACGGAGCTTGTAGCCTCGTCGAGAATGAGAATTTTATTGTCTGCAAGAATTGCCCGCGCAATGGTGAGAAGCTGCTTCTGACCCTGTGAAACGTTTCCCGATTCCTCGTTAAGCTCCGTCTGGTAGCCGTCGGGAAGCGTGCGGATAAAGCGGTCAACATGGGCGGCCTTTGCCGCGGCAATAACTTCCTCGTCGGTAGCGTCCAGTCTGCCGTAGCGGATATTCTCCATAATAGTTCCGTTGAATAGCCATGTGTCCTGCAAGACCATTCCGAAAGCCTCGCGCAGGGAGCTTCTGTCAAACTCGCGGACGTCATAGCCGTCCACCTTTATAGAGCCGCCGTTTACGTCGTAAAACCTCATCAGCAGCTTTACCATTGTGGTTTTTCCCGCTCCTGTGGGGCCTACTATAGCTACCGTCCGACCCTTTTCAACGCTTGCGCTGAAATCGCTGATGATAATTTTATTCGGGTCATAGCCGAACTTAACGTGTTCAAATTCAACGCTGCCCTGAATAGCTTCGGGAGCAATGGGGTTCTCGGCTTTGTTTTCCTCCTCGGCTTCTTCAAGGAACTCGAAAACTCTTTCCGCCGCAGCCGCCATAGACTGGAGCATATTTGAAACCTGCGCTATCTGAGTTATGGGCTGAGTGAACTGTCTTACATACTGGATAAACGCCTGAATGTCGCCCACGGAAATAGTGCCCTTTACCGCAAGCCATGCGCCCACAACCGCAACGCCCACGTAGCCAAGATTTCCCACAAACTGCATTATAGGCTGCATCATTCCCGACAGGAACTGTGAAAGCATTGCCGACTTATAGAGTATGCGGTTGTCCCGCTCGAATTCCTCAAGAGATTTTTCCTCGCGGTTGAACGCCTTGATAACAAGGTGTCCGCCGTAAACCTCTTCGACCTGACCGTTTACGTGACCAAGATATTCCTGCTGCTGCTTGAAGTATTTCTGGGACTTCTTTACCACGATCATTACCAGAGCCGTGGACAGAGGCAGAATGACAAGCGCGATAAGCGTGAGTATCCAGCTTATGGAAAGCATCATCACCAGCACGCCGATAAGGGTTGTTACGGAGGTTATAAGCTGAGTAATGCTCTGGTTAAGGCTCATGCCGAGGGTGTCAACGTCGTTGGTAACTCTGGACAGCACCTCGCCGTGAGTGTTGCTTTCGTAGTATTTCATGGGTATGCGGTGTATCTTCTCGGAAATCTCATTTCGCATACGGTAGGTCATTTTCTGAGACACGCCCGACATGATCCAGCCCTGAATAAACGAGAAAGAGCCGCTGAGTACGTACATACCCATTACGGTCAGCAGTATCTGTCCGATCATATCGAAGTCCATGCCGCTTCCGCCGCTTACCTTGCTGACAAGTCCGTTGAATATCTCGGTGGTGGCTTTACTGAGGACTTTAGGTCCGACGATATTGAAAACAGTGCTGCCCGCGGCGAATATCATTACCGCGATTATCGCTATCTTAAAGGGCTTGACGTATCCCAAAAGCTTGCGGACAGTGCCCTTGAAGTCCTTTGCTTTTTCCATGGGAGGAGGTCCGCCGCCCGGACCGTGAGGACCTCTTCTTCTCGGCGGCATAGGTCTGTTTTCTCCTGCCATATCACTCAGCCTCCTTTCCGCTGCCCGGATTGTTTTCAGTGGATTTTCCGCGCTTCAGCTCGTTTTCCGAAAGCTGGGAGCTTGCAATCTGCTCGTAGATCTCGCAGCTTTCCAGCAGCTCCTCGTGAGTACCCATTCCCGCGATCCTGCCCTCGTCAAGGACGATTATCTTATCCGCGTGGAGAATGGTGCTGATACGCTGTGCAACTATAATTACCGTGGAATCCGCAACCTGTTCGTTCAGAGCCTTTCGCAGAGCCGCGTCGGTCTTGTAGTCCAGAGCGGAAAAGCTGTCGTCGAAAATATATATCTTAGGCTTTTTAACAATAGCCCTTGCAATTGAAAGTCTCTGCTTCTGACCGCCCGAAACGTTGGTACCGCCCTGCGATATGGGGCTTTCGTACTTTTCGGGCTTGGCTTCGATAAAGTCTGTGGACTGGGCGATCTCCGCCGCCTCACGGAGCTGCTCGTCGGAAGCGTCCTCGCCGCCGAAGCGGAGATTTGAAGCAATAGTACCGCTGAACAGAACGCCCTTCTGCGGCACAAGACCGATATTCTCCCGCAGGTAATGCTGTGAGAAGTTCCGCACGTCCGTACCGTCAACGGTAATAGCTCCCTCGGTAACGTCAAAGAAGCGGGGGATAAGATTTATCATCGTGGACTTTCCGCTGCCCGTGCTTCCGATAATAGCGGTGGTCTCGCCGGGATTTGCGGTAAAGCTTATGTGGTGCAGGACTTTTTCCTCCGAGTCGCCGTAGCTGAATGAAACGTCGTCAAACTTGACTCTGCCCTCGGTGATACCCGATTCGGAAGCATTTTCCTTGTCGCTTATGGACGGCTCTGTCTCAAGCACTTCGCTGATACGGTTTGCCGAAACCGAAGCTCTCGGCAGCATTATGGATATCATGGTAAGCATAAGGAACGACATTACTATCTGCATTGTGTAGGTCAGGAACGCCATCATGTCGCCAACCTGCATTTCGCCGTTGTCGATACCTTTTGCGCCGAACCATACGATAAGCACGCTTATTCCGTTCATGATAAGGGTCATAAACGGCATCATTACCGTCATTACCCTGTTGGTGAAAAGCTGGGTCTGCATGAGATTTTTGTTTGCGGTATCGAAGCGCTCCTCCTCGTATTTTTCGCGGCTGAACGCCCTGATAACGGGAAGTCCCGTAAGTATCTCGCGGGTAACAAGGTTGAGACGGTCGATAAGCTTCTGCATCATCTTGAATTTTGGCATTGCCACCGACATAAGCACAGCCACCAGTACAAGTATCGCCGCCACCGCTATAAAGATTATCCAGCCCATTCCCGTGCCTGTGCGAACGACCTTTATAACGCCTCCGATACCGAGTATCGGCGCGTACAGAACCATTCGCAGTATCATGACAATTACCATCTGCACCTGCTGAATGTCGTTTGTTGAACGGGTTATCAGCGAGGCTGTGGAGAATTTGTCCATCTCACTGTTTGAAAAGGAGATGACCTTTCTGAATATTTTTTCGCGGACGTTCATTCCGAACAGCGCGCCAAGCTGTGCGGCAATGAAGCCCACCACAATGGTAACTGCCATGACAAGCAGAGCCATTCCCAGCATTTTTGCGCCTGTCTTGAAAATGTAGTTCATTCGCAGAGCGTCCATGTCAGTGCCCTGAGCCTCAAGCTCGCTTTGGGCAAAGCCAATCGCCATCTGGGACAGCATTATATCGCTGTAGCCCTCGAACTGCTTGTTTATTTCTTCTATCATTGGGTCACGCATTTCCTCGGGCATTGCAAGCAGTGCATCAACAATTGTCATTCCCTCGGGAAGCTGCGCGCCTGCGGGGAGCATTGAGCTGTCCGCGTTTTCAAGTGCGTACACCACCGCCGCGGGATATGTAATGTACGGCTCGACGGTTTCAACTGCGTAAAGCCGACCATAGCTATCGCTGTCCCCCTTGGAATAGTATTTTGTAAGCATCCAGCTTTTATCAAACATCAGCAGCTTTTCAAAGCTTTCCGCGCTTATTTCATCAAGAGCAGCCGTCTCCACGCCGCCCTGCTGGATACCAACGTCCACAATGTCGGAGGTATACTGGGGCAGCGCAAGGTCACAGAAGGCCTGAACTATCAGCAGCGCCACTATCAGCGGTATCCATGCCGCAGATTTTCCAAGATATTTAAGCATTTTTATCATTGGCATTTTCTCCTTTCTCGGCAACATATTTTTCGATAATTTCCGTCATTTCGGTCAGCAGATCGCAAAGCTGATTTTTGCGCTCCTCGCCCATTTTTTCGTGGACACGCTCCATCATCACGTCCATCTGCTTTCTTGAATATTCAAGAAGCTCCCGTCCGCTTTCCGTAAGCCGCACCATGGTATTTCTTCGGTTTATCAGATTAGTCTCGCGGGTAACAAGTCCCCTGCTTTCGAGGGATTTAAGGCTTCGGGACACTGCGGGCGGAGTAACGTCAAGCTCGGCGGCGATCGTTGAAACGGTCATTCCGTCGGTGTGGTCGGAACTGTCCATAATAATATTCAGCAGGCAGAATTCGCTGTGTGAGATACCCGTTTTAAGCGGTATGGAATTCATGAACTGCCGCATACGTCTGAACTGTTCCACGAGCTTGTATTTGTCGTCCGTTTGCATTTTAAACACCCCATAATTTCGGCGGAACGCGGTGTCCCGCACAAGTTAATTAACTCAGACAACAATTAACGTTGTTATCCGTTTACTATAATAGCACCCTTTCTATTTGTTGTCAATAGACAAGGAAAAGTTTCATCATTTCAACACATTGTGCCAATTTTAAAGGATTTTAATTTTCTGTGGAAAAGTGTAAATTTTGATTTAACGCACCACGCATTATGTAACAACTCTTTAGGCGGCGAAGCCGCCGACTAAAGCTGGTCGAGCTGAGCCCAGCTCGCAGAAGTCCAGAGGGCGGAGCCCTTTGGTCGCCGCCCGCAGGCGGCGAAATCCCTTTCGTCCGAAACGGTGAAAGGGGTGAGAAATGCGAGAGCATTTCGAGGGGGA
>JAAVHL010000034.1 GCA_014799735.1 Ruminococcus sp.
AAGGGGATTATTATTCAGACTATGACAAAAAAAACGGCTGATTTGGTTAATCAAATAAAATCAGAACTCAAAAAAGCCGTAAAACTTAATACCTAAAATGCAATAAACAGCGGTATTATTGATGTGATACCGCTGTTTATTGTCTTATGAGAACAAACTTTAAATAAAATTAGAATGTGCGGTCAGCATTTATCTTTCAGCTTCTGCAAAAATTTCTCCGCCGCTTTGGTAACGACCTGATATTTTTTCCAAACAATACTCATGCTTGCTTCAATTTTAGGCTGTAACGGACGGAAACAAAGGTTGCTTTTTCCGGACACATTTATAATTTTGTCAAAACAAATAGCGTACCCCATGCCCTCCTCGACCATAAGAGAACCGTTGAAAAGCAAATTATATGTGGCGGCAATGTTCAGCTTGTCGGGCGCACATGGAAAAAAATCACGGAATTCAGCTTTTTGAAACGCCTGTCTGGAGATAATAAGCGGCTTGTCGATCAAGTCCTCTGCCGAGATAGTTTCCTTTTCTGCAAGCAGTGAATCACGCCGCATAAGCACTCCCCAAACGTCATTGTACGGCACGCTTATATGCTCATATTTTGATGTGTCGACCTCGCCGAAAATCAATCCGAAATCTATCAGTCCACGGTCAAGATCTTCCAATACAGCAGCCATATCTCCGCTGACAATGTGAAAATGTACCAGCGGATATTCTTTTTGCAGCAAATCCGCCGCCCTTATCAAAAATCGAATTCCGTCCGTTTCTCCCGCGCCGACTGTAATATCTCCGGCTATAACGCTTTCTGACAAAGAAATTTCATTTTCTGCTTTTTTCACAAGTTCAACAATTTCCTCGGCACGCTTGCGTAATATCATTCCCTCTTCCGTTAAAGTTATACGGCGGTTTCCTCTTATCAAAAGCTGCTTGCCAAGCTCTTCCTCCATTTCTTTAAGCTGCCTTGAAAGCGTTGGCTGGGAAAGGTGCAAAGATTCGGCTGCTCCCGAAATGCTCTGCTCTCTTGCGACCGCAAGAAAATATTGTAAAACTCTGAATTCCATAAAATCTCTCCTTTGAAAATTATTATAGCACATTTTGATATAACTGTCAAGCATAGCTATCTATTTAATATAAGTATTTGCTATTTCAAGAAATGTCTGATATAATAAAATTAAAAAGAAAACAAACAAGGAGTTTTTTATGAAAAGAATAATTTTCCTAATTTCATTATCTATTTTAGCATTTTCGGTAAGCGGGTGCTGTAATTCAAGCAATACAGAGCTATCCGAATATGTTCAAAATGTTGGCGGGGACGATGCCATCGGAGACGGCTATGGAAATATGAATAAAAACTCGGATATAATTACACTTGATGATACTATAGTAAATTTGGAAAAGGGCTTATCCGCAGTAAAATATGAGGGGGATTACGGATTTGATGAATTTTTAAAGCAGGGCGGTGCAGAGTCAGACTCTGACGTGGTGACTTTTTTATCGGAAAACGTATTGTCATCGGGAGACTTGTCTTTCGGGGAATTTCCTTTCGGGTGCAGTACAGTCTCTGTAAATGATCCCGACGGTAACTTTATTTTCGGCAGAAATTTTGACTGGGATAACTGCAATGCAATGATTGTGCAGTCTGTCCCCGAAAACGGGTATGCTTCAATTTCCACGGTCAATACAGATTTTATTAACATGAGTGGACTAAGGCTGTCCCAGCTTCCCGATACGGCGCAGGCGGTGATTTGTCTGTATGCGCCCCTTGACGGTATGAATGAAATGGGGCTTGCGGTCTCGGTAAATATGATACAGGATTCGGCGACAATTTCTCAAAATTCGGACAAGCCCGATATTACCACCACAACTGCAATACGCCTGCTGCTGGATAAGGCGGCGAATGTTGACGAGGCATTGGAATTACTGGAACAGTACGATATGCACGCTTCAATGGGATATATGACGCACCTTGCTATTGCCGACACAAACGGACGCAGTGTTGCCGTTGAGTATATAAACAATGAAATGGTTGTTATTGAAACTCCTGTCGTCACAAATTTTTACCTTGCCGACGGTGACAAATACGGTATAGGAACGGAGCAGTCCCATGAGCGTTACGATATTCTGAACAGGTTTTTATCCGAAAATAAAACCGCCGATATGTCTGCGGTACGTGACGCTCTCGACAGTGTCAGCAAAGACAATTTCAATGAATTTGAATCGACGGAATGGAGCGTTGTTTTTAACCAAAGCACAGGCGAGGTTCATTATTTCCACAGAGAAAATTACGACAAAAAATATGTTTTTTCCATTAAACAGGAGGGCGTATGAATTACTTAAAATTGTTATATATTTGTTTAAAAAATATTGAACGATTGGAGGCGGCAGGGTGAAAAATATTTTACTTAGCGGTAAAAATATTTGCAAATCTTTTTTTCAAAACGGGAACGAAACGCAGGTACTGAATTCTGTAAATGCAGACATTTACGAGGGTGATTTTACAGTTATCATGGGAGCTTCGGGCGCGGGAAAATCCACGCTTTTATATGCGCTCAGCGGAATGGACAGCATTACAAGCGGTGAGATTTTTTTCAAGGGACAGGAGCTGTCCAAGCTTCCTGAAAATAAAATGTCAAATTACAGAGCAAGCGAATTCGGTTTTGTTTTTCAGCAAACTCATCTGGTAAGCAATTTGACCTTGTTTGAAAATGTTGCGGTGGCGGGTTATGTTGGCAGTTCAAAAAATGTGCAGACTGTCCGTGAAAAGGCCGAAAAACTGCTTGCTCAAATGCACGCAGAAAACGCAAAAGACCGTTTGCCGTCACAGGTGTCGGGAGGCGAGGCGCAGAGAGCCGCCATTGCAAGGGCTATGATAAACGACCCCGCGCTTATTTTTGCGGACGAACCCACAGGCGCGCTGAACAGAGCAAACAGCGAGGAAGTGCTGAATTTGCTAACTGAATTAAACGGAAACGGACAAAGCATTTTAATGGTAACTCACGACGTAAGGGCGGCAATTCACGGCAACAGAATTTTATATCTGGAGGACGGAAAAATTCTTGACGAACTGAATTTGCCTTTATACGAAAAATCGGATATCAGGGCAAGGGAAGAACAAGTTAGCCGCTGGCTTTCCGAGCTGCGGTGGTAGGTGAGAAAATGGAGTATTTAACGTTATTGAAAGCAAATTTAAAACGCCGCAGCGGCGGATATTTCGGGATATTTATTTTAACGCTTTTTGTTTCCGCGGCTATAGGAACAGTGCTGACGGTGTTAAATAATTCGGGAAATTATATTGAAAATGAAATGCGGCGCGCAGGCTTTGGGGAGCTTACCGCTTGGGTTTCGGGAATTGATAATTTGTCCGAACTTACCGACAGCATTGAAAATTTGTCGGAAGTAAAGGTTGTGGACGTTCAAAGCCTTGTTTTTTCAAATTACACAATAAAAGAGCAGGAATCCGACAGCGAGGGACAGCTTATCACATATTTGCCAAGCGAGAACAGATATAAATTTTTTTCTGATGATTTATCGTCATATGTAAATCAGCCGACCGAAATTTCAAGCGGCGAAATATTTATATCACCGTCAATAGTTTCAATGTTCGACGTAAAAATAGATGATGAAATTGTTTTTCCCATAGCAAGGGCGGGAAAAAACTTTACATTTACAGTAAAGGGATTTTACGAGGATCCGTTTATGGGGAGCTCCATGATAGGCATGAAAGGCTTTCTTATAAACGAATCAGACCGTGCAGAAATAGTTTCTGTTATTCAGAATTCGGGCATTGACGCTCTTGCAAGAGACGGCGCAATGCTGCATATTTTTTCATCGGAAAAATTAAATACTTACAAATTAAACAGCATAATAAACGAGAATACAAAGCTTGCCGAGTATGCGGAATTTGTCCACAGCAAAAATGCGATAGCAGGTTTTATGCTTATTTTGCAGAACGCTTTCAGCGGTTTGCTGCTTGCATTTGCGGCGGTGCTTCTGTTTGTTGTTGCGGTGGTTTTGAGCCACAATATAAGCAGTACGATAGAGGCGGACACAGTCGATATGGGAATTCTGAAAACCATAGGATTTACCTCGTACAAACTGCGGAAAATTCAGCTTTTGCAGTATATGATATGGATAATTCCCGCAATGATTTTCGGGACGATTATTTCCGTTCCGTTAAGCAATATTGTCAGCAAAGCAACCGTTACTTCCACGGGAATTTTAATGCCGACAAAATTACCTGTAGCGCAGATTTTATTATCATTTGTTTTAATATTGCTTCTGCTTGCGGGATTTATAATTCTGCGGACAGGAATGATTTGCAGAATTACGCCTATGAAAGCAATTCGGAATGAAAGCACAAATCTGAAATTTTATCCGCAAAAATCGCTTTCCGCTTTCGGTAACGGAATACATTTCAGACTTGCGTTCCGTCAGCTTGTTACAGGGAAAAGACGTTATGTGGGCGCACTTATAACTGCTGCTCTGCTTGTGTTTTTTGCATCTATGACAGGGCGTATGAGTTCTTGGCTCGGCTCTGACGGCAAGGGTATGATGGACGCTTTTAATCCTGCCGACCACGATATAGGCGTGCAGGTTTTCGGAAAACTTACAGACACGGAAACGGAAAATTTAATAACCGATTTTTCCGAAATTACAGACACATATCTGCTTGCAATGCCCGGAGTTGCGGTAAACGGAGTTGATTATACGGCGAATGTAATTACCGAGCCTGAACGCTTTCACATTTTAGAGGGCAGTGCCTGTAATGCGGATAACGAGGTCGTTCTGACGGAATTTGTTGCTGCAAATTTCGGCGTTGGAATAGGCGATACAGTAATTGTTACAGGCGGCAAGGGCAGCGGAGAGTATGTCGTTTCGGGCATTTATTCCTGCGCCAACGATATGGGCGATAATATTGGAATGAGCCGCGAGGGGTATCTTAAAATCGGAAACGACGATCCGCATATCTGGTGCAAGCATTATTTCCTTGCGGATACTTCGCAAAAAGCGGCGATTACGGAAGCTTTGGAAAATGCTTACGGCGGGGACGTTCATGTCCACGAAAACACTTGGCCCGGACTTTTCGGGATTATTTCGGCAATGCATATGCTGATGATAGTTATGTACGTCTTGGTTATTATTTTCATTATGGTTGTAACCGTTATGACCGCTGCAAAAATTCTTTCGGCGGAACAAAACGATTTGGGTATTTACAAGGCGATTGGTTTCAGAGCAAGCAGTCTGCGGCTGACCTTTTCAATTCGTTTTGGAATTACGGCTCTTGTAGGTTCTTTTATCGGAATTGTTTTGTCGGCAATTTTTACAGATCCGTTGGTTTCGTCGGTAATGAAATTTGCAGGAATAAGCAATTTTTCCTCTGCTCCCACTGTTGGAAATATCCTGCTGCCGTTAGGTATCGTAACTGTTCTTTCCACCTGTTTTGCCTACCTTGCTGCGGGTAAAATAAAAAATCTGTCGTTGACGGTGCTTATTTCAGAGTGAAGCCTATTATGCTTAATTACTATATCTGTGTATTCAATATAAGTATTTGCTATAATCAAAAAGTGTGATATAATAATATCAGGAAAATAAAAAGCGGCATATTCATTTCATAAAATACGCCTCAGGAAAGGAATTAATATGAAAAAGAAATTTTTACTTATTACCGCATTAACAGTTGTTATTTCACTGACGGGCTGCGGAAATTCCGATAATAGTCAAAGCGTGAGTCAGACAACAAACAATACTGCTGCAACCGAAAGCATAATTGTCGATAATAATACCTCGGTTGAAACAAGCATAAGCGAGACTTTGACTTCGGCTGACGAATTGGAGGTTTGCTTCGGAGACAGAGGAACTCCATTTATTCTGCACCTTTACGAAAATGAAACTACGGCGGCAATCGCAAGACATGTCGGAACGGAAAACTGGCGGCTTCCCATTTATCACTATGACGATTATGAAAACTGGGAGGTCATGCAGTATTACGACATTCCCGCAAGATATGAAATTCCTTCAAATCCCGAAACGGTAACGACCGAAAAAGCGGGTGAGGTCTATTATTCCGATCCGAACAGAATAATCCTGTTTTTCGGAGACGCAGAGGTCAGCAATGAATATACAAAGGTAGGTTATTTTGACTATACCGAAGAATTTAAAAATGCTGTTGAAAACAATCCCGTGCTTGAGGGCTGGGGCAATAAAATTGTTCTTATAAACAGCATTGATTAAATCCGAAAAGGGGAGATAATTATGAATAGTGAAGCAATTATCCAAAATCTAAAGGATTCGGGCTGCGGCGAAAATACAATAAAAACGTTTGTAAATAATTTTAACGATAAAAAATTTTCTGACGGATTAAAGCTGCTGGAAGTACACAGACGCACGCTTTTAGACGAACTGCACAAGGAGCAGAAGCAGATAGACTGTCTGGATTATCTGGTTTACAAAATGAGAAAGGAAAACTTGATATGAAAACAATTTCCGATAAAAGCTATTTACAGCATTGTTGTTTTTGCAAAAAATATTATATAAATCTTTTTAGTAACAATCGGAGGATATAATATGGAACTCAACGAATTTTTAAATCATTTGGACAGCGGCAAAACCGTGGTCGGCGGCTCTGAAATGCACAAATATATGTCGGAATTAAGCAGCGAGGCAATGAAAATTACCGCGCAGATAAACAACGCTTATCATACTTCCGAAGAGCTTAGGGAGCTTTTTGAAAAGCTTATCGGACAGCCCGAATGCGAGGGTTTTCGTATGTTCCCGCCGTTTTACACAGACTGTGGAAAGAATATCCACGTTGGGAAAAATGTGTTTATAAATTCAGGGTGCTGTTTTCAGGATCAGGGCGGTATCATGATAGGCGACGGCGTGCTTATCGGACATCAGGTGGTGCTTGCAACGCTTAACCACGATCTTGACCCCGATAACAGGCAGTCCATGATACCTAAGCCTATTGTTATCGGAAATAATGTTTGGATAGGTTCTCACGCAACAATTCTTGGCGGCGTAACGATAGGCGACAACGCTGTAATTGCGGCGGGCGCTGTTGTGACAAAAGACGTTCCCGAAAATACCGTTGCAGGCGGCGTCCCCGCAAAAATTATTAAAAAGATAGAAACGGAAAGGAAAAGCTTATGAATAAATTAATATGCACGGTTCTGTCACTTGCAATGATGTGCTTTACTGCAGCTTGCAGCGATAATTCGGAAGAAATCAACCCATTGCTGTCGTCCGTTAGCACAGTGCGGGAAAGCGAAAATAATTCCGAGACCGTTAAATCCGATGCAACCCAACCGTCCAAAAAATCAGAGCAGTCTGCCGCAAAGGAGGAGAAGATTTTGAACATTGAAATTACCATTCAAGATAAAACGTTTTCTGCAACTTTGTATGAAAACGAAACAGCGGAAAAATTTGCGGAAATGCTGCCGCTTACTCTTGATATGAGCGAACTGAACGGCAATGAAAAATATTTTTATCTTTCCGACGACCTACCGACAAATTCCAAGTGTCCCGATAAAATAAATTCCGGGGACATCATGCTGTACGGTTCAAGCTGTCTGGTTCTGTTTTATGACAGCTTTTCAACCTCTTACAGCTATACTCCCATAGGGCATATTGACGATACGGACGGACTTGCAAAGGCTCTCGGAAAAGGCGGCGTAACTGTAACATTCAAATCGGCGGAATGATTTTGGTAAAAAAAAATATTATTAAGGCAAGAGCTATTGCACATAAATGCAATAGCCCTCGTTTACTTATTCAGGACATCACTCATATTATCCATAGTCTGCTTTCGGTCGCTCCTCAGCATTGCCATATCCTCCGCTACGGCTGTATTTATGATACCATACTAAAATTAATTTGTCAAAAATAATACCGCAGAGACTGACCCAAACTGTATCCTCCGCAAAAATTCCGCATATAATGAAACAGCGGATTTTCCGCTGCATGGGAGACGCGTCCTGACGTGTCCCCGTTGTACCACATTGCAGACAAGGAGGATAGCGCGGCTTTTTACGACCGCGCGCATACAGATCATGCCAAGTGTTTTTTTAAGTCCTTCCACGCAGGAGTGGAATCCGTATATTAACGGAGGAACCGAAGAAGAATATATGAATATCATCGCCGATAAAATGGAGCCGTACCTCCGTTCGTCGGGGATAGAGTATACCAGAAACGACCCTGCCCGCGACGTACGCGGAGCGATAAGCGATTCCAACGGCGGCAATTACGACGTACATCTCGCTCTCCACTCAAACGCGGGCGGAGGCCAGTATGCCGGAAAGCTCAGGGGCGTTGACATTTACTATTCGCCCTATTCAAGCTACAGCAGACAGCTTGCCACGATAATCGCAAACAACATGAAAAGCGTTTATCCCGACCCCTCTAAGGTAAATATCCGTCCCACAACGTCTCTCGGAGAGGTAACGAGAACAAAGGCCGTGGCTGTTCTTGCGGAGCTGGGTTATCACGACAATCAGCAGGACGCGGAGTGGATCAAGGCAAATCTTGACGCTATCGCAAAAAATCTGGTTCAATCGCTTTGCGATTACTTCGGAATTCCGTTTGTTGAAGCGACTCCCGTAAGACGCGGAATCGTTTCCACGGACGGCTCCAACCTCAACATCAGAAAGTACCCATCCACCGACGCGGCTATTATCGGTGTTATCCCCAACGGAGCGACCATGTCGGTTTACGGTCAGACGGGCAACTGGTACGTTATCCGCTACGGCAATACCTACGGCTACGCCGCCGCAGACTTCATTACATTTGAGTGATTTACGGCAGTCCTTAAAATGACCGCGCAATTTTGCGGGCTTGTATCAAGCTATGGCTTGTTTTAAGGCGCTTTTTTCGGTACGGGAAAAATTTTCCTCCCGTACCGAAAAAATATTTCCATAACAGTTGAAGTTTGGAAAAAAGTGTGGTATAATTTAATATGTATAGTTATTTATAGTCGGCTTAGCCAAAAGGAGAAGCTTATGTCAAAAATCAAAGTGGCCGTCCTGTTCGGCGGCGTGTCAAACGAACACGAAATTTCATTGATCTCGGCGTCGAATATTATTTCGGCGATACCAAGGGATAAGTACGAGGTCATTCCCATAGGCATTACAAAAAAAGGCAGATGGCTTTTCTATCCGGGAGACGTGAGCCTTATTAAGTCGGGACAGTGGGAATCCCACCCGGACTGCGTTCCCGCGGTCATAGTTCCCGATCCCGTCTATAAGGGGATAATGAAGGTCTCGGACGGAGCCTATACGGTCAAAAGGATAGACGCGGTCTTTCCCGCTCTGCACGGTCAGAACGGCGAGGACGGCGCTGTTCAGGGACTTTTAAAGCTTTCGGGAATACCTTACGTGGGCTGTGATATAATTTCTTCGGCAACCTGCATGGACAAAACCGTTGCCCACAAGATACTGGAGTCTGACGGCATAAAGATGGCAAAGTGGAAAAGCGTTACTGTCTCGGAGCTTGGCAGACTGGACGAGGTGTGCGAAAACACCGCGGCGGAGCTTGAATACCCGCTTTTCGTAAAGCCCGCAAACAGCGGCTCGTCGGTGGGCGTGAACAAGGCAAGCTCCTTTGAGGAGCTGAAAAACGCGGTAAAGCTTGCGTTCAGCCACGACAGAAAGGTCATTATAGAGGAATTCGTAAAGGGCAGGGAAGTTGAGTGCGCCGTTTTCGGCAAGGATAACCCGTTCGCCTCGGCGGTGGGAGAGATCAATTCCTGCAACGAGTTTTACGATTACGAAGCGAAGTACATTCTGGGTACATCGGGACTTTCAATTCCTGCGGATATCCCAGAAGCCTCGTCAAGGGAGATACGGGAAATTGCTATAAAAGCCTTTAAACTAATGGGCTGTTCGGGACTTGCCCGCGTGGACTTCTTCCTGAAAGATGACGGCACTGTGATACTTAACGAGCTGAATACAATGCCCGGCTTCACTCAGATAAGTATGTACCCAAAGCTTATGGAAAATATGGGAATTTCCCAGTCGGAGCTTGTTGATAAGCTTATTTCTCTTGCAATTGAGGGATAATATACATATTGGAGGCAAGTTTGAAAATCTTCGATTTTCAAACTGCGAGTTTTGTTTTCCTCATTGACATTCGGAATTTTGCTGACGCAAAAGCACAAAACATCGCAGAGAGGAGGACGCATTTTCCCTGTCGGGAAAATGGTCATGATTATGAACAATAACGCGATCGGCGTATTTGACTCGGGTCTTGGAGGACTGACCTGTCTGAAAGAGCTTAACAAGCTTATTCCGGGCGAAAACGTGATATATTTCGGCGATACGGCAAGGCTTCCCTACGGAACGCGAAGCCGCGAGACAGTTCTGGAGTACGCTCATCAGGATATAGCTTTTGTTAAGAGCAAAAACGTCAAGATGATAATTGCCGCCTGCGGAACGGTATCGTCGGTTCTGGGAAGCGGAAAAACGTCGGACGGCGAGATTCCTTTCACGGGAGTGCTTCTTCCTGCGGCTCAGGCGGCGTGCGGACTGACCCGAAACGGAAAAGTCGGGGTAATTGGCACGGAGGCTACGATTAAATCGGGCTCTTACGGAAAAGCTATAAGAGGGATACGTCCCGACGTTTCGGTGATAGGAGCAGCCTGTCCTCTGTTCGTGCCCCTTGTGGAAAACGGCTTTACGGCAAGAGACAACAAGGTGGCGCAGCTTGTGACCGAGCAGTATCTTGCTCCCATTAAGAAAGAGGGCGTTGATACGCTTATTCTGGGCTGTACCCATTATCCTATCATAAAGGACGTTATTTCCGACTTTATGGGGGACTCGGTAACGCTTGTTTCTTCGGGCGAGGAAGCGGCTAAGTACGCCTATAAAATGCTGATGAGCAAGGAAATGCTTTCCGGCCGCGAGGAAAACGGTACAAACACATACTACACCTCCGACAGCATAGAGCTTTTTGAGGAAAACGCACGCGCTTTTCTCGGCAGCTCGCTTAACGGCGACGTCTATAAGGTGGGGATCGACGAGCTTATCTCCGCCGCAAATCAATACCGGTGAGGAATAAAATGGAAAAGAATGTTTTGATAAATCTTACAAGCATTAACACTGTAGACGACGACAGCTCCAAAACGGAGCTTACCACAGCAGGTACGCTGAGAAGCCTTAAAAACGGCGGCTTCGAGCTGAAATACGAGGAATCCGAGGTAACGGGCTTCGGCGGCTCTACTACAAGGCTTATCCTGCACGGCAACAGCCTTGTGAACCTGAACCGCACAGGCACGGCTTCCTCTGACCTGATACTCGAAAAGGACAAAAAGCACCACTGTCACTACGGTACGCCATACGGCGACTTTACAATGGGTATTTTTACCCACTGCATTGACAATAACATCGGCGAGAACGGCGGCGATCTCTACCTTAAATACACGGTTGACATCAATTCCAGCTTTGTGTCCGACAACGAGATATACATTAAAATTAACTGATAAACTGTTTTTGCAGTTTTGCAATCGAAAGGAAGATAAAAATGATAAATCCGATAAAATCCGCTTCAAGTGAGCTTCGGGAGATACTGATGTCCGCTCTTGGACGTCTTGTTTCTGAGGGAAAGATAGAGTCTGTGCCCCTGCCCTCATTTAACGTTGAGATACCGCAGGATAAGTCCCACGGAGACTTTGCGTCCAATATCGCCCTTGCCTGCGCAAAGCCGCTTAAATCCGCGCCGAGAAAGATCGCCGAGCTTATCTGCGAAGCGGTCATTCTTGAGGGGACGTCCTTTGAGCGGGTGGAGATAGCGGGTCCGGGCTTCATTAACTTTTTCCTGTCAAGGAACTGGTTTTCGGGCGTTGTGACCTCCGTACTCAATGAAAAGGGAAATTACGGCAAAACCGACAGCGGCGCGGGAAAAAGCATTCTTGTGGAATTTGTTTCGGCAAACCCAACAGGTCCCATGCACATCGGCAACGCCCGCGGCGGCGCTATCGGAGACGGACTTTGCTCGGTGCTTGACTGGGCGGGCTACAGGGTGGAGCGGGAGTTCTACGTAAACGACGCGGGAAACCAGATCGAGAAGTTCGGAAAATCCCTTGATCTGCGGTACTGCCAGCTTTGCTCCGAAGCGGGACAGGCAATGATGGAAAAATATTCCGACTGCGAGGAGCTTAGTCAGGCTGTCTATAACGATACGGAAACCTTTCCAATGCCTGAGGACGTTTACCTGGGCGCGGATATAATAGTTCACGCAAAGATTTTTTATGACGAAAACGGCGCGGGCTTTATGGACAAGTCCGAGGAGGAGCGCAGGGAAGCGCTGGTTGCCTTTGCTCTGCCTAAAAATATCCAGAAGCTTGAGGACGACCTCCGCAAGTACCGCATTGAATACGACACATGGTTCAGGGAAAGCTCTCTCCACAACAGCGGCGCGGTAAAGGAAGTCATTGAACTGCTGAAAAAGAGCGGTCATACTTATGAACAGGAGGGCGCGCTGTGGTTCAAGTCCTCCGATTTCGGGGACGAAAAGGACAGGGTGCTTGTCCGCGCAAACGGTATACCTACGTACTTTGTACCCGATATTGCCTACCACTACAACAAGCTTGTGACCCGCGGCTTCGATACGGCTATAGACGTTCTCGGTGCAGACCACCACGGCTATGTCCCCAGAATGAAAGCCGCCATGGAGGCTCTTGGTATCGACCCCAACCGCTTCAACGCCATAATCATGCAGATGGTTCGTCTTGTCAAGGACGGCGAGACCTACAAGCTTTCCAAGCGTTCGGGAAAAGCCGTTACCCTCGAAACTCTGCTGGACGAAGTTCCAATAGACGCGGCGAGGTACTTCTTCAACCTGCGTGAAGCCAATTCTCACTTTGAGTTCGACCTTGATCTTGCGATAGAGCAGTCCTCGAAAAATCCCGTTTATTATGTTCAGTACGCACACGCGCGTATCTGTTCTATTATAAGAAACCTTGAAGCGGAGGGCTTTTCGGTAAAGGAGCTGTCCGCAGAGCAGCTTAACGTTCTGGACACTCCCGAGGAAGTGGAGCTTATCCGCCATATAGCGTCTCTGCCAAACACGGTTGACGCGGCGGCAAGGGACTACGACCCCTCCAAGATAACCCGCTACAGTCAGGAGCTTGCAACGCTGTTCCACAAGTTTTACGACAAGTGCCGCATAAAGGGCGCGGAAGAGCCGCTTCTGTACGCCCGTCTCAGTCTTTGCGACGCGGTAAGGACTGCCCTCAGAAACACATTTGAAATGCTGAAAATAGACTGTCCCGAAAAGATGTAAAAACCTTTTAGGAGAGAAATATGCAAATAAATATAGAATGCGAATACTGCGGCTCGGTCTATGATTTTTCAAAGCACCGCAACTGTCCCGGCTGCGCGGCAGTACCCTCAAAGGAGCAGGTCTCCGCTGCAAGAGCCGCCGCAAGAGCGGAAATGAACGAAAATAAGGGGACGGAAACTGTCCGCGTCGTCTATACGAGCCGCTTTATGAACGTTGCCGTAAAGCTTATTCCCGTATGCATTGCGCTGATATTGATATCCGCACTGATGCCCGTTATAGCGGAAAAGAGCATAGACAGCTCCGTAGCGAAAAATTTTCAGACTGTGGACGAGCCTGTTTATAACGATTTTCAGCTGAACGAACCGTTTGTTTATGACGAAGTTATGACGCTTACGGTAACGGAGGCATTTATTTCCGACAGCGAACGGATAGGCGCGCTTCTTCCGGAGGGTACGGAGCTGCTTGTTGTCCATGTGGAATGCTCGGTATCGCAGACGGGCAGTTCGTCCTATCGAAACTACTATAACCGCACTCCCTACATAGACAACGGCGAGTACTGCCGTACTTATGCTTCACATTCAGCGCTGAGTTCGTGCCCCGAGGTCTACGCTCAAAACGTGTTTTCGCTTTCCTCCGCAAACTATTCAAATGAAAGCGACGGTTATATGTGCTTTTTGATAAACAAGGGAGACAGGCAGTTCGACCTGTGCTTTGAGGAAATATCCGTAAAAGGGTATGCACAGCAGCTTGACGGCATAGACAGGATCAGGATAGATGTTTCGGACGGGGGTAACGCCGTATGAAAAAGAAAACTAATACAGCAAGTGTCAAACAGTACAGTACGGCAGCAAAGGTCGTTGCGGTAATACTTCTTATTCTGACACCGATCATTCTTATTGCAGCGATTTCCGAGACCGCCATGATAAATGATATCGCATACTTTGACACCTACTACAGGTGGGAGATAACCGACGCTAAAGCGGAAAAGCAGTCCGACGGAAAATACCTGATTACGGCGGACATAAAAAATACAAGCGCATACCGCGCGTCAATAAGCGACTACTCCATTTCCGTAAAGTACGGAAACAACAACCGCGCCGACAACGAAATGTCCTCGAGAAGCTATCCCAACGGAGATCTTTACGACGTTTTTAGGTATCCAATCATTCCCGCGGGACAGACGATAAAGTACCGGATGCTGGTGGAATTGCCGGAGGGTACGACCACGGTACGTCTGGATTACAGCGGAAAGGCTTATGACCTTGAAAATATCTTAGGCGAACATGAAAATCAGGTTTACACACTGAAGCTTGACTGATTTCCAAATTTTTTGAATTTTACAGAATAAATTCACCAAAGCTGTCAAAACTATGCTTGAGGTGAATTTTATGAGCAATGAAAAATTCAAAATAGGCAATCTTTCAGGCAAAGGTCTTATTATTGCGGCAGCGGCAAGTATCGCAGTCGTGGCTGCGGCGGGGTTTTACTCCTACAGC
The DNA here is from genome assembly GCA_014799735.1 of Ruminococcus sp. Taxonomy (GTDB): domain Bacteria; phylum Bacillota; class Clostridia; order Oscillospirales; family Ruminococcaceae; genus RGIG8773. The sequence goes on from JAAVHL010000034.1 coordinate 14,766, forward strand.
AGAATTTCGGACAAGCTTAACGCGGAGATCATAGGGGAAAACAGGGATACATTGTCCGCCGACGGCGTTTCCGACGGTAACGGCACAGATCTTAACGCTCCCGTGGACGCGGCTCAGACAGACGTTGTCAAAAGGGAGACAACAGTTACGGTCACGGAAAAAGAACCTGCCGAATCTGCAGTAGCCACAACGGAAGCTCCCAAGGCGGACGAGGCGGCGGCTTCGCAGACCGTGCAGACAGAGCCGTTCCCCACTACAATGGTGAGACCGCTCAACGGCGAGGTGCTGAACGATTTTTCCGCAGGAGAGCTTGTGAAGTCCAAAACTCTCAATGTGTGGAAAACTCACGACGGCGTTGACATCGCGGGCGCAATGGACGAAAAGGTCAAGAGCATGTCGGGCGGCACAGTGACAAAGGTCTATGAGGATCAGATGATGGGCGCCTGCGTTATTATCGACCACGGAAACGGCTTTGAGGGATACTACTGCAATCTCAGCAAGGATATCCCCGTTTCCGAGGGACAGAGCGTTTCGGCGGGAACTGTTATCGGAGCGGTGGGAAATACCGCCCAGAACGAGATCAGCGAGGCGCCGCACCTGCATTTTGCCATTAAGAAAAACGGCGAATGGATCGACCCGATCGCACTTATTTCGGGAGAGGGAAGTTAATATGAAAAAAATACCGCAGACAGGATATTGTCCAGTCTGCGGTATTTTTTTTACCTGCGGTTGTTTATGGCATTTACTATGCGGTCGTTGTCATTGATAAGCCTGTCTGTCTGCCGGCGTGTGTTGGTGTCGTCTATTCTTTCGGAGATCAGCTTGTTGATGTCATATGCCGCCTGAGCTGCTTTTGATTTCTCAAAAACCACAAAGGACATGGCTATCGACCGCCCTGAGGTAAGATCAATGACAAGGATCGTCTGAAAGGAGTTTATTACAGTAAGCACTCCAATGGCAAACATAATAAAGCCGTAAAGTACGGAGTTTTTCATGTTTGCAAGCCCGATCAGAGCAAGGATAATTCCAAACAGAAACCGTCCCAAAAGCAGATGAAAGCTTGTGCCGACCATGGATATCTGGTTTATTGGCAGATTTTCACCCCGTGAACCAAGCGGGATAAAGCTTAGAATAGTGTTGGGAATTTTCAGCTTGATAAAATTATCCTGCTGACCGATCTCGCCTTTAAGATAAAAAGTCAGCAAAGACGTCATAAATTTGATTTTTTCCATAATAGTAACCCCTTTTCAGATTATTAATGCCAAATATCTGCTTGTTACACAGATTTTTTAACATTTTTCTTATTATAATATAGAAAAAACTATCTGTCAAGCAGAAAATCTATTTGACAGATAGTTTTTATTTTTTTGTATAAACGGTAGAATATATTCAGAGGTGATTTTATGAATATTGACTACAAGGAAGTGGGACGCAGAATGTCAAAGCGCCGCAAGGAGCTTGGTTTGAAGCAGTATCAGGTCTGCGAGATGATAGACGTGAACTACAAATACATTTCCAACCTTGAAACAGGACGTTCAGCGCCGAGCCTTGATGTGATAATGCGTCTTTGCGAGGCATTGCAGACAACACCGGATTATCTTCTTTTGGGTTCGGATAAAGGCGAAACAGTAATATCGGATAGTACGCTGATCGAAAAAATAAGCGTTCTCGATTCCAAAAGCAAGGCTATCGTAAGCGGAGTGATAGATCTGCTTAACGATTACAGATAGGCTTGCCGAGGGTCGTTTTCCGATTTTCCTTGCTGCCCGAAAGACGCTTGTCAAGCTCGTACAGGAGAATGAAAATTATTCCCGCAGTACAAAGATAAATTACCGTCTCAAAAAGCACCGAGGAGCAGGGGATAATTTTCATCAGCGCAGAGGTCAGCTGACAGCAGAAAAAGCACATGGCAAAGGGCTTTATAATATAGGTAAACGTATCGAAGCGTATTTCCGCCACATGGAACACGAATATCACGCGGACAATATTGCTGTATATGTTGCTGGCGTAGTATGATATAAGTACTCCCGTGAAGCCGTAAAGGTGAACGAAAACTATCACGCAAACTATCCTTATTGCGTATTCGCAAAGGCTGTTTATTGTGGAAAAATTCTGTCTGCCCAGACCCTTTATAATACCCTCTAAAACTATTTCAAGGTAGATGAACGGCACAACGGGGAACATTTTAACAAGCGTCTCGCTGACAAGACTATCCGAGGGACATAATATCTGTCCGATATTTTTGCCCATGACAAGCAGCATTCCCGAAATAAAAAATGAGTACGCAAACGCTCTGGTAAGGCTTTTCTTTATAAGGCTTTGCACCCTTTCGGCGTTTTCCGACGAGTTTGCCCGCGCAATTTCGGGTATGATAATGTTTGAAAGATTGGTAAGAATTACCGCAGGATAGAAAACCGTGGGAATTATCATGGCCTCGAACATGCCGTACTCGCTCATGGCGCGCTCTGCGGAAGCGTTGTACTTCAGCAGAGCCACGGGAACAAGGGCTTCGTTCAGAGATGACATTATCATCTGAACGTATCCTCCCGCCACGATAGGCAGGGAAAGCTTCAGATATGATGATATTTTTTCGATGCGCGGCTGTCCGTTTGGCAGCGCCGAGAAACGGCGGTATTCGGGCAGATATTTTACTATGTAGTACACGAAGCTGACGGTTTCCCCGATAAGTATTGAAGCCGATATCACTAAATAGACGCTCAGACCGCGGTCAAGCAGAAAAATTACCCCGAACGTGAGGGATACCCACTTTGCGGAAAATTCTATAATGTCCCCGAAGCAGGGTATGCGCACGTCCCGCACGGCGTTGAAGTATCCTCTTATGCATGAGCCGAAAGCCGCGGGAGGGAGCGACAAGGCGATAATTCTCACCGATACGGCAAGCTCGGGAGCTTCGGAAACATAGTCCGCAATAATTCGGGCAAGTCCGAAAGAAGCGAATGCAAAAGCGGAGGAAAGGGTCAGGGCAAATCCGAGAGAAAGCTTCATTATCCTGCGGACGTTGCCGTTTC
>JAAVHL010000111.1 GCA_014799735.1 Ruminococcus sp.
AGTATGGTATTGCAATGGCGTTTACCGGCATAAGACTGTTCCACCACTGATTTTGTATGGCGGGGTTCTCCCGTCCGATTGACGCAGAAGCTAAAAAACAAAACGCGGGAAACCATATTTCCGCGGAAATAGAAACGGAGAATGATTTACTATGAAGAAAAAGATTTTTGCAGCTATACTTGCAGTACTTACGGCGGCCTCCATGGCTGCCTGCGGAAGCGGAGAAACAGGCGGAAACGACGGAAATGACGTTCCCGACGTGACCGTTTCCTATGAAACGACGGAATCGGATTCGGAAACGGAAGCAGCTACGGAAGCTCCCGTGGAAACAGTTCCGGAAACGGAAACCGAATCGGAAACAGAGGCGGAAACCGAAGCGGAAACGGAAAATGCAGAGGAAAACGCTTCTGCGGCAGGAGACGTTTACAGCGGAACAGGCTACACAATTAATGTTGACTCGGGAAAATGGGTCGACGCGTCAGGCTACATAAAGCTGATAAGCGAGTATTCCGCAAATATGGATACCGGTCTGAACGTTTCCGCGGAGGACATTGAAAACCTGAATGACGGTATGTTTTTCCATGCGGATCTGTCCGGCTCGAACTTCAACATTGTATGCAACGAGATAGGCGACCTTGGCGCAGATTTTGATATCTCAATGTTTGCGGGACTTATGGAGGAGCAGTACGCAGCCGCAGGTATAACATATCTTGGCGACGAGGTCGTTGAACACAATGGAAAGAACTGGCTCAAGATCGAGGTAGAGATGGAGCAGTCGGGTGCGTCCATGAAAATGCTCCAGTATATGACTCTGAACGGCGTAAATCAGTATGTTGTCACCTACACCTCCGACAAGGACAATTACGACAAAGCCCTGTCCGATTTTGAAGAAGTATTTGATTCCTTCAAATTCACGGAATAATCTTTAGGAGATGACGGCTATGATACCCACTATCGAGACCGAACGTCTGATACTCCGTCCGCTTACTGTTGACGACGCGGAAGCTGTCTTTCAGTGGACGGGAGACGAGCGGGTCACAAAGTATATGAACTACAGCACATATTCTTCGGTTGAACAGGTGCGGGAATGGCTGGAAACCGTCAGCAGAGTTTGGGGCTTTGTAAGGAAGTCGGACGGTCTGCTTATGGGCAGCGGGGACATTAGTCCCGACAAATTTGGTGATGACTTTTGGGGGTTCGGATACTGCTTCCGCTTTGACTGCTGGAACAAGGGCTACTGTACCGAAGCCACCAAGGCTATGATAAAGTACGCCTTTGAAAGCTGCGGCGCAAGAAAATTTATGGCACAGCACGCTGTTCAAAATCCCGCTTCGGGCAGGGTCATGGAAAAGTGCGGCTTGACCTTTTCGGAGTACGGTTCATATAAAAAAATTGACGGAAGCTGTGAGTTTAAATCCAAGGTCTACAGGGCGGTTTTTGAGAAGCTTCCTTATTAATTGCGTAGGGGACGGGTTTCCCGTCCCTATAAAAGGAGTTATTATGAAAAAATTTTTATGTGTATTTCTTGCCTTGTTTACGCTTATTTTGACGGGATGCGGCGGAAAAGAAGTCTACAGGGGCAAGGGGTACGAGTTCAGCTATAATGCCCAAAAATGGAAATTGGATTTTGAAGATGACGACGGTTTTGCTATTTTTAAGAGCACGGTCTCTGACAAGGCAATCTTCAGCGCGTACCGCTATACTCTCGAAGAAAATGTCAGCCTTTCCGAACGGCTTGAAAGTTCCAAGGAAGTATGCGAGGAAAACGGTTATATATGGGACAGCGGTGAGATACTTGATATTAAAGGCAGGGAATGGTCCAGAGAGGAATATCAGGCACAGCTGGGCGAAAGTAAACTCAAGTATGTTAATCTTTTTACGGATAACGGCACATATGCTTATGTGATAAGTTTTACATCGGATATTGACAGCGTTGAGTGTATAAAAGAATTTGAAGAAGTTTTTGACAGCTTTAAAATTACCGAATAAACTTTGAAAGGATTGGTAAAATGAAAATTCTGGTAGTAGGCGGCGGCGGACGCGAGCACGCCATTATCATGAAGCTTGCGGAAAGCAAGCGGGTTGAAAAGCTTTACTGCACCCCCGGAAACGGCGGTATTTCCCGCTATGCGGAGTGCTTTGACGTTGGCGCGACCGATATTGACGGCGTTGTGGCTCTTGCGAAAAAGCTTGCGGTTGACATGGTAGTTGTCGCTCCCGACGACCCGCTGGTTCTGGGCATGGTGGACGCTCTCAATGCCGAGGGTATAATGACCTTCGGGCCGAATAAAGCGGCGGCTATAATCGAGGGCAGCAAGGTTTTCTCCAAAGACCTTATGAAAAAGTACGGCATACCCACCGCCGCATACGAGACTTTCTCCGAGGCGGACAAGGCTGTGGCTTACATAAAGGCGCAGAACTCCTACCCCACGGTTGTCAAGGCGGACGGTCTCGCTCTCGGAAAGGGCGTTATTATCGCTCAGAACGAGCAGGAGGCTGTGGACGCGGTACACTCCATTATGGAGGACAAGATTTTCGGCGAAAGCGGCTCCAAGCTTGTAGTTGAGGAATTTCTGACAGGTCCCGAAATTTCCGTGCTTTCCTTTACGGACGGAAACGTTGTCGTCCCAATGATATCCTCAATGGATCACAAGCGGGCTCTGGACGGCGATCAGGGTCTTAACACGGGCGGAATGGGTACGGTCGCTCCCAATCCGTACTACACCGAAGCAGTTGCAAAGGAGTGCATGGAAAATATATTCCTGCCGACTATAAAAGCAATGAAAGCCGAGGGCAGGACGTTCAAGGGCTGTCTCTATTTCGGACTTATGGCTACACCCAAGGGCGTAAAGGTTATCGAGTACAACTGCCGCTTCGGCGACCCCGAAACACAGGTAGTCCTGCCGCTTCTGGATACCGATTTAGTGGACATTTTTGAAGCGGTCTATAACGGTACTCTTGCAGATCTTGACATTAAGTGGAAAAACGAGTGCTGCACCTGTGTTGTAATGGCAAGCGGCGGCTACCCCAAGAGTTATCCCAAGGGACTGGAAATGAGCGGCATGGACGAAAACGGTCAGGTGGACGGCGTTTTCGTCTACCATGCGGGAACAAAGTTTGCGGACGGAAAATTCCTCACAAACGGCGGACGCGTTATAGGCGTTACCGCAACGGGGGAGACCTTGCAGGCGGCTTTGGATAAGTCCTACGCCGCGGTCAAAAAGATAAGCTTCGAGAACGCTCACTACCGTACCGATATCGGAAAACGCGCTCTTGCGGCAAATACCGAAAACTGAAAATAATACAGAAACGCCTCCTTTAGCAAAAAAGGAGGCGTTTTAGTTTGGGACATTCTCTATCCCCTACATTACCATTCCCGCGATTTTCCACTCCCCGTCAAGCTTTATCAGGGACATGGTGTACTCAACCTCGTAATCGTTGACCCGATAGCCTATGTTCACATGGTAGTCGAACTCAATGTGCAGCGTGAAATGCTCCTCGTCGTACATCACAATGTCCGAGAAAACCACGTTGTCGTAAGTGGTGGTGTGGTCGCGGTACCAGTCGTGGTGGAAGTCCTTTATACGGCGGTACAGCTCCGAGTCCGCAATAAGATATTTTTTAAGCGGCTCAAAGGACGTGTCCTGCGTTATGTACATGGCGTAGGCAAGGGCGGATTCCTCAGCCGCCGCCTTTATTTCCGCAAGCTGCTCCGCGGTGGGCTCGGGAAGCGCCCGCAGGATTTTTTTATTCTCCGCAAGGACAAGCTCATTTCCGTTTTCGCCGTAAACCTTAACTTCGGGCTCGCTGATAAAAATCGCTCCCGTATCATACACGGTGAACCGCGGTATCAGGTCTTTGTCGTCAAGGTCGTCGAAATCGTGTACCGTATATTCCTCCGCGGAAACAAACTCGCTTGACAAAATTTCTCCGTTTGCCCGAACTTCCGCGCGTTCGGGAACTACAACCTTTATCGAGTGGGTCTTGACAAAAAGCGCGTCGTTAAGGTCGGCGGAGGTGTAATCCCAGTTATCGCCGCTTTTGAAAAGGGTGTACTCCGCAAATTTAGTGTTTCCAAGCCACACGTCGTACAGCACCGAGCCGTCCTCCAGCGTCCTGCCCTTTATCATTTTTGCGGAAGTGTAGTCGTTTCCGAAAACGTCAAGCATATAGGTCATGTAATCCTCGCGGCGGTTGAAGCGGTCGTACTCAATGGACTTTTCGTCCAGTATAACGTCGATTTGGTTGAGACGGAATTTCTCGGAGAGATTTTCCTCGGCGTGTCTGATGTGCCCCGCTTCGTACAGCTCAAGCTGCTCCCATGTGAATTTCCAGACAAGTGTGGACAGAAACATCAGTACGGTAAAAAACCCCAGCAGGAATATCGGGTAAATGTGTCTTTTCTTCTTTGGCTTAGCCTTATCGGTCTTAGCGGAAGTTTCCGCAAAATGCTCGGCAGTATGGCTCATTGCTCCGCGCCTCCCTCCGCTGTTTTTTCGGGAAGCACCACAAATGCCGAGGGAAGCTTTCTCGGGCCGTATACCGACGCGGACACATTGATGATCTCGCCGTTGTAGTACATTACCGTGGACGAGCCGCCGTCAAGATTTGCAGCATTTACCGCGCCGTATTCCTCGAGAATGTTTATGCAGTCCTCGTAAGTAGCGCCGATACTGGTAGCCTGTCTGCCGTCAATGGTAAGCAGAAGCACGCTTCCGTCGGCGGTCTGACCTATGCAGGTGCGGGGATTGAGACCTCCGCCCGTTCCGGCCACGTCGGAGCGTTTGCCGTTCACGATAAATACCGGCCCGAAAGAACAAGCGTCGCGGATATTTTTCTCCATAGCCTGCTGTGCGGACATCCAGCCAACGATAAGCTTGTCGTCCTTGTCAAAGCCCACCACAATGGACGAACCGCCGTCGTACAAAAGCTTTCCGTCCTTGATGATTATTCCTAGAGGCTCGCCGCCGTTTCCAACGCCGCCAACGTCAATAAAGCCGCCCGCGTTTATTCCCGCAACGCCGCCCTCGTTCTCGACCAGTTTTGAGATCTGCACGCCTTCGCCGTTTGCGCCCAGAACGGGAGGTACAGCCATTACAACCCTTGACGGGTCGCGGACTATCATAAGTTTACCCTTATAGGTTGACGCCGCAATGTCGATTATTTCCAGAGGCTCACGCTCGCTGTCCGCGGCGATCTCTTCGGCGGTGGGAATGACGATAAGAGACTCGTCCGTTACTTCAAGGGTGTCCACAGTGGAGTTCCGCGCCTGTATAGCCTTTATTTCCTCGTCCGAGAAAAACATTGCAGGGACGAATTTCAGCGCGCTTGTCTCCATCATTGTCACCACGAACAAGTCCGAAGCCAGCGGCGACGGGCCCTTGCAGAAAATGTATGATACCCCCACAAGCATTATCACCGCCGCAAGCAAAATCACCCCCACAAGGGCGAAAAAACGTCCGATTATAATTCCTATTACACGAAATACCTTTGCGGCTGTAGATGCACCGCTCATAACCAACTACCCCTTTGTTTCAGCACGTTTTTTAAATACCCAGTTCTGCTGTATCTTAAAGCTCAGCAGGAACAGTATGCAGTCCACGGGAAGCTTTATCAGCACCGTATGCTCCTGTCCGAATATCAGCGACAGACCGTACACTCCCCCGTAGGAAGCCGCCGTCTGGATTATGCACAGGATATAATATTTCACAATGGTCTTTTTCGGGTTTTCCGACGACCTGAACACCGCCTTGCTGTTCACGGTGTAGTTGAACAGCGAGGACACGATACGCGCAAACACCGTTGACAGCGCGATACGGAGCTTTCCGCCAAGTCCGCCGAGCAGTACCGAAAGCAGCCAGTACAGTCCTAAATCTATAGCTGACGCCGCAAGGGACGAGGAAATATATCCCAAAATGTTTTTATATATGGCAATGGAATCCTTTATCGGATTAAAGTGGGACTGCTTGTTGTCCTCTATGTAAATGGTTTTTATTGGGACTTCCTTTATGGGAATATCAAGATTTTTCGTTTCCAGAAGCATATTGGTCTCGTAGTCGAAGCGCTCGCCGCTTATACCCACAAACTTGGGTATGATATCGTTTCCCATGGCACGCAGACCCGTCTGGGTGTCGCCGACGGAAAGTCCGCAGAAAAGCTTGAAAAAGCGGGAGGTGGTCTTGTTTCCGAAGCGGCTTCTGGGCGGAACGTTGGGGTCTGAAAAATCCCGCGAACCCAGCACCAGACACCCCGGATTTTCCGAAAGGCAGTCACAGCAGGCGCACACGTCGTCAATATCGTGCTGGTCGTCGCCGTCCACGAAAACCACGCCGTCCATAGAGCCCGAATAGACGTTCATGTAGTGGTTCATGGCTGTTTTCATTCCCCTGCCCTTGCCGAAGTTTATGCAGTGGGTAAGAACATCGCAGCCGTACTCGTCACGCAGTCTTAAAAAAAGCTCGTCCGTTTTGCTGCCGTCGTTTACGGCGATTATTTTTTTGAAGCCGCGATCCCTGAGCTTTCCCGCGATACTGAGTATACGCTCGTCGGGATCAAGCGACGGAATGACTGCACAGTAGTTGTACATATTATGAGCCCCCTGACCTTTTGCGTTTGACATTGCATATTATACACCTTTATTTCCGTAATTGCAACGGTTTTTAGTTTACAGTTAAATTACAATCTACAGGCAAATATTACATTATTTTTAAATTTTGGAATCAAAATTATTCGGCGCGGCATTTTCTTCCGATAAGCAAAAGGGACGGCAAACGCCGTCCCTTTTGCAATGCAAATATATTAACTTGTGGAAGAGGTTATTTAATTGTGTATGGCGGGCAGCGTCAGCACGCTCGTTACTGTCCGAGGAACATTACCGTGCAGAGACCCTTGCGCTGCTCCTCTGTGGGAAGCTTCAGCACGCCCTTGTCAAGCAGATACTCCATAATATGGGTGTGCAGACTGCTGGCGGCGTTCTGGTCGTAGTAGCGTATCTGCTCGTGCATATGCTCGGGCTGGTTCAGAATGTCGGCTTCCGCAATCTTCTCCGCGTACTCCTTGGAGATAGCCCTTACCTCGTCGTTCGGCTTGGGGAAAAGGTCAAACCACTTGCTCATATTCTGAGCATGGGACAGAATGATATTTACCTTGTAGCCCGAATCGGTTTTTATAAGATAGCCTCTGTCAAGAAGACGCTTGTAGGCGTACAGATTAGCTTCGTTTTCCGCAAGCTCGCCTTTCATGAAGTAGTAAAGCTTGTCGTAGTCATCGTTACGATTTTCACGCCAGCCCTCGCGGCTTCCCCAGTATACGTCAAGCCGCCAGCTTTTCCATGGGTCTGGTGTATCCCATGAAACATCTTCGTTTCCGGGGTCACGCCACATATCTCCGCAAGCCCAGTAAATACTTTCCTTGGGATTTTCCGACTTTGGGGTAGGCACGTCCAAAGAAGCGTGTGCAACAAAGTCGCCGCCGTCCTTACGCTTTACCGCATATTTGTGATTATCGTACTCGTCGGGTATGAGCCTGTTCATAGTGAACGATATCATGCTCCATTTAAGCAGGTTTATATCGTTGTCGGGAACAGTAAGAAAATCGGGTATTTCCTTGATGCTTTCGAGATAGGGAATGACAAATTTTTCCGCCAAAAGTTCTGTATACTTTTTTGAACTCTCGCTGTAAATATTGTTCCTTTCGTCACTGGGTATACTGATTTGGATATTGGTGCGGTACTTGCCGTTGTCAAGCTTATCCATATATCCGTATTCTTCAAGGACAGCTACCTCGTCCTCAACAAAGATAGGGTTTATGCCAAGCTCCTCGGCAATTTCGTTGATAGTGCGGGGCTTGTGGTACGCCGCATATGCAATGTTCTGTGTTATAACTTTTGCGAGAAAATCTTGTGTGTCGCCCTTTGACCCGGGGTTACCGTTATGTCCCATACTTGAAAAGCGTATCGGCTGCAAGCCGAGATTTCCTATTGTTCTGATCTTATCCATACCGATCATTAACTCCTTTCGTGTGCATGACAAGTGCCACTTTACAGTGCCTTCGGGGATAGCCATAGCCGCGGCAATGGTTTTGACCTTTTCCCCGTTATAATAGTGACGAACAACGATCTCACGCTGAGTTTTTGAAAGATAGGCAATTTCGCGGCGGATTATCCCGTACTGCTCCGTTTGCTGGAATTCCTCCGCAAAGTCTTTTTCGTCGGGGATATGTTCAAGTCTGTTCGTACCGTCAAAGCCGTCCGTACTTTCAAAGCTGCGGGACTTGCTTTTCCTGCCGATATATCTTGTCCAGACGTTGTGGGCGATCTTGTAAATATATCCGTTCAGGTTGACGATATTTTCACGCTTTACAAGTACCTCGTAAACCTCGGCGATAATTCTTGCAGACAGCTCCTCCGCCTCGTCGGGATTACCAAGCTTATTAAGCGCGAAGCCGTACAGCTTCTGGACGTACTCCCCGATTATCATATCAGCGTCGCGTTTGTTCATTGTTTTCACTCCTGTTTAGAACGTTCTGTATATATAGTGTGTGGAATTTCAAAAGGGTTGGGAAAATATAAAAAAAATTTGAAAAAGTATAAATTTTGATTTAGCGCGCTACGCACAAATTAACAATCCTTTAGGCGGCGAAGCCGCCGACATTAGCTGGTCGAGCTGAGCCCAGCTCGCGAAG
>JAAVHL010000112.1 GCA_014799735.1 Ruminococcus sp.
CGACATAGGCGAGGGTCTGATTGTTAATGGTCATATAAAAGATATACCCAAAATGGCGACAATCATCAACGACGAGCTCAAAGCCAAGAGAATGGCTGACAAGGAAGCTGTTATCAGCGTTTCGTCGAATCTTATCATTTTCAAGGAGATCCACATTCCTAAGGCAAAGGGTACTCAGCTTCTGACAATGGTTCAGAATCAGATGCAGCACCAGATGGGAATTGCCGACGACTATTCCATCTCCTACACGATCGCGGGAGAGGTCGAGGAAGAGGGCGTTCAGGCAATGAAGGTTCTCGCAACGGCTTGTCCTTTTGAAGTTGTTGACTGCTTCAGAAAGGTATTCTCCATGCTGGGCATAAGCCTGCGTTCGGTTGTGGTTTCCTGCAACTCTATCTCAAGGATCATTCTGGGCGATGCCAAGTCCAAGGCAAAAATGCCTATGCTGCTCGTTCAGATCGATCCCAACTTCGTAAGCCTTAACCTGTACGAGAACAATCAGCTCACGTTCTCGCGTTTCGCGTCGATCGACCCCGAGGACTACGATAATTCCGAGGACTACATATACGAGGCCGTGAACGAGAACATCTTCAGAATGTTCCAGTTCCAGAAATCCAGAAGCGGCGACAATCCGATACAGAACGTTGTATTCTACGGCGATACCACCGAGTATATCCGTCTTACAAACGCTCTGGAGCAGATGGATATTTCCACCAGCCTGCTGGGAGTTCCCAGCAATATCGGCGGATATGAAAACTTTGAGTTCCAGGCGTACGCAAACGCTATCGGAGCTATGTTCCGCAGCAACAAGGATACTGAGCGTATCAACCTTATTGAGGTTGACGCCGCTTCGGGACGTACCAGTGCGGGCGCAAAGTTCGCTATGGCGGTATTCGGCTCGATAGCAGTATCTGCGGCAGTTGTGGCTGCTGTATGGGTATTCGGAAATATTCAGGAGAACGGCTTTATCAATGATACTGCCGCGATACAGGAGTATCTGGATTCTCCCGAAGTGGCTGCGCAGATCGCTGCCGTTGACGCGGCGCAGTCAAAGTCCGATAAGGTCAATAAAGTTAAGGAATATGTTGACATAGCATATGATAACTACGGTTCGCTCCCGATGCTCACCACAGACGTTATCAAGGATATCGAAGCGAATTTCTCCGGCACAAGCGTGAAATGGAACACTATTGCCTACGGAAACGGCTTCTTTACGGTGACATGCACTGCAGACAGGGTCAACGAGCCTGCCGAAGTGATAGGAAAGTTCTTTGAGCAGGACATCTTCGAGAACGTAACGTATAACGGATTCTCGGAGAGTGAGGACAGGGATACCGGAGCTACGGGATACGAGTTCACAATATCGTTCTCCATGCGTCCAGTTGAGCCGGAGCCGGCAGAGGACGCTGAACAGTCCGCCGAATCGGCAGACTGATATAGTTAGAAAGTGCAGGTGATTACAAATGAATTTAAAGCTTTCGTACAGAGATAAGGTAATCTTTATCGTTGTAATGGTTATTCTGGTTCTTGTGGCGGGATTCTTCATTTTTATAAAGCCTAAATTTGAAAATGTTGAGATCGCCAAGGCCAATCTTGCCGCAAAGCAGCAGGAAAAGGAGAATATTGATGCTAAGATCGGAACGCTTTCCGATATAATCGATAACATGAAGGCAACCGCTGAGGAGATCGGCGAAAAGCAGGAGATATTCCTTGACGAGGCACACCCTTACGTAAACGAAACTTATATCAGAGATGCGCTTTCAAGCTTGAATCTGAATATAACTTCTATGAACACGTCTTATACGACTGCTGCTGCTATAAACAGATATACAGTCGCAAAGCAGAATTATCTTGCGTATGAAAACAAGATGAACGCCGATCTTTACAATGAGCTTCCTCAGGAGGTTTATGATCTGTACAACGGTGTTCCGGCTCAGACATATCCTAATACGATAATCGGTGTAACAAATATGACATTCTCATTCAAGCTGGAAAACGCTTCCATCAATAAGGTGTATGATGTAATGAACAGACTTGCCGATGATGAGAAAACGATCGTTCTTAATTCGGTAAATGCCGAAAGCGATTCTACCGACGCGAATGCGGATGCAAGCATAAACCTTACGATGTACTCGATCTTCCCGCTGAACGTGGAAGAAGTACTCAAGGAAACCGATGAGATAAAACCGATTGAGCCCGCAGCCGAGGAGGCTGCTGAACCGGCGGCTTAAAATGCCGCTGAGGCAAACCGATAAATCATTTTGGTTTATCGGTTTTAGCCGATTAAACAAGTATTTAATATTTTAAGAGACGAAATCCGAGAGAAAGGGTGGTTGACAATGAAAGGCAAGCGGCTAAAAAGTCTTGGCGGTACGGTACTTATCATGATACTGACCGTTATGCTTGTTCTGATCATCATGCTTATGGCGACCTTGACGGTGGTAACTACTGCCAGTCAGCGTATTTACACTAAGTATGAAGAGAATCAGGCATACTATTCGGCTCGTTCTGCTCTTGATGTTTTCACACAGAATCTGCTGTACGACAAGGCGTACTATGCATATACTGACGGCGGAAGCAAAATAACATACAATTATGGAGACGGTGAGACCGCTGATATGAAGCAGGGTCTTGCGCTGCAGCTTGAGTTGTATAAGCTCAAGACCAAGGATACGGCTGACGCTGATGTACCCAAAAGTATCCAGAACTTGCTTCAGACCGAATTTACAACATATGCGGGAACGCTTACATCTCCGAACAAAAAGGACGAATATCTTACTAATTTCGGCGTTGTGGGTACGGCTACGACGTATGAATCGTCGATAGTTTACGAGGTGGAATTCCCGAAGCTTATGGGAGGAGTATCGGCGGGCGACGGCTCCGGATCACATAACTTCGGTGAATTGGCGGACAAAAGAAAGGCTAGGATCACCATTGAGGTTCTGAGCCGTGAGTACAATATGAGCGACGACGTTCTGACAAGCGGCCCTGACGTTGGTATGAAGGTAAAGGATAAGATCGCGACCTTCAACGGTGATGAGGATCAGATCAAAACGTTCCTTTCCTCTCCTCAGAATTACACGGACGTAGTTAAGGCTGTGGCAAACGGAAACCGTAAAAAGGATAAAATGCGTCTGAAGATCACTGCGACGACCATGATCCGCGGCGTTGAGGGAACTGCTGTTCTTATCTGCAATTCCAACGAGCCTCCCGTTAATAACTCCAGCAGAGCTATTACGGCGTTCGGCGGAACAGGTTCTGATAATATGAGTATTCTCGGCGGTATGTCCGCTGAAAACACCATTAACTGGGGCTCCAACGACGGTTTCGTTTACGGACCTGTTTACGTTGAGGAAGATTTTCTGATGGACTCAAACGGTCCTAAGATCTATCTCGGCAGCGGTGAAAACCTTGTTGTCGGAAGAAATTTAAAGATTGCGGCTAACGATCATTTTTACGTTTATAATAACACGAGCCCTATGCTTGGCAATGATGATGAAAATGCGCCTTTTGTATTTATCGGCGGTGAGCTTAGCACCGGCGGAGGTCTTAGCGGTAGTCCGTTTATGAATGTTGACGTGGTTGCTGAGACAATAAAAATAGGATCAAGTTCTGTGGCGTTTGACAGTTCTTGTACAATGTATTGCAGCGGACTTGAGATAAATGCAGATGATTCAAGCTATAATGGCGATATTTATGTTGACGGCGATGTTATATTAGGTACTGCTTACACAAGCGACAAAACCGGACTTTTTACTTCCGGCGGAGATACACCTATCACTACCGCTATCCATAAAGGTTCAGGTACAATTTACTTTACCGGAAGTGTAAGAGATGCAAGTGGTAATCTGCCGGATGTTCTTGGTACAGGTTTCTCGCAGATAACTGATCATTTCTGGGTTAATATACCCGACGTAGCCGATATAATAGATCCGCTTCCCACTACGGCTGAGGGCGACGACGGAACAAAGATCGAAGTGCCGCTTCCGGGAAGGTCACACAATAAGCAGCTTGAGACCCACGTACAGAACTTTGACAACTACTACGCGAAGGACGAAGACGGAAACCGTGTTACCGTTACTCTGCCCGACAGTACAGTAAGACCTGTTGTAAAGAGCGCGCAGACAATGGCTGACATTGATACCATGACGGATAAAACAAAGCTGTTTACGTCTTCAGATACGGGTATTTCCGATAGGATTACCGATTTGTATTCAAGCGGCAGTGAGTACGGCATAGACTTCACCCGCGTAATTGATACAGGCGGAGGAGAAGTAAAGTGCATATGGAATGAAACAAGCAACAGCAAGCTTCGCATAAAAGGCGGCGGTACTGTTGTGCTGCTGCTTGACGAAACGGCGTCATGGGGATACAGCAACGAATGCATGATATTGGTAGACGACGATACCACGCTTAAGATCGTGGGTGATGTTGACGCTGTCGGCGCCGGCGGCGGCGCGTGGAGCAATACTTTTGCTAAGCTTGAAGTTTACAACCAGACAACATACGGTGCGGTAAAAGGTTTGGATGTCGGCGCGGGTGTTGATGCCCTTAAGGTAGGCAGCGTTGCAGGAAACGGAATAAAGGTTCCCAAGATTTATTACTACTTTACAGGAAGCGATTTTAAAGTATCAAATGACTGCCGGCTTACAGGCTATATATACGCTCCGGACACAAATTTAGGTCTGGCTTCAGCTGGAAGCATGACTGATACTTTGCAATACAATGGCACCACCACGACCGGTACGCCTGTATGTATAGTAGGATCGGCACTGGTAAAGGGTGCTACATTGCCTAACAACACGGGCGTAGCCTACATCAACCCCGATCTTGAGGACGACGGCGACAGGGGCGATCCTATCCATCAGTGGCAGGCATATCAGTACACCAGAAATTAAGGAGGCAGAGACTATGAAAAAACGATTCAAAGGCTTTACGCTTATCGAGTGTCTTGTCGCTCTTGCCGTTCTGGGAATTGCTTCGCTGACAATGGCGCAGATCTATGCGAGCGTTGCTCAGCGGAACAGAAACAATCATATCCTCAACACCAGCATTTCAAATCAGATGGCTTATGTTGAGCGGTATACGGACACTCAGGCTGTTCCGGTCTATTACGGCAGCACCTCAAATGTTGCCGATAATGAGTCAAAGAAAACAAGCACAACAAAGTATCCTCCGCATAGAAAGACGCAGTCGACCAATTACAATTATGTTAAGCTTACAAAGGTCAAATCAACTGCGGATCCTTTGAGCGATACTTTCAATACCGGCGACAGGATCGCGGATAGCACCTACAGCTTTCCTGTGGACGTTTACGTGCTTATGAGCCGCGACAATAATGACGTAAACAGCTCGTCAACATCTTTTGACGCGCAGTATAAGGACTACTTTATGAACTCTTCCGGAAAAGACGATGACATTAACCTGAGATATAAATATATCACAGGTCACACTAAGACATAAGGGGGAGGGCTTTAAATGAAAAAAATAAAAGGCTTTACTCTTGTTGAGCTTATAATCGTAATGGCGATCCTTGCCATCTTGATGACGGCCATCATGCAGATGTTCAAGCCAATCAGGGAAACCTATGTTGACGCTACTCTGTACGAAAATCAGCGTACCGTTCAGAACGGCATGATCCAGTATGTTTCCGAATCCATGCGCTATGCTACCAATCTGGGACTGTACACAAGCGATAAGAAAAGCACCGTTAAGGACGCTGTTGACGCTTTTGCTGACGCTTATATCGATGCAAACAATATCGTCGATATTCCCGCTGTTGTCGGTCCTACGCCTGAGCCCGCAAAGCCTAACGCTACAAACACAAAGGAAGCTATCGAGCGGTGTGCAGAGGTAATCATCATCGACAACAAGACAGCTTACAGCTATAACCATGTCAACGGCTGGAGAGGACGTATCCTTCGCAGAAAGTTTATTCCCGACACCTCTTATTCGGATGGAACAGACCCTACCTATAAGAAGTACAAGGCGATCACGAACGACGCTGAGGATCCCGACAAGGCAGAAGCGTGCAGAATGGCTTTAGGCGAGGCGTATTACGGCGACAGAAGCTATACTATGGCTTTCTTTTGCGGCGATCCTACCAAAGTCAATTTCCAAACCAAAAGCTTACTGTCAGGTGAAACCTGGGAGGCTAAGGACGGCATAGGACTTACGGTATCCTCTTACAGCAAGCTTGGAGGCGGCTCGATCGTTACTGAAAAGGGCGCTAATGTTAAAACGGAAGGCGATGTAATGTGCAAAAACCTTGCGGGCGCTTCCGATCACGGAATTTCAAAGGCAGGCGTATTTGATATAGCTGATTTTAATCCCACAGCTTCGACAGGCATGGGTACAAAGGTATATATCGTTTACCTTAATCCCGGCGAAGAGGGCTTAGAGGCTGTTCGCAGCGTTTTGCAGTAATGACATTCTGACGTAAAACAAAAAATCGGGGCGCGTCCCCGAAAGAACGCGCCCCGAATAAATTTTGCTTTTTACATCGGAGGAATTGCCGGTACGGTAAGGAAGCTGATGTACATATCAACAAGCTTCGTTCCGAAGAACGAGGCAAAGGCAAGTCCGGCGGTGAGAAACGGTCCGAAAGCAAAGGCTTTGACCGCTTCGCCGTCCGAATGTGCCGATCTGATCTTGAGTATCAGCGCGTACAGCGCGCCGAGAACTATTGCTGCAAACGCGGCGACTACCGCGGCTTTCCAGCCGAGCATAAGTCCCCCCGCAGCCATAAGGATAACGTCCCCCATTCCGAAGCCGTATACGGGTCCCGTTTTCTCGATCTCGGAAAGATGCTTGTCAAGAGTTTTCTGAAGCTTGGCACGCTCCTTGTCGTTCTCGGACATCTTCTTTAATCTCTTTTTTATCTTTCTCGCAGCTTTGCAGTCCTCGCTGATGATAAGGCTGTAAATAAGCGGAGTGATCACAAATCCGAATATCAGGAACGGTACGCTGACAGCGAACATTCCTATAAGTCCGTCGGTAACTGTAACATCACATCCCCTGACCTTTGTGGGAAGCAGAGTTGTGAGTATCCTTGTCACGGCGGCAACAACGGCGAGGTACAGAAGTACGCCGACCGTCATCTGCTGGGTGTCGTAGTCCTCAAAGCCGATAACGATAAGTCCCGCAATAAAAAGACACAGCAGGGCAGGGTAGATGAGCCCGTCCACAATAACGTCAAACCTTAGAAAGGTCAGAACGAAAAGTATTCCCGTGAGACTTTCCACAAGTATGTATCTGCCCGAAATTTTTGAACCGCAGGCGCGGCACTTTCCCCTCAGAAAAAGCCAGCTGAAAACGGGTACAAGGTCGTACCATTTGATCGGCGTACCGCAGGTCATGCAGTGAGAATTCTTTTTGGTAAGCGATTCTCCCACCGGAAGCCGATAGATACAGACGTTGAGGAAGCTGCCAA